>NZ_JBIWPA010000040.1:0-76126 GCF_044768035.1 Kitasatospora sp. NPDC101176
CGCCGGGATCACCGCCGACTACGACGCCGGCGTGCTGACCCTGAAGATCCCGGTCGCCGAGAAGGCCAAGCCCCGCAAGGTCGCCATCAGCCACAGCGGCGAACGCAAGCAGATCCGGGCCTGACCCGTCCCCCGACCGTTCCGGCCGCCCCCGATCTCCCCCCTCGATCGAAGGGGCGCCCGGAACACCCCCCGCCGGCCGCTTCCCGAGGCCGCCCGGACGGTCAGCGCCCTGGCCGCCCGCAGCGCTGCGCCAGGCCCGGGGGCGCAAGATCCGGCTGCTGAACCTCACCGGTCTACACCGGCACCGGGTACTCGGACTCCGATCCGGGCACCGGTCGCGCCGGCGCCGAGACGGAGGGAGAACCGCGGTGACTCTTCGATGGGAGGCGTTCCTGGAGGAGGTCCGGGAACGCGGCGAGTACGACACCACACAGGAGGCCGAGCGCGCGGCCCGGGTCGTCCTGGCCCTGCTGGGCGCCCACCTGGTCGGCGACGTGCGCGCCCAACTGGCCGCCCGGCTACCGGAGACCATGGCCCTGATCCTGCTCAACCCCCTGCAGGCCGCCGAGCCGCTCAACCCGGAACGCTTCGTGCGCGCGACGGCCGCCTGGATCGAGGGCGCCACCGAAGCCACGGCCCTGTGGGACATCGGCGCCGTCCTGTCCACCGTGGCCGACGCCGCCGGCGACGACCTCACCGGGCGCATCCTGCTCCAACTCCCGCCCGGCTACGACCTGCTGTTCGGCCACCCGACCGCAGGACACGACCCCGACCACCCCCACGCCGCCGCCGACCCGCGGCCGGCCGGCCCCCGGAAGGCTCCACAGCCATGACCCGCTACCGCCACCTGATCCAGCAGGTCCGCACCCTCGGCCGCTACGCCGGCGACGAGGAAGCCGAACGCGTCCTCACCGCCGTCATGGGCGTCCTCGGCTCCCAGCTCACCGGCGAGGAGCGCTGCGACCTCGCCGCGGTCCTGCCCGACCGCGCCCGCGCCGTCTTCGCCTCGCAGATCCCCCTCCCCGCCCCGGTCACAGCCCCCGTCTTCGTCGAAGCGGTCGCCCGCAACCTGGGCACCAGCCTCACCGCGGCCCGCTGGGACACCTCCTCCGTCCTCGCCGCCCTCGCCGCCCTCGCCGACGACGACCTCAGCGACCGCATCCTCGCCCAGCTGCCCCGCGGCTACGCCCTGCTGTTCGGCCGCGCCGACCTGACGGTCGCCGCCTGAACAGACCCGGAGGGGGAACCCGGGAGACCCCGGCCCGGGCGCTCCCCCTCCCGTGGGCCGGACGTCCGTCCCGGCGCTGCGGACGACGCCACCCGGGCTGGCGCAGGCCCACCACCAGAGAAGACCCCCCGCCGGAAGGGGCTCCGCCCATGTCCGCCGGACACCGTTCGCGCGCCGAGAACACCACTGCCACCGCGCCGTCGATGCGCATCACGACCACGAGAACCGGCAGAGGATCCCACGTCGTCCGTCTTGCGGGCGAGGTCGACCACGACCAGAGCCGAGTGCTGGAGAGCGCACTCGACCGCGCGGTGGCCGATCGCCCCGCACGGCTGGTCGTCGACATGTCGGCCCTGACCTTCTGCGATTCCACCCTCGTGAACGCACTGCTCAAGATCCGCGTCAGCGCACGGGCTGCCGGGGTCGAGCTGGTCCTGGCCGCGCCCCCGCCACAGGCCAGGCGACTGCTGGAGATCACCGGCGTCGACGAGATCTTCACCCTGCGCGGCAGCGTCCGTGCCGCCACCGGCGGGTGAGCGGCCACGGACAGGACCTCCCGTCACGGGCCCGGGCCGCCCGGACCGGGACCGCCCCGGCGGGTCGTCACCCGGTCTCGAACTGCACGAGGTGGGCGACCTCGCGGCCCTGCGCGTCGAGACAGGGGTAGATGCCGCCGCTCTCGCCATGGTCCAGCAGCGCGATGACCGTCGACCCGGTCAGTTCGTCCGACAGGACGTGCCATCCGGCGCGGAACGCGTCAGGAGTGGGGTTCTCGGGCGGCTGCAGGGCGTCGGGACCGTACTGCCGACACGCCCCCTCGAACGCCGGCAGCAGACCCCGGTCCCGGCCGTTCGCCGCACGGCGCCGGATCTCCTGCCCGGCCAGCCTCATCAGCCCGCTCACCAGGGCGCCGTCGTCGTTCCGCCGATCGCCGAGGCACACGACGCCGCAGTGCGTCATCACGCCCACGCCCGAGTACTCACCGAGCTCCACCGGCGGTGCCTCGTCGAACCACAGCAGCAACCCGAGCGTCATCGGCGCCTCTCCCGGCGCCGCATCCATCACCGCGTACACCCGATGGCTGCCCGCAGGCACCTCCAGGCCGTCCGCCTCACCAGACGTGGGGTCGTACACGAGGGCCATGTCCGAAGAGACCGGGAGCGTACCCACGGGATGGATCCACCACGAATCGCGCGGCCCGCTCCTCTGCGGTGCTTCCACGAGGTGGGCGAACAGGGCCTCGGCGAAATCCATCTGACGTTCCTCACTGCCAGGGCAGAGCGGGGTCGCCCTCCTCCGGGCCCGCATCCTCTCAGCAGCCCCTGACAACGAAGGCCTTCAGAGGCAGCGGAACCCTTCCGGCCGTCGTCCGGGAGCACGGCGACGTCCATGCGCCGGGGCGGACGCCGGAACAGCGCACCGCGTCCGCCGCCCGTGGTCCGTCCGTGCGAAGGCCGCTCCAGCGGATCCGCCGCCCTGCCGCGGCACGAGAGGCTGCGGTTCGCGGCATCGGGCAGACGATGGAATGACACGGGACTCCGATGCGGCGACCGGGCGAGGAGGTGGTGCACGGTGGCGGAGCGGCTGGGGCCGGCCGATGCGGCACTGGCGGCGGGCGGCCTGCTGGACGTCCTCGGCGTGGCGGCCGTCGTGGTGGACGGGCAGGGGCGGATCTCGCTGTGGAGCCCGCAGGCACAGGCGCTGTTCGGCTACCGGGGCGAGGAGGCGCTCGGCCGCGCGGCGATCGACCTGCTGGTCTCGCCGGACCGGCGGCAGGCGGTGCTGGAGGCGTTCGAGCGGGTGATGGCCGGCGAGGGCACCTGGGCGGGGGCGTTCCCGGCCCGGCACAAGGACGGGCGCACGGTGCTGGTGGAGATGCGCAACATGCGCCTGCAGGCCGCGTCCGGCACCTGGTACGCGCTGGGCATCGTGTCGCCCCGGGAGACCCTGCAACGGGTGGAGCGGGACCTGGCGCTGTCGGCGCGGATGGTCGACCAGGCGCCGATCGGCCTCGCGGTCCTGGACGAGGACCTGCGCTACGAGCTGGTGAACCCCGCGCTGGAGCGGATCAACGGGGTGCCGGCCGCCGAGCACCTGGGCCGCACCCCGCACGAGGTCCTGCCGCACCTGGACGTCGCGGCGATCGAGGACCGGATGCGCAGGGTGCTGGCCACCGGCCGACCGGTGCTGGAGGAGTTCACCGTCGGCCACATGCCGCACGACGACCGCACCCACGCGTGGACGTCGTCGTTCTACCGGCTGGAGGACCAGGCACACCGGGTGATGGGGCTGGCGATCTCCGTCATCGACGTCACGAACTCCTACGAGCAGTCCCTGACCGCGGCCCGCGCCCGGCGGCGCCTGTCGCTGATCGCCGATGCGTCGATCCGGGTCGGCACCACGCTGGACCTGCCCACCACGGCCCGGGAGCTGGCGGAGGTGGCCGTGCCGGAGGTCGCCGACATCGCCGCCGTCGACCTGCTGGACGCCGCCCTGCCCGGGGCGACGGGCCGCGCCGACGACGGGCCCGCCCGCTTCCGCGCGATGGCGATCAAAGCCGCCCAGCCCACGCCCGCGACCCGGGCCGCGGACCCGGTCGGCGAGGTCACCCGCTACCACCCCCGCCGCCTGGTCACCCAGGCCGCCGTCGGAGGCCGCCCCGTCCTCGTCGCCCACGTGAGCGCCGCCGACCTGCCCCGCATCGCCCGCGACGAGACCGCCGCCCGCCTCCTCGCCGAGGCCGGCGTCCACTCCTACCTGGCGGTGCCGCTCATCGCCCGCGGACAGGTCCTCGGCGCCCTCGACCTCAAACGCACCCGCAACCCCGACCCGTTCGACCAGGACGACGTCCTGCTCGCCACCGAACTCGCCGCCCGCGCCGCCGTCGCCATCGACAACGCCCGCTGGTACCAGCACCAGCGCCAGGCCACCCTCGCCCTCCAGCGCCACCTCCTGCCACCCCAGCACGCCCCCCACCCGCCCGGCCTGGCCATCGCCCACCGCTACCAGCCCGCCAGCGCCACCGACGACACCGGCGGCGACTGGTTCGACACCATCCCCCTGGCCGGCCACCGCACCGCCCTGGTCGTCGGCGACGTCATGGGCTCCGGGATCAACGCCGCCGCCACCATGGGCCAGCTGCGCACCACCACCCGCGCCCTGGCCCGGCTCACCACCGACCCGGCCGACCTCCTCACCCACCTCGACGCCACCACCCGAGACCTCGGCGACGCCATGGCCACCTGCCTGATCGCCCTGTTCGACCCGGCCACCGGGCTCCTGCGCATCGCCTCCGCCGGCCACCCCCCGCCCGTCCTCGCCCGCCCCGGCGACACCCCCCACCCGGTCCGGATCGACCCCGGTCCGCCGCTGGGCGTCGGCGGCCTGCCGTTCCCCACCCGCGACCTCACCCTGCGCCCGGGCGACGACCTCGTCCTCTACACCGACGGCCTCGTCGAAGTCCGCGACCAGGACATCGACCGCCGTCTGCAGACCCTCGCCGACCTCCTCGCCGGCCCCCGCCGCCCGCTGGACGACACGTGCGACCTGCTCCTCGCCGCCCTGCGCCGGCCCGACACCCCGGACGACGTCGCCCTCCTCATCGCCCGCGTCCTGCCCGTCGGCCCGGACACCCCCGACCCGTGAACCGGCAGCGCTCCCGGCCCGGGCCCGCCGATCGCCGCCGCGCGGCTCGGCCGGAGGCCGGGCCCCGGACCCGTGCGACCGGACGGTATCGAACGCCCTCTGAGGGTCTCGGGGGTGCCGAATGCCGGCGTTCCGGCTTTCTCGCGGCCGGTCGCCTCCCGTCACCGGCTCAGGAGGGCCTTGAGGGTCCGTGCCGTGGCGTGCGGAAAGGTGGTGTTCCCGTTGTGGCCGCCGGGGAAGACGGCCGGCTTCGTGCCCATCAGCTCCGCCAGGGCCAGCGCGCAGCGGAGGGTGTGCACGGTGGGCCGGGGCCCTTCGCCGAGGTCCACGAGAACCCGTAGGAGCCGAGCACGAGTTGCCGCCCCGGCGGTGGGGCGTCCGACTCCGGCCCGGCGCCATCGGCTCCGGCTCACGGGAAGGCAGCCGGCTGCGCCGCGGGCTGCTCGGTGCCACCGCCTGGGCGGTGGCGCTCGACGAACACGAACTCAGGAGGAACGGCTCGGCACCCCGTGGAGCGGCTTTCAGCCTTCGGCTGGTCGGGGACTGCTGACGGGCGGCTGAACGGTGGCCCCGGACACGCCGGCCGGCCCGGCGGCGTCGCGGCGTAGCTCCGCTGCGAACTGTGCACCCGCCAGCAGCGCCAGGTTGGAGAGCCACAGCCAGATCAGGAACAGCACCGTCCCCGCAAGCGAGCCGTACAGGCGGCTGTAGGTGCCCAGGGCGCTGGTGTACAGCGTGAAGCCGGCCGAGAAGGCCAGCCAGAGCGCCGCCGCCAGGGCGCCGCCGGGCAGGCTGGTGTGCCGCCGCCGCGCCGGTTCGGGGCCGGTCCGGAAGACGATCAGCACCAGTACCGCCACCACCAGCAGCAGAACGGGCCAGCGGGCAACCGACCACACCAGCGGTACCGTCCCGCCCAGGTGCAGAGCCCGGCCCACTCCCTCGGCGACAGGACCGCTCAGGATCAAGGCCAGGGCGCCCACCGCCAGCAGTACCAGCAGCACCGCCGCCGTCGCCACGATCCGCGGGGCCTTGCGCAGCGGGGAGCGCCGGTCGCTGGTGCCGTGCATCCGGTGGAGCGCCCGCCGGAACACCGCCAGATAGCTGCAGCACGACCACAGCGCGCTGCCGGCGCCCCCCGCCAGCAGTGTCCAGCCGGTCGAACCACCGCCCAGTGCCTGGGACAGCACTCCGCCCAGTTGCGCGCCGGCCTGGCCCGGCACCAGCCCGGCCAGGTGCGCCGCCGCGTCCCGGGCCACCGCCGGGCTGATCAGTGCGAAGCCGACCACGGTGGCCAGCAGCGCCGGCAGGACCGCCAGGATCGCGTAGTACGTCAGGGCTGCGGCGAAGTCGGTGACGTCGTCGTTCCACATCGTCAGCGGCGTGCGCCGCAGGGCCCGCCACCACCGTCCGTCGCCACCCGACGACCGAGCCACCGCACACCCCCGACTGCCCAGGAGACCGAAGGCGTCCGATCGGACGCCTCGGCCGCCTGCCCGCTCCGTACGATGCGAAACGCCTCATCCGCATGACGGCTGTCGTGCCAGCCGGTGAGGCGGACGACCGGGTTCCGTAGCAGGGCCACCAGGGCACGGGGCGTCGGTCCGGCAGGGCCGCGGGAGTGGCGAACGTCGTGCGCGCCGTCTCCGTCCAGGGCCCGGTCGGCCTCGCTGCGCCCGGTCGTTGCGGGAGGCGGCGGCGGGCGCCGGCGACCGACCCCGTGACCCGCGGGATCGGCCAGTGGCGTCCGGCTGGAAGCGAGCCGACCCGCCTACGCCCACGCCGAGCTCGGCGAGCGGCGCGAGCCGGGTTCGACGGCCCTTCTCCCTCGGCTGCCGACCGCGGGATCCGGCGCCGCCCTCCCGGCTCGTTCCGGGCCGCAACGCCGGTGCCACGAAACGTTTCTGACGGTCCGTGGCACCGCACGGCAGGCGGGCCACGGACTGTCTCGGCCCGGCGGTAGCCCGCCGAGGCCCTGAGGGGCCGCAAGGTCGGCACCCCGCGGGCGGCGGCCTTCCGGTTCCTGCCCCGCGGTGCGCCGCGATGGGGTGGCGAGGAGTGCGTCGAGGGCGGCGAGCAGTGCCCGTTCAGTTGCGTGAGAGTCATCCTTCCCGTGCTTGACATGCACTTGAAGGTAATGCCTGGCCTGGATACCTTCGTCACCAGAGCGCAGGACGCACCGCACGACGCGGCTGGACCGGCCTCAACCACCCCTTCTCGCACGGGAGTACCGCCATGTCCGCAATGCTTCAGACCACCGCCGCCGACCTCTCCGACCCCGCGCTCTCCGCCGCCGACCTGCTCGCCCGGACCACTGACGCGGTGCGCGAGGCCGGTGCGGCGCTGCGCGGGCGCTTCGGCGAGGTGGTCGCCTACCGGACCCGCGAAGAGCTGATGGCCGCACTCGCCGCCAACGACGACGCGGCCCTCGCCGTCCTGCGCCCCGCCCTCACCGAACTGCGCCCGGGCGCGGGCTGGGTGGAGGACGAGCTGGACGGCGGTGCGCTGCCGGCCGGCGAGTGGTGGGTGGTGGACCCGGCCGAGGGCAACGTCAACCACCTGCACGCCCTGCCGGAGTGGGCGGTCACCGCCACCCTGGTGCGCGACAACCGGCCGGTGCTCACCGTCGTCCACCTCGCGCTGACCGGCGAGACCTACACCGCGCTCACCGGCGCGGGCGCCCACCTCGACGGCCGGCCGCTGCGCGTCTCCCCGACCGAGGACCTGGGCCTGGGCATCGTGGCCACCAGCCAGGCCCGACCGGACGAGGACGAGACGGTCGTGCGCCGGGTCGGCTCCTCGATCACCGCGATGCTCTCCGACGCGCTCGTGGTGCGCACCGCCGTGCCCGCGACGCTGCACCTGGTGAACGTGGCCGCCGGCCGGATGGACGCCTTCTGGCAGTTCGCCGGCGCCCGCGCGGACCTGCTGCCCGGCGCGCTGCTCGTCACCGAGGCGGGCGGGACGGTCTCCGACGCCCAGGGCCGCCCCTGGACCCCGCAGAGCGCGGGCTTCCTCGCCGCCACGCCCGGTGTCCACGCCGCGGCCGTCGCCACGCTCTCCCGCTGACCGCACATCACGACCCGCGGCCACATCTCACGGGCACACCTCACGGCCACAGCCCGCGGCCACGACCCACCGCCACAACCCGTCCGCGACGAAAAGGACCTGACCACCATGACCACGATCGCAGTCCTCGGAAACGGCCGCGTCGGCGGCAATCTGGCCGCCGCCCTCACCCGGGCGGGGCACGAGGTGAGCGCGGTGGACCGCGCACCGGGTGCCGCCGCCGCTGCCGCCCGGACGGCCGAGGTCGTCATCAACGCCACCCCGGGCGCCGGCTCGCTGGAACGGCTCGCCGCCCTGCGCGAAGAGCTGCGCGGCAAGATCCTCGTCGACGTCTCCAACGCCACCGTCGACGGACCGGACGGACTGCCCGCCGACCTGATCTACCCCGGCTCCAGCCTGGCCGAGCAACTCCAGGAAGCGCTCCCGCAGACGCGTGTCGTCAAGACCCTCAACACCATGCTCTTCCCGGTGATGACCGCGCCGGCCACCCTCACCGAACCGCCGACCGCGTTCCTGTCCGGCGAGGACCCGCAGGCCAAGCAGACCGTCCGCGGCCTGCTCGCCGACCTCGGCTGGCACGAGGAGTGGATCACCGATCTCGGCGGCATCCACACCGCCCGCGCCACGGAAGCCGCGATCCTGTTCGTGCCGCACGTCATCCGCGCCAGCGGGTTCACGCCCTTCGCGATCTCGATCGCCCGCTGACCAGGCACCGCGCGACGGCCTCCGGGACCACCTCAAAGTCCCGGCAGCCCACGGCCGTCGACGAGGCCGGCTACCGGCTTCCGGCGCCCCCTCGGGACCGGCGCAGCACGCCGCCGCCCGCGGCCATCCCGGCGGTGAGCGTCCGACACCGCCGCCCGGATGCACCCGGTCGTAGGGAGTGGTCGACTCGAAACGACGGGAAGTCTCGGGGGCCGTCACGGAGAGGAGCCGAGCGATGCCGAAGGTATCCAAGCAGTCCGCGACGAATGTCCAGGAGTTCGGTCCGGTGACCGACCGCCGCGAGGAGATGAACGGCTACACCGTCGAATTCGTCTCCTTCGGGGCGGACGCGGACCTGGACGGGCCGCTTCAGTCGCTGCCCGACGGGCGGTGCCAGTGCCCGCACTGGGGCTACGTCATCGCCGGGCGCATGCGCTTCGTCTTCGCCGACCACGAGGAGGTGTACGAGGCCGGCGACGCGTTCTACCAGCCGCCGGGCCACCGGCCGTACGTCGACGCCGGGACGGAGTTGCTGCAGTTCAGCCCCACCGACGCGCTCGCCCGCACCGAGCAGGCCATCATGGACTGGATGGGCCGCCAACAGGGCGGCACGCCTTAGCGGCTCGGCCGCCGCATCCTGCCGGTCCGACCTCGACCCACGGGGAGCGGGGCCGGCCGGTCGGCACCCGCTGCTCGCGCCGTTCTCGGACGAGCGGGGGGAGGGGGCACACGAGGGCCGGCTCCCGGGGCGACGACGGGCTGTGCGCCGGCGGCCGCCAGGCCGACGCCGATCGTGAGGCGGGGGAGGCTGCCGAGCGCGGGCGGGCCGTCGCCGCGCTCGCGGTCCCTTCGCCGGTTCGGATCGCCGCGGACACCCGTCACCCTCACCTCACCGACGTATTGCCCTGAGGTATTGCTCTCCTGCGGCCTCTCCTCGACGACCCCGCCCCGTCGCTTCCCCCGAGCGTGGTCGGGGGAAGCGACGGGGCGAGTGGCTCCCGGCGCTGCGGTTCAGGCCCGGCGGCGCAGCCGGCGGCCGAGCAGGACGGCGCCGGCACCGAGCGTCGCGAGCCCTGCGGCGAGGGCGGCCGGGAGGATGCCGGTCCCGGCTTCGCTCCCGGTGGCGGCGAGCTCCGCTGCGACGGGCGCGGCCGCCGCAGTCGGGGCGGTGGCGGGGGCGGGCGCAGCCGGGGCGGCCGGGGCGGGCGCGACCGGCGCGGTGTCGGTGGCGGGCCCGGCGACGGGCGCGGTGCCCGTGGCCGGCTTGGCGCCCGCGCCGGACGTGGTGCCGGAGGTGCTGCCGGCACCCTGCTTGGTACCGCTGCCGGAGGTGTTGCCGGCACCCTGCTTGGTACCGCTGCCGGAGGCACCCGAGGCACCCGAGGCACCCGAGGCACCCGAGGCACCCGAGGCACGCGTAGTGCCGGACGTGCCCGAAGTGCCCGAGGCCGCGGAGCCCTTGGCCGGGGCGACGATCGTGACGGTGCTGCCCTGGGCGCACAGGGTGGTCCCGTGGAACGGGGAGGCCTCGTTGACGAAGACGCACGGGTCGATCTTGGTCGCCCCGAGCGGCGTGGTGGCGTCGTAGGACACCCGGACCCGGGTCACCGTGGTCTTGTGGGCGCCGATCGAGGAGTCGCGGCCCTGCAGGTAGACGCCGGGCTTGCCGTCCGGGTCGGCGTCGGAGACCTTCTTCAGCGTGGTCCACCGGCCGTTCGCGGTGCGCACCTGGACGGTGGCGTGCGGGTCGGTGAAGAGCACGTTGCCGAGGTTGGCGTAGGCGGACGGGGTGGGGTTGGTCAGCACGGCGTCGAACTCGATCGGCTCGCCGCCGGCGACCGCCGTGGCGGGCAGGTGCGCCAGCGAGGTGCTGATGGAGTCGACGCCGATCTTCGCGAACCGCTCGTCCAGCTTGGGCCCCGATCCCGGCTCGGTGAGACGGGAGCCCAGGGTGATGGAGCGGAAGCCGCCGTTGCCGGCGCCGTCGTGCGGCAGGCCCATCGGGGCGCCGATGCGCATGTCCAGCTTCACGCTCTTTCCGGCCGCGACGGTGATGCCGTTGATCGTGCCGTTGTAGGTGACGTCGGTCTCCCCGCCGTAGAAGTCCAGCGGCACCGACTTCCAGGTGCCGTTCGCCGGGTCCTTGTAGTCGATCGTGATGGCGTGCTGCCGCGGCGTGCCCGGCTCGGTCTCGGTCTGCAGGACGAGCGCGTAGGTGGTGGTCTCGGTACCGGTGTTGGTCACGGTCTCGGTGAACGCGACCGGCTGCCCGGCGAAGCCGACCGTCGCCGGCGCCTGGACGGCCAGGGTTCCGTGGGGCGCGCCCTGGGCGGAGGCGGCCTGTGCCGGGACGGCGAGCGAGCCGCCGAGTGCGGCGACCCCCAGCGCGGCGGCGGCGACGAGACGCCGGGAGCGGGTGTTGGTGGACATGGTTCCCCCTGGGAAATGTGATGTGGGCATGTCAGGTACAGCGGGCGGCATCCGGAGCGGATGCGCGGGCGACTGCGACCGGGACTGTGAGTGGAGTGAAGCGGGCGAGGGGCGGCAACGGCCCGTGCGCCTGTCGGCCCACGGAGACCGGCTCGCGGTCGGACGAGGTCCGCCGCCTCCGGAAGGTGGCCCCCTTCCGTGCCTCTCACTGATACAGACGCGCGGCCCCCGCCGGGGTTGCAGACGGATCCGAAGAATTTTTCCCGGCCGTCTGCGCCGACGGAGGACCGGTGCGAGGCGCCTGCCGGTGTCGGTCAGGAACCGGGCGAGGCGGCCGTGGGTTCTCGGTCTGTGGCGCGCGACGGGACGTCAGTCGCTCCGCGGTGTGCCGAGGTAGCGGGCGGCGAGTTCGCGGACGGTGGTGGTGATCGAATCCCTCAGTTCCGGCGGTGCGAGGACTTCGAGGTCGGCGCCCAGCTTGAGGAACTGGTCGTGGGCGTGGGCCAGGGACTCGATGGGGAGGCGCGCCGTGGTCCAGCCGTCGGGGTCGAGGGTGCCGGTCTCGGTGGCGGCCCGGTGCTCGGCGGGGCCGAGGTGCTCGCGGATCCGGCCGAGGCCGCGGGGGGAGAGGCGGACGGTGGCGTGCGCGGTGTGGCGGCGGGCGTGGAAGTCGGCGACCTGCGCCTGCCAGTGGGCGGCCAGGCGGAAGCCGGCCGGAGGAGTGAACTGCTCTGCCAGGACGGTGAGTTCGAGGATCTGGTCGACCCGGTAGGTGCGTGGGGCGGTGCCCTCGCCGGGGGAGGCGACGAGGTACCAGCGGCCGGCCTTGAGGACCAGGCCGTACGGTTCGAGGCGGCGCTCGACCGTCCCCTCCCAGCGGCAGTAGCGCACCAGGATCGCGTACCGCTCCCGGACGGCGTCCGCGACGGCGGCCAGGTGCGGGGTCTCGTCGGCCCGGCCGTACCAGCCGGGGGCGTCGAGGTGGAACCGGTCCTCGACCCAGCCGGCCGGGGTGGGCAGTGCGGCGCGCAGCTTGAGCTGGGCGGTGGACAGGGCCTCGCCGAGACCGAGCTGGGCGGCCGGGCCGGGGAGGGCAGCGAGGAAGGCGGCCTGGGCCTCGCTGGTGGTGAGGCCGGTCAGGCGGGTGCGGAAGCCGTCCAGGAGCCGGTAGCCGCCCGCGTGCCCGGCCTCGCCGTAGAGCGGGATGCCGGCCGCGGCGAGCGCCTCCACGTCGCGGTAGACGGTCCGGACGGAGACCTCCAGCTCCTCGGCCAGCTGGGCGGCGGTCAGCCGGCCACGGTTCTGCAGGAGCAGCAGGAGGGAGAGCAGTCGGGAAGCGCGCACACCGGAAGTATCCACTGACAGGAGGTGTCAGTGGACCGGCCGTAGCGTCCCTCCCATGAACGACTTCGACTTCTTCACCGGCACCTGGCAGGTCACCAACCGCAAGCTCACCGCTCCGCTCACCGGCAGCGACGACTGGGAGGAGTTCCCCGGGACCAGCGTTGCCCGGCCGCTCTTCGGCGGCACGGGCAACTTCGACGAGATCACCTTCCCGACCCTGGGCCGCCAGGGGGCGACCCTGCGGCTGTACGACCAGGACAGCAAGCAGTGGTCGCTCCACTGGGCCGACAGCCGCACCGGCCGGCTCGAGCCGCCGGTGGTCGGCGGCTTCGACGGCGACCGGGGGGACTTCTTCGGCGAGGACGGCTACCAGGGCCGCCCGATCCGGGTGCAGTACACCTGGTACCGGCTCGGCCCGGACGCGGCCCGCTGGGAGCAGCGGTTCTCGGCCGACGGCGGGGCGAGCTGGGAGCTCAACTGGGTGATGGAGTTCACGCGTTGATCGTCGAGCTGCGGCAGTACACCCTGCGTCCCGGGATGCGGGAGACGCTGATCGAGCTGTTCGAGCGGGAGTTCGTGGCGGCGCAGGAGGCCGTGGGGATCACGCTCGGCGGGCGGTTCCGCGACGTGGACGACCCGGACCGGTTCGTCTGGGTGCGGGCCTTCCCGGACATGGCGCAGCGCAAGCGGGCGCTCGAAGCGTTCTACTACGGGCCGCTGTGGCGGGAGCACCGGGAGGCGGCGAACGCGACCATGCTCGACTCGGACGACGTGCTGCTGCTGCGCGGCCCCGGCTACCGTCCGCCCGCGCACACGCCGCTGGTGACGGTGACGATCTGCCACCTGGACCCCGGCGGGAGCGGGCCCGCGGCGGGCCCGGCGGCGCACCGCACCGAGCGCGCGGCCAACACCTTCCCCGCGCTGCCCGTCCGCGAGGAGGCCGACGTGCTGCTCTGGTTCACCGGGGGCGCGGCCGCCCGGCCGCACTGGCCCGGCCGGGTGGAACAACTGCGGCTGGCCCCGGTCGGGCCGCAGGGCTAGGCCGTTCCTTCGGATCATCGGGTCGTCCGTCGGGCCGCCGGACGGACCAGCCGACGTCACCGATCAGCTCGACCACGCCGACGCCCAGCCGACCTCTTCAACCGTATCGGGTCTGCCGGGGGCTGTGCTCGCCGTCGCAGATCCAGCTCCGCTCGCCCGCGGCGAACGACCACGGCCGGGCTCCCCAGGTGGCCTCCGATCAGCCGCCGGACCAGCGGTCGGCACTCCTGCGGGGCGCCGTGGGCGACCGGTGTCTCGGCGACGGCTTCCACCGCCTCCTCGGAGCACGCGGCGTCGTCCAGCACCGGCAGGAGCAGGCGGGCGTTTCGGATCGGTCACGCCGTCGGCACCCTCCGGGGCGCGGAGGATCGGGGCGAGCCCCGGTCAGCACAGGCCCGGACCGGTGCGGTCCTGATCCGTGCCGGCCAGGACGGCACCGGGGCTGCCGGGGGCGGCGCGGCCCCGCCCCCGGTCGGGCCGGGGTGCGGGGCCTGTCGTTCACCGATGCCCGCTCAGGAGCACGGGCGTGCAGCCGGTCAGTGCCACGCGTCGCAGGCGACGAGGTGGTCGTCCATGTTGTAGATGCAGGCGCGGACCCAGTTGCCGGGTCCGTCGTAGATGCTGTCGCCCCAGGCGGCGGTGTTCACCACCGTGCTGAGGATGCCGTCCCAGGTACTGCCGCCGTCGTAGGACCGGTCCATGTAGGTGTCGAAGTTGTGGTTGGGGGAGTACCCCTGCTGGGTCGCCCACTCGTGGTGGTTCTTGTCCAGGGTGGTGGCGAGGGTCCACCAACCCCAGCCGGCGCTGTCGCACTGGGACCAGTACACGCCGACCACGCAGTTGTGGTCGGTGGCGGGCTGCGGGCTGACGTTGAGCCGGGTGCCCTCCTCGCGGCTCTTGGCCTCGGCGGCGAGTACGATCTTCGCCTGATCCGTGGCCGCGCGCTGCGCCGGGGTGAGTACGGCGAGCTCCTGGTTGCCGCCGATGATGACCGGGTTGTCGATCGATCCGAGCGGCGCCTGCGGGTTGTAGCTGTGGTGGCCGGCCGCGGCCTTGACGGGGGAGGCGGCGTTCGCCGGGGCGGCGAGGGTGCCGAGTGCGGTGGTGGCGGCGACGGCCGCGAGAACGGCGGCGGGCTTGAGGCGGATGGTCACGGACTGTTCCTCTTCTTCTTCGGGCGGACGGCGATGGTGGCGGGGGGCGGAGGGGGCCACGACCGTGCCCCGGCCGCCGTGATCCCACGGCAGACCGTCAACTCCCCACCCGTGAGCACCGCTTACGTCGGCCTGTGGTCTCCGGCGCCATGAAATCTAGGCCGGGTCGGCGCGCTGTGGTGCACATGCCGTGCAGGGCCTCCCGACCCTGCGTGCAGTGCGGTCCGGAGGGCGTTCGCGCGGTGCTCGGTCGGCGTGAGGCCGTACGCCTCGCGGAACGCGCGGCTGAAGACGGTGGCGTTCGGGAAGCCCCAGCGGCCCGCGATCGCCTGGACGGAGTGGTTCCTCAGCTCGTGGCGCGCGAGGTCGGCGTGGCAGCGTTCGAGCCGGCTTCGGCGGATGGAGGCGGCGACGCTGACGGGCTGCCCCTCGAAGAGCGTGTAGAGGCCGCGCAGGGAGATGTGGTGCCGGTCGGCGATGGTCCGGGGCGTCAGGTCCGGGTCGCCGAGGTTGTGCTCGATGAAGCCGGCGATCCGCTGCCGCATGGCCCGGGCGCGGGCCTCGGCCGGTGCCTCGGCCGGTGCCTCGCCGAGGGCTCCGAGGTGCTGGGCCAGGCAGGCGGTGGCCAGGTCGACGGCGATGGATCCCAGGCGTGCGGTTTCCTCGGCCCGGCAGTCCGGGCCGTGCGTGACGAGTGCGGTCAGGAAGTCGGCGAGGATCGCTCCCGTTCCCCCGGTCACGGGGATGGGCCGTGCGAGGAGGCGGTCGGTCCGGCTCGGCTGCAGCGGCAGGACGGACCGGGGCATCTGCAGCACGATCGCCTGGACGAGACCGCCGTCGGAGGTGCCCGTGTCCTCCGGGGTACGTGAGGTGTCCGGCCGTAACGGGTCCTCCGCGATCACCGCCTCGGGGCGGGGCAGGGGCACCCGAAGGGCGCGTTGCGTCGTCAGCACCAGCTGGTACTGCTCGGGGTCACCCCGCGGGACACGGAACGGAGTGCGGTGCGACCGGACCGGCGAGACGGCGAAGGTCGACACCCGTACGGGGCCCAGCCCCAGGTTCGTGATCCCGGCAGGGACGCCGGTCAGGTGTTCCGTGCCGAGTGCGACGAGCATCAGCTCACCGGACACCGCGTCACCGGACCCCGGCTCACTCGGCGCCGCGTCGCTCGGTACCGCCTTACTCGGCGCCGGCTCACCGGACCGGGTGAACCTGTCCGCTGACGGCACGGCGGCTGCCGGTGCACTGCACGATCCCACGAAACCCTCCAGATGCTCACGGTGTGACAGGAACCCGGTCCTTGCGTCGGCGGAGACCACGCCCCGCCGGCGATCGGACCGGTCGACGGCCGGGCCGGGTCCGCCTCAGTACGCGACGGTGAAGCGCGTGCGCTGGTGGGCGGGCCGCTCGGCCTCGTCGAGCAGGGCGACGGCGAGGTCCTCCATCGAGACGGCGGAGACACCGTCGGCGTCGACCAGCACTTCGTCCCGGCCGAGCCGGTAGCGGCCGGTGCGCTCACCCGGTGCGAGGAGGGCGGCGGGGCTGAGGTAGGCCCAGTCGACCTCGGTGTCGGCGCGGCACAGCGCGAGCTGCTCGCCACAGGCCCGGGCGATGGGCAGCCACGAGGGCGGGAAGGCGGGGTCGTCGACGACGGTGGCGCCGTCGCCGCCCGGCAGGGTGAGGCTGCCGGCGCCGCCGACGAGCAGCAGGCGCACGCCCGTCCCGGCCAGGCCGGCCAGCAGGCCCTTGGTGGCGGTGGCGAGTTCGGACTCGCTGCCGGGCGCCGGGCGGGTGGCGCCGATCACCACGTCCTGGCCGGTGGCCAGCCGGGCGACGTCCTCGGGGGTGCGGGCGTCGCCGGTGGCGATGGTGACGGCGCCGGGCAGGCCGTGCGGCCGGGCGGGGTCGCGCAGGACGGCGGTGACCTGGTGGCCGCGGGCGACGGCCTCGGCCACCACCCGGCTGCCGACGTTGCCGGTGGCGCCGAAGACGGTGATGCGCATGGGGTTCTCCGGTTCAGGAAGGGGACGTACGGGGGGCGAACGGGTTTCGGGCGAAGCAGGCGCCCAGGCGCCGTGGACGTTCGCAGGGTGCTCGGGCTCAGCGGATGCGCTCGGGGACGGGCTGCCGCGTCGCGGCGGCCGTGGCCGGCGCGGGCTGCCCGGCGGGGGAGACCGGACTCTGTGGGGCGGCGAGGCCGGTCCGCCGCTGCGTCTGCGCCTGCGCCGCGACCAGCGAGCCGAGCACGATCACCGCCCCGAGCGCCTGGACGGGGCTGAGGTCCTGTCCGAGGGCGAGCCAGCCGAGGGCGGTGGCGACCACCGGGCTGAGCAGCCCGAGGAAGGTGACGGAGGTCGGCGGCAGCGCGCGGATCCCGCGGAACCACAGCGCGTACGCCACGGCCGCGCCGATCACGCAGAGGTAGCCGTAGCCGAGCAGGTTGCCGCCCGTCAGGTGGGCGGGCGGCGCGCCCTCCACCAGGAGCGCGACCGGAAGCAGCAGCAGACCGCCCGCGGTGAGCTGCCAGCCGGTGGTGGCGAGCAGCGGGGCCGGTGAGGTCCACCGCTTGGAGAGGACGACGCCGGTGGCCATCACGACCGCGCCGCCGAGTGCGGCGGCCACCCCGAGGCGAGCGGCTCTCCTAGGTCGAGCCCCAGATGGCGGGGGCGAGGGCGGTCAGCAGCACGATGGCGAGTCGATTACTTAGCACTAAGCCAATGTATCTCAGTGCTAAGGCATCTGGGCGCGACCCCGGGTGATCGCCGATGTGAGGTACCTCACCGCTAAGACATCGCTAAGGCGTCGCCTACCCTGGACCTTCGCCGAACACGGCCCACGGCCGGCGGCGAGGGCGGGCGGGGGTGGCGGCGCGTGGTGTCCGGGGGGTAATGGCGTACCAGGTAGTCCGGTCGCCGGTGGCAGCGCGCAGGCCGAACCTGCCGCCGCGCGGTAGGTTCGGCCCGTTCCCGCCGCACGTCATGGGGCCTGCGCGGCGTGCCCGTCGGCGCGTTCGCCGGCGGGGGAGGCGACCGGCATCGCGGTGCGGTGCGCCAGGCCGTCCAGGATGAGGGTCAGGCCGGCCTCGAAGGCCGACTCGTGGTCGAGCACGGGCAGGTCCGCCGGGCGGCCCGGGTCGTCGGCGGAGCCGGCGTCCGCCTGTTCCTCCAGGACGCTGCCGACCGTGAACCGGCTGGCGGCCAGCATCGCCATCCGGGCGTCCGACTCGGGTACCCCCGAGGTGAGCAGGAAGTCCATCTTGCGGCGGATCCGGTCGAGGTCGCCCGCGGGGGTGCTGCCGGCGTGGAGGCGCGCGCCGTCCCGGCGCATCAGCAGGGTGTGCCGGAAGCTTCGCGTGTTGGCCAGGAACCAGTCGCGCCAGTCGTCGCCGGGCGTCGGCAGCGGGGCGGCGGCATGCGGTGCCATCGCCGCCTCCGCCATGGCGGTCAGGAGGTCCTTCTTGGTGCGGAAGTACCAGTAGAGCGAGGGCTGTTCGACGCCCAGCCGCTTCGCCAGTCGCCGTGTGCTGACGGTGTCCAGCCCCACCTCGTCGAGCAGGTCGAGGGCTTCGGAGACGACGATGTCGCGGTTCACCTTGGTCACGTTGACAAATCTATCACTGATAGATGAGCCTGGGTCGGAAACCATTCACTGATAGATTTCGGGGTGATGGGCATGGTCCACGGATCGGGAAGGCGCCCCCTGCGGGTCCTCGTGGCCGGCGGCGGGGTAGCGGGCCAGGCACTGGCCTTCTGGCTCGCCCGGGGCGGGCACGCGGTGACCGTCGCCGAACGCTTTCCGGCGCTGCGAGCCACCGGGGCGCAGGTCGACCTGCGGGGGCAGGGCATCGAGGCCGTCGAGCGGATGGGGCTCCTGGACGCCGTGCGCGGCAAGCTCGTGGACGAGGCGGGTGTCGCCTTCGTCGACGCGCGCGGCCGGGCCAGGGCGACGATCACGGCCAACACCTCCGGCCGTGGCCGGCAGAGCCTCACGTCCGAGTACGAGATCATGCGCGGTGACCTGGTGCGCATCCTGCACGATGCCACCATGGACGACACCGAGTACGTCTTCGGCGTGAGCGTGGACGGCTTCGAACAGGACGGACGGAAGGTCACCGCGCACTTCTCCGACGGCTCCTGCGGCGAGTTCGACCTCCTGGTCGGCGCCGACGGGCAGGGATCGCGCATCCGCCGGGCGATCCTCCCCGCGGACCGCGACCCGTACCGGCGGATCGGCATCCACACGGCCTACTGGTTCATCCCGCGCACGGCCTCCGACAGCAACGTCCGGGACACCTACCTGGCCCCGGGCGGCCGCCTGATCATGCGCCGCAGCCACCATCCGACCGAGACCCAGGTGTACTTCATGCTGCGCGAGGAGTCCGAGGAGGCCTCGGCGATCCACCGGCAACCCGTCGAGCACCAAAGGGAGTTCTGGGCCGGAAGGTTCCGCGGCGCGGGCTGGCAGACCGAGCGCTTCGTCGACGGCATGCCGACCAGCCCCTTCTTCCACTCCCAGGAGGCCGTCCAGGTCCTGACCGACACCTGGTCCAAGGGCCGCGTGGTCCTCGCCGGCGACGCCGCCCACTGCGCCTCCCCGTACAGCGGCATGGGCATCTCCGGCGCCCTGGTCGGCGCCCACGTCCTGGCCGGCGAGATCAACCGGCACCCCGGCGACCTGCCCACCGCCCTGGCGGACTACGACCGCGTGCTGCGGCCCTTCGTCGACCGGATCCAGGGCCGGGTGAACCCGCGTCTCCTGCGCCTGGGCATGCCGACGACCCGGCGCGCGATCGACGCCTTCCAGGCCGCCACCGCTCTGGCCTGCTTCCTGCGCGTCCCCGAACTCGCCGCCCGCTTCTCGAAGGAGGAGCGCGGCGGCAGCTGGCAGCTCCCCGAGGACCCGGTACCGGTCGGCGCCGCCTGACACCGGCAGGCGCCACGCTCGTCACGCCGCGACCACCACGGACCCGTCGCACCCCGCCGCACCCCCCGGCGCACCGGCGGGTGCGCCGGGGGGTCCGGGCGGGGGATTGCCCCCGGTGACGACGGCGGTGCTCCCCAGTGCGCCACAGGCCATGCCCACACGAAGATCAACTCATCGAACGCCGAGGTCATCGGCGTTCCGTCGAGCTGAGGTGGTCGGGACGATGGCGGACGACAAGCGGATCGCACGGCGTGGACTCCTGGCGGCGGTGGTCGCCGCGGCGGTGCTGGTCCCGGTGGCGGCGGTCGCCGCGCCGGTGGCCCCGGGTTCCAGTGGCACCGGCACGCCGACGGCGCAACGCTCCGCCGTGGTGGGCGCGCTGGAGAGCGTCGCCCGGCCGCTGCGGACGACCGAACCCGGCGGCGGCAACGCCGACCTGCGCGCCATGGGCTCGATGATCGGCGACGCCGAGGTCGTCGGCCTCGGCGAGGCCACCCACGGCTCGCACGAGTTCTTCGCGATGAAGCAGCGGCTGTTCCGCTACCTCGTCGAGGAGAAGGGCTTCACCGCCTTCGCCCTGGAGACGAGCTGGAGCAGTGGCCTGCAGATCGACGAGTACGTCCAGGGCGGTCCGGGTGACGCGCGGCAGGTCGTCAAGGAGGCCCTGGGCGGCAGTCCGTGGGACCGCGAGGAGTTCGCCGACCTGATCGCCTGGATGCGCGCCCACAACCGCAGCCACCCGCAGCGCCCGGTCCACTTCGTCGGCGACGACCTCGGCCTCCCCAGGCTCGGCGACCGGATGTTCGAACGGGTCACGTCCTACGTGCGCGGCGCCCGCCCCGACCTCCTCCCGCAGCTCGAAGGGCTCTACAAGGACCTGCGGCCGTTCGACGACACCTTCGCCTACCTGCGCAAGCCGGCCGCCGAGCGCCGCGACGACGCCGCCAAGGCCCAGCAGGCGCTCGACCTCGTCACCGCCAGCGGCGCAGGCACCGGCACCGGCGCCCCCGACGGCGACGCCCACGCCTGGGCCGTGCAGCACGCCCGGAACATCGCCCAGACCTTCGCCTTCACCACCCTGGACATCACCGACCCGGTCTCCGTGGCCGCCTCGGAACAGCTGCGCGACCGCGCGATGGCGGACAACACCGCCTGGTGGCAGCGCCGCACCGGCGGCAAGGTCCTGCTGTCGGCCCACAACGGGCACGTCGGCTACCTGGCCACCGACACCTTCCTGTACCCCAAGCCGCAGGGCTCCCACCTGCGCGACACCTACGGCCGCGACTACGTGGCCATCGGCTTCACCTTCGACAGCGGCTCCTTCCTCACCAACGGCGCCGTCCTGAACGACGACTGGAAGACCGTCACCGTCCCGGCGGCCACGCCGGACATGAACGAGTACACCCTCGACCAGGTCCGCCACCGGGACTACTACGTCGACCTGCGCACCGCGCCCCGGGCGGCCCGC
The DNA here is from genome assembly GCF_044768035.1 of Kitasatospora sp. NPDC101176. NCBI lineage: Bacteria > Bacillati > Actinomycetota > Actinomycetes > Kitasatosporales > Streptomycetaceae > Kitasatospora > Kitasatospora sp. NPDC101176. The sequence continues at coordinate 21,008 of NZ_JBIWPA010000040.1, forward strand.
GACTGGCTGGCCGTCAGCCGCCCCAGCTACGACGCGGGCTCGATCTACGTCAGCGACCCGATGCCGCGGCTCGCGATCGGCCAGGCCTACGACGTCCTGATCCACCTGCACCAGGTCACCCAGGCCCGCACGTTCTGACCCCCGCCCTCCTCCCGGCCCGGGCGCGGGGCCGGGGGAGAGGGGCATCGACCCTCGCGGGAAACCGACACCGGCCCCGCTCCGAACGGATCTCGGAGCGGGGCGGCACTGCGCGGCGCCGCACGGACTGCTCTCGTAGGACGGCCGCGCTCCCGCACCCGGCGGGGCGGGCGATCTCCTCGACGGGGAGGTCCGTGCTCCAGGAGTTCCTCTTGGCGCGTGCGGTCCGGGCCCCGACGAAGTCGGGCGGGGCGACGGTGCAGAGGCTGTCGACGATCGCCTCGAAGGCGGGCGTGGCGGGCGTGGCGGCCACGGCCGGACGCTACGGCCGGAAGCGCCGACGGGCCCGCCGGCGACGCGTGGTCGGGCCGGCCGGAAAGCCCGTGGGGCCGAAGCGAACTGTCCCGGCCCCGCCACCTGCCGCCCCTGCGCCCGCCACCTACCGCCCCAACCGCGCCTACCGGTCGTCGACCGGTGCCGGCGAGGCGGTGACGCCGACCCACCCCTGGTCGGCGTCGACGACGGCCAGCGGCGCGACGGAGGTGCCGCCCGCGGTCCCGAAAGCGGCACAGGTCGGGACGGCGGTGTCGACCTCCACCAGGGGGTTGCGCACGTTGGTGTCGAGCTTGTCGAACAACAGGAGCGTGCCGCCGAGGCCCTGAGCCGGCACGCCCGAGGTGACGGTCACGTCGTGGTGCCAGGCCCAAACACCCCAGGTGACGGTGGTGGCCACGTCGGCGCTCCGGCCGGTGGGCGTCGACAGCAGGGCGTACACCTGCCCCCGGTAGGACTGCGTGAACTGGTACACCCAGTGGGTGCGGACCTCGCATCCGGAACCGGCGGACGGCCAGGGCAGCGGGGAGGGCGGGGGCACGACCACGATGGAGGGCATCGGGGCCGGCGTGTCCGCGGCGGCCGCAGCGGCGGGGCCGGCTGCCGTAGCCGCATCCTGGCCGGCCGACCAGCCGGCGGACCACCCGACCGCCCAGCCGGCCGTCAGACCCGCGGCCAGCGCGGCGAGCGCCCGGAAACGGGCCGGAACCCACCGCCGGCGCCCACCCGGCCCCAGTACCGGGCCGGTCGGGACAGCAGGCCCGACCGGCCCGTCCACCCGCGCCACGGCCCCGCCCCCGGACGGTACCGAGGACGGCGCGGGCGCGTCCCGCGCAACCTCCTCCTGGACCCGCTCCCACCGCTCCCGCCACAAGGCCGGCTCACTCTGCCCACAGGCCCGCACGAACGCCTCGACCGTCGGCCAGGTGGGCAGCTCCACCCCGCCGGCCGCCTCCGAGAGCACCGACACGGAACGATGAACCCGCCGGCTCATCGTGGCGAAGGTGGGGTTCCCGGCCGACTGTCGCAACTCGCGCAACTGGGCGGCGAACCCGGCCACCGGTCCGGCCGACGGGTCCAACGCACGTTGTTTGCGGCCCACTTCCGTTCCTCCCTCTGGTCAGAGCCACGGGATTGTTTGTCCGTACTCTGACGCACCGGGTGCCTGCGGCGGCGGTGTTCTCCGGGATTGATTGTCCGGACCCGACCGGTGCTGACCGGCGGCGAAGCAGTCCTCCACTGTGGGTGGCGCGCAGCCGGGCCGGGCGCCCGCTGCGGCCATCACCCACCGGAAGGTCAAGGAACACGCCGATGCGACGAACACTCACCGCCCTGTCCACCGTTCTGCTCGCCCTGGCCGGGGCCCTCGCCCTGCCCGCCACCGCACAGGCCGACCCGATGAACCCGCAGCCCTACGCCTACGGCTTCCTCGCGGCGCTCGCCCGACCGGCCAGTGGGGGCCCCGACGGCACCTACTACTGCATGGACGAGTACCGGCAGGTCAACGGCGACGGCCGCCCGGTCCTGCTGCGCCCGTGCGACGGTTCCTGGAACCAGTTCTGGTTCGTCTCCCCGGACGGCCTGATCCACAGCACCAACGACGGCCGGTGTCTGTGGGGCCACTTCCCGGACAGCCCGTCCGACAACCCGGGCGCCCAGGCGGTGGGCTGCAACGCGAACGACGCGAACCAGCGCTGGACGTTCAACACCGACCGCAGCGTGTGCAACGCCGGCGGCGCCTGCCTGACCTACGTCGGCAACCCCGGCCCGCGCTCCTCCTACGGCCTGTGGACCCTGGGCCGCAACGCGAGCGCGGGCATCACCCAGGAATTCGACTGGCACCACTCCGACAGCGACCGCCCGGTCTTCCCCAACATCTAGACGACGCACGGGGGCGTCGCGACGCGGGGCCGGGGCAGCCTGCAGCAGGGCGCCCCGGCCTTCGGCGGCGCGATCCGCAACCTGGTCGACAACGGGATCTCCGGGGCTTTGACCGACCGGGCCCGCACCCAGCGACGCTGACCGTGAAGGAGGGCCCCGGTCCCGGGCGTTCCGGCGGCGCTGGACACCTCCATGCGATCTCGCCGAGGTCCAGCGGTCTTCCCTTCCGCGGGCGGCGGTTTGCGGGCGTTCGGCCTGGTGGCGGCTGTCGAGTGTGGCTTGCTCGAACCAGTACGTGCTGGCGCTACTTCAAGCAGGTCGCTCCGACCACGGGGACTCCGCTGCCCGAATCCGGTGGCACGGCCCGGTGGCCGGTGGCTACGGTCTCGGCATGACCAGCCAGAGCGAGCACCCGGCCCGGCCCGATCTCGCCGCCATGCTCACCGACCAGACGACCGCCTGCGCCCCGGCCCGCGAGGCCCTCCTGGCCGGCGGCAGGCTGCGGTTCTCCAGCAGGGTCGCGCCAGACTGGACGGTGCGCGGCATCGCCGCCACCCGGCTGGGCTGGGCACGCAAGGTCGGCCTGGTCACCCTCGGCCTCGACGAGTCGGTCGAGATCCTCTCCCGGCACCGCGACGTATCGTTCCTCACCGGGCTTCTCGACGCGCCGGACCGGTCCTGGTTCTTCACCCTCTACTTCGACGCCACCGGCACCGGACTGCTGGCTTGCAGTGCGGTCAAGAACCAGCCCTCGACCCGGAAGTCCGTCCGGCGGTTCGTCGAGTCCAGTGGGTCCTTGGCCGGAGCACACGATCAGACGAAGGCCGCACCCGGGTCCGGCGAACTCACCGACGAGCGACCCCGTTCGCTGCATCGTTCGAGTTCAGGCCGTGAAGAACACGCTTAGATACCGGCATGTCGACTTCGCTGCACCTGCAAGAGATCACCCCTGACAACTTCGAGAGCGCCGTCAACCTGAGGGTCCACCCCGACCAGGAGCACCTGGTGGCACCCGTGGTGAAGTCGCTCGCCGAGGCATACGTCCACCCAGGCATCGCATGGCCCCGGCTCCTCTGCGACGACGACGAAGTCGTCGGGTTCCTGATGGCCTTCTTCGACATCGACTGGACCGGAAAGGGCGACGACTTCCGCTCCGGACTCTGGCGTCTCAACATCGCGGACGGAAAGCAGGGCCGAGGATACGGACGCTTCGCCGTGCAGTCCGTAGCCGACGAGATCCGGCGTCGAGGAGGCACGCGCCTGACGACCACCTGGCATTCCGGAGCGGATGGTCCGGCAGGCTTCTATCTGGCACTCGGCTTCCGCCCGACCGGGGAGTCCAGCGGTGACCAGACAGTGGGCACGCTGGAACTGGGCTGAGCCCGCGGACGGTCCGGCGGTCGTGCGATCCGGCGGGCCCATCGCCTGCTGCCCGGACTGCCGACCGCGGCCGCCGTCGGGCCGGGCCGAGGTCCTCACGGGCCGCGCGCGGGCTGTCAGCCCTGGCTCAGGCCGGGGAACGCGGTGGCGAGGAGATCGTCGAGAACGCTCTGGTAGTTGAGGACGTCGGTGTTCGCGAGCAGACCGTTCAGGGCGTTGATGGAACCGATGTTGACGCCGATCAGGCCGGCGGCGGCCTGTGCGCCGGAGATCGCGGCGTCCGTGGCGGGGCCGAGGACACCGGTCGGGTTGGGCACGGTGGTGGCGGCCCGGGCGGGCCCGGCGGCCAGGGCCGCGACGGCCAGGGTGGTGGCCGCGATGACGCCGAGATGCTCCTTCACGCTGTCCTCCGGGGTGGTTCCGATCGGTCTACCGACGTCCCGGGCCGTGCACCGGCGGGATCCGGCGCGGGGTCCGGGGCGGCGTCCTGGGCGTATGGAGCGAGGCTGCCCCGGGACGAGGCGCGGTGCATGCGGGCCGGGGCATACGGCTGACACCGCAAGCCGGCCGAGCGGCGAGCGGGGTGTGCGGGGTGCGGGGGAGGGGCCCGAGGAAGGTGGCGGAGCCCCGGGGTCGTCGCCGGCGTGATGCACCTCACCGCTAAGGCATTCCTGTTCGGCCTACTCCGTGGTCCCCGGTTCCCCCGCACGCCGCTGTCTCCCGACTTCCGCCGGCGCCGGACCTGGCGCGACCGGTCTGAAAAAGATTTCCTTCCACCGTGTCGATCCGCGGCTGCGCCGTTCGACCTAGGACTGAGAGGGTCGAGGAGACGACCCCTGATCAAGGAGATGGACGATGGCGAAGTACATGCTGATCATGCGGGGCACGGACGAGTCCGTCGCGAAGATGATGACCACGCCGTTCGAGGAGATGCTGGAGACCGTGGGCCGCTTCAACGAGGAGCTGATCCGGGCGGGGGTGCTCGTCGCCGCGGAGGGTCTGGACGACCCGTCCCAGGGCGTGGTGGTCGACTTCAGCGGGGAGACCCCGGTGGTCACCGACGGACCGTACGGTGAGACGAAGGAGCTGTTCGGCGGCTTCTACCTGATCGACGTCGCGTCGAAGGAGGAAGCGGTCGAGTGGGCCAAGCGGCTCCCGGCGTTCCCGGGCTCGAAGTGCGAGGTCCGCCGCGTGCCGGGCATCGAGGAGTTCCCGCAGGACAACGAGTGGATCGTCAAGGAGCGGGCGTGGCGCGAGCGGACCGGCCAGCTGTGACGACCCCGGCCCCCGACGGCCCGCCGAGCCCCGAGTCGGCTCGGCGGGCCGTCGAGGCCGTCTGGCGGATCGAGTCGGCGCGGATCGTCGGCGCCCTGGCCCGCTACACCGGCGACTTCGCGCTCGCCGAGGACGTCGCGCAGGAGGCGCTGGCCGAGGCACTCGTCTCCTGGTCGGCAGACGGTCCGCCGGCCAGCCCGGTGGGCTGGCTGCTCGCGACCGCCCGGCGGCGGGCCATCGACGCCTTCCGCCGCGGCTCGGCGCTCGAGGAACGGTACGCCCTGCTCGCCGGCCCGCTCGCGGAGGGCGAGTTCAGCTCCGGCGCGCAGACCGCACCCGGCCGGCCGGACGACCTGCCCTGGGATCCCGACCGCGTCGACGACGACGTCCTCGCCCTCATGTTCACCGCCTGCCACCCGGTGCTCTCGCCCGAGGCCCGGGTCGCGCTCACGCTCCGCGTGGTGGGCGGCCTGTCCAGCGAGGAGATCGCGCGCGCGTTCCTCCTGCCCACCCCGACCGTCCAGGCCAGGATCACCCGCGCGAAGAAGACGATCGCCGCCGCCCGCGTGCCGTTCGAACTCCCGGCGCCCGAGGAACGACCGGCGCGCCTCGGCGCCGTCCTGAGCGTCCTGTACGTGATCTTCACGGAAGGCTCCACGGCGACCGCCGGAGACGACCTGCTGCGCCCAGATCTCGCGTACGAGGCCGTGCGGTTGGCCCGGACGCTGGCCGCCCTGCTGCCGGGCGAGCCGGAGGTGCACGGCCAGCTCGCGCTGTTCGAGCTCACCGCCGCGCGCTTCCCGGCGCGCACCGGGCCCGACGGCGAGGCGGTACTGCTGGAGGACCAGGACCGCCGCCGGTGGGACCGTTCCGCGATCCGTCGCGGCCTGGCCGCCCTCGGCGGGGCCTCCACCCTGGGGCGGGGCCTCGGACCGTACGGTCTGCAGGCCGCGATCGCGGCGTGCCACGCGGCGGCGCCCTCGGTGCAGGAGACCGACTGGGAACGCATCGTCCTCCTGTACGAGGCGCTCGGCCGCGTGGCCCCGTCACCCGTCGTCGAGCTCAACCGGGCCGTGGCCGTCGCGATGGCGAGCGGACCGCAGGAGGCGCTGTCCCTGGTCGACCACCTGCTCGCGTCCGGTCGTCTGTCGGGCTCGCACCTGCTCCCGAGCGTGCGCGGCGAGCTGCTGGTCCGCCTCGGCCGCACCACCGAGGCCCGGGCCGAACTGGAACTCGCCGCCCGGCTGTGCCGCAACTCCCGCGAGCGCACGGTGCTGCTGCGCAAGGCGGCCGCCCTGCAGTGACGCCCGTCCGAGCCGTGCAGCCGCCCCGCTCGCGCACCGGCCGGTCAACCGGGCGATCGACGCCGTGGCGGCCGCCCGGGGCCGGCCGGGGCCGGCCGGGGTCGACGACCGCCGGGTGCGGGGTGCCGCGGCCGCCGTCCCGGGGGAGACGGCGGCCGGGGGACGACTCAGGGGGTGGCGGGCTCGAGCTCGCCCGCGAAGACGATGATCTGGTCGATGAGGCTGCGCCGGAGATGGACGACGTCCGTTCCCGCCAGGCGGGGGCCTCCGTCCGGCGTGGTGAAGACCCACCGGTACCGCGCCCACTCGTCCGGCATGTCCACCGCCGAGCAGCGTGCCATCGTGCCGGTCCCCGCCGGGTGGCGCCGGATGTCCAGCACGAACCGCTCGACCGCCGCGATCCCTTCGCTGCGACCCAACGGCCCCCAGAAGACCACGTCCGAGGTCAGGGCCTGGGAGAGCAGGGCCGTCACATAGTCGTCGTGCGAGGCGTTGAACGCGGAGATGAACGTGTCGATCGCGGATCGTGCCGTCTCTTCCTGCATGCCTCAGTCATACCAGCCGTTGCGCGTGCGCCCGTCCCGCGGGCCGCTGTCCGGTCACGCTGGACCACGGGCGCGACGCGGTGCCGCGGTGGGGCAACGGCGGCGCCGCGTTGCGGATCTGACCAGACGTCGGTCTCCGGACAGTTCCACGCGCACAGCTGACCGCCGCCGAGGCCCGCCCCGGTACCAACCGCGCGAGGACCGGACGAAGCGGCCTCGTGGCAGACGCCCTCCTCGCCACCACCGCCCACCGCACCACCACCCACCTCGCGAAGCACTGGACACCGGCGGGGGACTGAGTGCCCCCGGCCCGCTGTGGACCGCGACAACGGACGCCCCAGGCAGCACCCGCGAAGGATTCGACGCCGCTGCCAAGCCGCGGGATCGAGCCGGTCAGCGAGACCACGGCGTACGTACGGTCACCCACTGGCCTGAAGGTTCGCCCTCCACCCTTCATATGCCACCGCACAAGGTAATTTGACGAAGAATCAGATCAGTGCGTGTAGCACCCTCGATGGCATACGACGAGAGGCCTGACATGTCCCGCCCAGCACACATCGCCATGGTGAACGTCCCGGCGCACGGCCACGTGAACCCCAGCCTGGAGGTGATCCGGGAGCTGGTCGCCCGCGGCCACCGGGTCAGTTACGTCAACGATCCGTCGTTCGCCGAACAGGTCGAGTCGACGGGTGCTCGATTCGTGCCCCACGAGACGGGCATGACCGCGCTCCAGGGGGCGGTCGACCCCGCCATCCAGGACCGCGTGCACGGCATGATCTTCGGGGAGGCACAGGCGATGCTGCCCAGGATGCGGGAGGCTTTCCACGACGACCGGCCCGACCTCGTCCTGTACGACTTCATGGCGTACGCGGGACGGGCCCTGGCCGACGGCTGGGGCGTGCCGTCGATGATGATCTCGCCGTCCAGGGTCGCCCCGGGGGGCGAACCGGCGGAGCCGTTCCGGGCGGCCGCGGAAGCCATCAAGGCCGAGGGCATCCCGGAGCGGTTCACCCGGTGGCTGGCCGACAACGGGGTGCCGCCCCGCGACCTGTTCTCCTTCATGCTCAAGCCGGACCGCGCCCTCGTCCTCGTCCCCCCGGCCCTCCAGCCGAGCATCGAGCAGATCGACCCCGAGGTCTACTCCTTCGCCGGCCCCTGCCTCGACGACCGCGCACAGCAGGGAGGTTGGACCCGCCCGGAGGGAGCCGAGAAGGTGCTGCTGGTCTCCCTCGGCTCCGCCTTCACGCACCAACCCGAGTTCTACCGCGCCTGCGTGGAGGCCTTCGGCGGCCTGCCCGGCTGGCACGTCGTGCTCCAGGTCGGCAAGGCGACCGACCCGGCGGAACTGGGGCCGATTCCGGCCAACGTCGAGGTCCACCCGTGGGTGCCGCAGTTCGCGGTACTGCAGCAGGCCGACGCGTTCGTCACCCACGCCGGGATGGGCGGATGCAGCGAGGGCCTCTACTGCGGGGTGCCCATGATCGCGGTGCCGCAGGCCGCGGACCAGTTCGAGAACGCCGACCGACTGGTCGAACTCGGCGTCGCCCGCCGCCTGGACACCGCCGACGCCACACCCGCCGCGCTGCGCACCGCCGTGCTGGAGCTGACCGCCGACCAGAAGGTGGCGGACCGCCTGGCGGAGCTCTCCGCGCAGGTCCGGGCAGGTGGCGGCGCAGCCAGGGCGGCCGACCTGGTCGAGGCCGCACTGGCCTGACCCGACCACGGCCCGAGCGGCCCGTGACCCCCCGGTCCTGCGTCACTTCGGGTGCCGGTCGGAGAACCGGCCCGCTGGTCGACCGGCCGTCCCCCCGGATCTGCCGGATGAACGGTCGGTCCACTGTCCCACCTTCACGGACGGCCTGTCGGGACGTCCTCGGCCGTCTGCGGCCGGGGGCTGCCCGGATGGGGCCTACTGAGAGAAGTCGAGGGAAGAGGTGCCGGGCTCGCGGGGAGTGACGGTGACCCGACCGCCGGCGTTGTCGTAGAGGTTGGTGCCGCCGGTGACCAGGCTTGGTGGCGGTTCGTGGTGAGGGCCGGCGGTCAGCGCTGCCTGAGGCCGTTGAGGAGGTAGTCGATGCGGGCGGCGGTGTCGTCCGGGTCGAGTGGGCCGGTGCCGAGCAGGAGGCGGTAGTAGACGGGTCCGAAGAGGAGTTCGACCATGGTTCGGGTCGGGACGTCGGTGCGTAGTTCGCCGGCTGTGACGGCTTGGTCGAGGCGGTCCTGCCAGGCCTTGTTGCGGGGTTCGAGGAAGTCGGTGAGGAGGTTTTCGGCGAGTCGGGGGTCGCTCTGGGCGTCGGCGACCAGGCCGCGCCAGATGACTCCGAGTTCGGTGCCGAGGGCCTGGATGACTCCTTGTGCGGCGGCGGTGATGTCGGCGGTGATGTCGCCGGTGTCCGGGACGCCGGAGAAGGGCCCGGTGCGGTCGTTGAGGGCTTCGAGGACGACGGCGGCCCTGCTGGGCCACCAGCGGTAGATGGTCTGTTTCCCGACTCCGGCGGTGTGGGCGATGCCCTCGACGGTGACCCGGGCGTAGCCGTCGCGGACGGCGATCTCGAGGGCGGCGTCGAGGATGGCGCGGTGGGCGCGCTGGTTGCGGAGGTCCGGATTCGGGGCTGGCGGCATGGTCCGGATTATTCCACGAGACGTCACGTGCCGTCTTGACGTGATCGTCTCGCTCGAGGAACATGGTCCGCGAGGCAAGACGAGACGGTGCGTCACGAGACGAGACGGTGCGGGTTGCCGTACGGGGGAACGCCGTTTCCGTCACGGGGGATCGCCTCGACAACTCACCGGCGGGGGCCGCCCATTGGCGCATCCGCCGTCGACGCCGGACGGACTGACATCGAGAGAGCCGAGAAGGTCATGAAGAGGTTCAAGCGCAAGGCGGTGGCGGTCGCTGCTGCCGCGCTGGTGCTGGGAAGCATCGTCACGACCACCACGACCGCGCGAGCCGCCACCACCCAGGGCTACATCAACGGCTTCGGAGACGTCACCGACGACTGGTCCGACGAAGGTCTCCTCTCCATGAGCCAGCACGCCGACAGCGGTGCGACGGGCATCTGGCAGGCCGTGCTCTACATGGACGGGTTCCTCGACGAGTCGGACATCGACTGCAGGTTCGGGCCCAAGACGGCGGAGGCGACCCGGCAGTGGCAGGCGAAGTATCTGGGAGCGTCGGAGGCTGACGGTGTCGTCGGTAACAAGACGTTCGGCAAGGCCTCCACTTGGCTCTCCTCCGTCGAGGACACCGGGCCCTGGGCGTACTTCGTCCGGTACAACGGCGACGCCAAAACGTCCTCGGTCTTCCATCGCGACACGACGTCCGGCCTCTACGGGATCTATGTGAACGGGAAGGACATCGAGGGGTACTACAACTCGATGAGCGGCTGCTGAGGGCAGGCCGACCGGATCTGCTCCGGAGCGTAGGGCGACCCGTCGCCGGTGGGCCCGGCACGATGCGGAGTCCACGCCGGCCGGTGCAGCTCAGAGGCGCAACGCATCGCGTCGCACTCCCACCCGCAACCTTGTGGGCTCAGCGCGGCCTGCCGGCGCGCCGTGGGCGGCACCCGTCCGCCAAGGCGGCCACCGCCGCCCGCTCCAGGGTGTTCATCCGAGCAGCGGCAGATACGCCGCCAGGTCGCTGCGCTCCCCGCTCGCCCGGACCGTCGCGGCTTCGACGGCCGAGGCCCAGTCGGTCCGGCCGGTCGCCAGGCGGATCCAGGTCAGCGGGTCGGTCTCCACCACGTGCGGCGCCGTCCCACGGGTGTGCCTCGGCCCCGGCACGGCCTGCACCACGGCGTACGGCGGGATCCGCAACTCCACCGAGCTGCCCGGCACCTGCGCCGCGAAGGCGTCGGCCAGCAGGCCCACCACCGCGGCCACCGCCTGCCGCTCGTGCGGCAGGTCCAGCCCGAGCGCCACCGCCAGGTCGTCGCCGTGCACGACGGTCTCCACCAGCCGGGTCACCAGGAAGTCGCTCAACAGCATCGGGCCGAACCGCATGGCGAACAGCCGTTTCGGCTCGCCGAGTTCCGGCCGATCCAGGGCGGCCAGCAGCGCGTCGGCCGCCCGGTCGAAGGCGCTCGCCACCTCCTGCGGGGTGCCGGCGAACGCGCCCTCGGCATGCTCGCGCGCCACCATGTCGACGGTGGCGCTCAACCGCCGCGTCCCTTCGGTCCACTCCACCAGGCTCACCGGCCGGCCCTCAGGCACCGGCTGGTCCAGGTGCTGGGGCAGCCACTCCAGCACGATCGCGAGGTGCGCCACCAACTCCCGTACCGTCCAGTCCCCCAGCCGGGTCGGCCCGGCGAGCGCCCGCTCCGCACCGGGCGCCGCGCACAACGCGCGCACCGTGCCGTGCAGCAGCTCGGTCTGCCCGGCCAGCGCTGCCCGGACCTCGGCGGGATCGTACGTTCGCGGCTCGGCCATGACGGCAGCGTATCCGCCCTCCCCGGCCGACGGGGCCGGTCGGGCCACGGGTGCGCCGGTCGACCTCGTGCCACTGTCTCCACCGTACCCCCGGGGGTGTTTTCGGGTCGCGGCCCCGGGATGCCCGTAGGCCGGTGCCCGTCGATCCGCGCGGGATTCGGCACACCGGACTATTGTCAGGAAACTTTACTTTTTACTAGGCTCTCGGCGGCGGCTTGGCGCGGCGCCCTCGATCGGGGGCGTGACGCGCTCAGCGAGAGCTCTGACCCGGCCGCCGCGGTGGCGAGGGAACCACCGCGGCGGCCGGCGGGGATCGCGTGCGGGCCCCGCCGGAGTCCAGCTCTCGCCGTCGTTCGAGGTCGGGGAGTCCAGGGATGCGTCCCCTGTGGAGCCGTGGACTCGGGTGGGTCATCCGCTGCCGGGCAGGCCTCCGAAGGTGCGCCGGTAGGCCTGCGGCGTCGTGCCGAGGCGGCGGGCGAAATGGTGGCGGAGGTTGTCGACGCTGCCGAAGCCCGTGCGGTGGGCGACGACGGCCACCGGCTCGTCCGTGGTCTCCAGGTGGTGCCGGGCGAGCAGGACGCGCTGCCCGGTGAGCCACTGCAGCGGGGTGGTCCCGGTCTCCCGTCGGAAGTGCCGGGCGAAGGTCCGCGGGGAGAGATGAGCGTGACGGGCCATGGCCTCGACCGTCAGATCCTGGTCGAGGTTGGCTTCGATCCAGGTCAGGACGGGGGCAAGGGATCCGGTCCCGTCCTGGGGGAGGGGGCGTTCGCGGTACTGGCGCTGGCCGCCGTCGCGGTGCGGTGGTGCGACCATGCGGCGGGCGATCGCGTTGGCGACGGTGCTGCCGTGTTCCTTGCGGACGAGGTGGAGGCAGGTGTCGATGCCGGCGGCGGTGCCGGCACCGGTGATGACCGGGTCCTCGTCGACGTAGAGCACGTCCGACTCGACCCGGGCGCGCGGGTGGCGGCGGGCGAGTTCGTCGGCGTACCGCCAGTGGGTGGTGCAGCGCCGCCCGTCCAGCAGCCCGGCATCGCCGAGCAGGAAGGCCCCGGTGCAGATGCTCAGGACGCGGGCGCCGCGCTCCACGGCGGCCCGCAGTTCCTCGACCAGGCCGTCCGGTTGCCGCACGTGCGGGTCGTAGGCCGGAACGCAGATGAGGTCCGCCGAGGCCAGCCGTTCCAGGCCGTGCCGGGTCCGCACCTCGAAGCCGTGTCGCGTCGGCACGCTGTCGCCGGTTCCCGAGACGAGGGCGAAGTCGTAGACGGGGAGCGCATCGTCGCTGCGGTCGATGCCGAAGACCTCGCAGAACACGCCCAGCTCGAAGGCGTGGGCGCCCTGGAGGGCCAGGACGGCGACATCGCGGAGCATCGGCTCCCGTTCTCCCCTCACGACGGTGGCAGGAATTTCAGCCTACCCGTCATTCCTGCCACTGCCGGCGGGTGCTCCGTCCTGGAAGGCTCGCAGACGTCCCCCCCCCCCCCCCACCGCGCGAACAGCGAGGCACCCCATGACCACGCACACCCCCGCCTCCGGCGCCGCCCTCTCGTCGCAGGCGGCGCAGGTCCTGCGCGCACTCGCGCTCGACGAGGACCTGAAGTGGCGCATCCCCGGCGACCCCGTGCTGGGCCCCTTGGCCCGCAAGGTCGCCCGGCGGTACGTGGCCGGCGAAACCCTCGCCGACGCCCTGGAGCGCGCGCAGCTGGTCCTGACCGCCGGCCACCGGGTGAACGTCGAGTACATGGGCGAGAGCTGCCGCGACCCGCAGCGCGCCGTCGAGGAGACCGACACGTTCCTCGCCGCCGCCCGGCTGCTGCCGCCCGAGTGCTCGATCTCCCTCGACCTGTCGCACATCGGCCTCGCCGTCGACGCGGAGCTCGCCCTGGCCAACGCCTCCCTGATCGCCCGGGCCACCGCCGCCACCGGGCGCGAGATGATGATCTCGGCCGAAGGCTCCGACCGCACCGACGCGGTGCTGGCAGTGCACCGCGAACTGTGCGAGCAGTTCGACCACGTGGGCATCACCGTCCAGGCGCGCCTGCACCGCACCGCGGACGACCTGCCGGAACTGCTCACCCGTCCCGGCCGCATCCGCCTGGTCAAGGGCGCCTTCCTCGAACCCGGGACCATCGCCCACCCGCGTGAGGCCCCGGCCCTGACCACCGCCTACCTGGAGTACGCGCAACAGCTGGCCGACTCGGGCCACCTGTGCTCCTTCGCCACCCACGACCGGGAGCTGATTGACCGTATCGACCACCACCTCGGCGGGAAGGGCCACGACTGCGCCCCCTGGGAGTTCGAAACCCTCCTCGGCCTCGGGCCCGACCACCTCGACGCCATGGCCGAGCGTGGCCATCCCACCCGCGAGTACGTCGTGTTCGGCACGGAATGGTGGCTCTACGTCTGCAACCGACTCGCCGAGGACCCCCAGCGCCTGCTCCAGGCCCTCCTCGACGTGGCCGGATGACCCCACTCCGCGCCGGTTCTGGCCCCACTCGTGCGGGTTCGTCCGGCCCGCCTGTGTTCCGGGTTCTTCGGGCAGCCCCACCCGTGTCCATGGTTCCGACATGACGTCAGATGGCGCAGTGGCGGGCGCCTTCGGTCCGGTCGGCGGCGCAAACCCGCGTGCGGCCGGACGGGTGTAGTTCGACACCTGGCTCCGGTGGCCTCCGCCCGAAGCGGTGCGCCTCCGGGTTGCATGGGCCTGCGCCTCGGCGCGGGGCGTGCCTGGGCCTTCACGGCCCCGGACCCGACGAAGGAAAGAGCACGATGGCAGAGCACGACCCTCGTCACCGCCCTGGTCGCGGCCCTCTACTGCGCGGGCTCGCCGCAGCCGTGCTCGCGGGAGGCATGCTGGTGGCCTCGGCGGGACCAGGACACGGGGCCGGCGCGGCCGCTCTGGCGCCCGGCACGCAGTTCACGCCGCTGACGGCGGCAGTGCTGACCGAACCGGCACCGTTCGACGCCACGGACGGCAAGACGCACCTCTCGTACGAGCTGCTCACCACGAGCGCACTGTCCAGCAGCACCCCGCTGAGGCTCGACCGGGTCGACATCCAGGACGCCCGCAGCCACCAGGTCATCGGCTCGCTGAGCGGGCAGGCGCTGGCCGAGGCCGCCAATCCGGTGGGCGACCCCCTGCCCGGTGCGGACGGGTACACCCCGGCGCCCCCGGCGCCGACGCCGACCGTCATCCAGGGCTCCCAGCAGTGGATCATCTGGATCGACCTGGCCCTCGACCACGGTCAGCCGGTGCCCGAGGTCCTCGAACACCACCTGTCGGGTGCCGTCCTGCCCCCCTCCGGCCCGTCCGCGTTCGAGGAGACGGTGCAGGCCACCCCGACCGCCCGCACCGCGCCCTTGGACCTGAACCCGCCGGTCCTCCCCGGCACCTGGTACGCCAGCGAGTCGTGCTGCGGCAACACCCACCACCGGCGCGGCCTCGCCCCGATCAACGGCCGCTTCGACGTGCCGCAGCGCTTCGCCATCGACTGGTACAAAGTGGGTGAGCAAGGGCAGGCCTGGGAAGGCGACCCCGCCCAGCTCACCAGCTACCTGAGCTACCGCCAGCCGGTCGCGGCCGCGGCCCGCGGCCGGGTGGTGGAGGTCCAGGACGGAATCCCGGACAACCCGCCGCCCCACACGCCGCCCATCCCGCCGATCGAGGACACCGTCGGCAACCACGTCACCCTGGAAGTCGCACCGGGCCGCTACCTGCTCTACGGCCACCTGGAACCCGGCTCGCTCAACGTCCGGGAGGGCGACTGCGTCGAACCCGGCCAGGTCCTCGGGCTGATCGGCAACAGCGGCAACTCCACCACGCCGCACCTGCACTTCCAGGTGATGACCACGGCCGAGTTCTTCCCGACCGACAGCCCGCCGTTCACCTTCCGGCGGTTCCGCGTCCTCGGACAGGTCGAACCCCGGATCTGGGACGACAACCTGGGCCTTCAGCCGACCGGCGTCCTGCCGATCACGCCCTCACCGTACGAAGGCCCCCACCGTGCGCAGTACCCGCTCGACCGCGAGGTGCTGGAGTTCTGACCGACTCCAGGGGCCCGACGGCGGCCAAGGCCCAGGGCAGCCCCCGCGACGTCCGGTCCCGGACCGCCGCGGGCGACCCGATCGTCACCCTGGACTCCCGCAGCCGCCCCCTCCGCCTCCGGACCGGCCCCCGTCCGGAGGCGGAGGGGGAGTCGCCGGCAAGGGTGACCTGCTGCTGGAAGGCCGCGCCCCAGCGGAGCAGCCGACATCCCGACGACAGGTGACCCAAGGGCTCAGCACCGACCTCGGGTGACGAGCATCCCGCGTGGACGGTGCCGACCTTCGTGCTTCGCGCCGCGCCGTCACCCCGGTCGGTTCCCCTCGCCCGGGACAGCCACCACGCTTCGGCACGCTCGTTCGAAGGAAGGCTGTTACTGCAGGCCGCAGCCCGATTCATGCGGTACCCGTCCGGAGGCGGGCGACCGGGGCCTGCCCTCGCGGGTCGCCGACGGTGCGTGGCAGCCTGGAGGAGGAGTCTCCGAGCAGATCGCCCGTGTCGGGTGACGCGGTTGCTTTGGAAGGAGTCCACATCATGGCTGGCAACGTCACGGGAACCGACCACAGAACCCGAACGGTCGAGAGAGCCTACGCGGGCGGATGGACCACCTTCGCCGCGGTCATGCTGCTCTTCGGGGGCATCATGGCGGTCCTGCAAGGGATCGCCGCCATAGCGAACGATGACCTGGTGGTGGTCACCCGTCACTACACGTACTCGTGGAGCACCACCGGCTGGGGATGGATCCACCTGATCCTCGGGGCGGTCCTCGTTCTGGCCGGGACGGCGCTTTTCAGCGGCGCCGTGTGGGCGAGGGCCGTCGGCGTCGTCGTAGCCGGACTGGGAATGATCGCCAACTTCCTGTGGCTGCCCCACTATCCGTTCTGGGCGGCGGTCCTGATCGCGATAGATGCCTTCGTCATCTGGGCGCTGTGTGTCGGCACGACCAGACAGGTGGGCTGAAGGACGCGGAACCACCGCGGAAGAGGACTTCACCAGGCCATCGCGCCGTGCCGGTCACGGAAGGTCCCGGTCGGCCCGTCCGTTCCGATGGTGGCGAGTTCGACGATCGCGTCGGTCCCCTCGGTCACCGTCTGCGGGCCGCTGTGACCGTTGAAGTCGGTCGCCGTGTAGCCCGGGTCGGCCGCGTTCACCTTCACGTCCGGCCAGGACTTCGCGTACTGCGTGGTCAGCATGGTCACCGCGGCCTTCGACGCCGTGTAGAGCGGCGCGACGAACCGGCCCTCGACACGCTCGGTGTCGTGGGTGGCCGCGAAGGAGCCCATGCCGCTCGACACGTTGACGATGACCGGGTTCGCGGACTCCCGCAGCAGGGGCAGGAACGCGTGCGTGACGCGGACGATCCCCACGACGTTGACCTCGAACACCGCGCTGGCGTCCGCGGCCGTGATCTGGTCGGCGGCGTTGGGGGTGCCGAGGATTCCCGCGTTGTTGACCAGGACGTCGATGCTCCCCTCGTGAGCCCTGACGTCGGCGACGGCCGCGGCCACGGAGGCGTCGTCGGTGACGTCGATCTGCACGAACCGGGCACCGAGCGCGTCGGCGGCCGCCCGGCCGCGCCGGGGATCGCGCGCACCGACGATGACGGTGTGGCCCGCTTCGACCAGTCGGCGGGCGGTCTCGTACCCGAGGGACTTGTTGGCACCTGTGATGAATGTGGTCGTCATGCGTCCACTGTCGGCCGACGGCGGGAGGGGAGCCAGTGCCCTGTGCGACAGTAGGACTGCCGGTACCAGGCACAGGGGCCGGCCGGCGGACACAATGGCCGGGTGGACGAGACTCTTGGCAGGGCACTGCGCCGCTGGCGCGACCGGCTTTCTCCCGTGGACGTCGGGCGGACTGCGCGGCCCGGGCGGCGCGCGGCGGGGCTGAGGCGTGAGGAGCTGGCCGAGCTCGCCGGGCTCTCGGTCGACTACGTGGTGCGGCTGGAACAGGGGCGCGCCGCGAACCCTTCGGCGCAGGTCGTCGCAAGCCTGGCCAGGGCCCTGCAGTTGGAACCCGAGGAGCGCGATCACGCCTACCGGCTGGCCGGCCTCCTGCCCCCGCAGGAGGGGACGGTCTCCACGCACGTCCCGGCGGGGGTCCAGCGGATGCTGGCCCGTCTCGGGGAGTTCCCTGTGGGGGTGTTCAGCGCCGACTGGACCCTGCTGTCCTGGACTCCGGCATGGGCGGCGCTGTTGGGCGACCCCAGCGGACGGACGCACACCGAGCGGAACCTGGTGCGGGCGGTCTTCGCGTCGGGGCCCGGAGGGCTCGCCGCCTGGCCCGTGCAGCAGGACGGCGACACCCTGCGCTCCGCCCTCGTCGCCGATCTGCGGGCGGCCCTGGTCACGTACCCCCACAGCCGTGGACTGGTCGACCTCGTGGAGGAACTGCGTTCCACCAGTACGGAGTTCACCCGACTGTGGGACGAGGGCGCGGTCGGTCGGCACGTCTCGGCCCGCAAGACCGTCGTGCACCCGCAGGTCGGCGAAGTGACGTGCGACTGCGACGTGCTCACCGTCCCGGGCAGCGACGTCCGTCTCGTCGTCTACACGGTGGCCGCGGGTTCCGCCGACGCGGAGAAGCTGGAGTTCCTACGGGTCGCGAGCGGTGTTCGCGTCGGCGACTCCCCGCCTCCGGGGCCCGGACTGATCTCGGCACCGTGACAACCGGACGGGCGGCGTCGCCGATGTGTCACGCGCCCTGCGCGCGGGGGCACTTCCCGATGCGTTTCCTCGTCCAGCCGGCCAGAACCGGGACCAGGAGGACGGTGAGGGCGGTGTCGACCCGGCCCAGCCACAGCTGCGTGGCCGCGCTCGGCAGTCCGCCCGGTTTCGGGGCGACCTGGCCGGACGGGTCGGTGGTGACGGTGATGATCGTGCCGACCTCACCCGAACCGCTTCGGCCCTGGGCCGTCCGGTCGATCGGAGGCCCGTCCAGGGCTTCCAGGGTGTAGACCTGGTAGTCGCTGTCGTCGGCGTTGAACCTCGTTTGCACCTTGGTTATCCGGGCGTGCTGCTCCAGGCCGTGCTCGCGCAACGCCCGGGTGTCCAGCAGGGAGATGTGGACGTACAGCATGACCGTGGCGATGGCGCAGAGCGAGGCAATCCACCCGTCTATGTCGTGATTCCGCACCATCCGGGTGATGTAGACGGCCATCACGACAAGCAGCACCAGCAGCGGGACGCCCTCTTGACCCTGGCTACGGTGGGCGAGGCCCGCCAGCTTGCGGACGACGACGACCACCCCTCCGCCCAACAACGCCGCCGACGCCGCGTACGCGGCCGCCCGCCCCACCGTGCGCATCGTCCATCTCCCCCAGCTCTCCGCACACTCCGGATCCCACGATACGCGCGCCCACCGTCCGAACCCCTTCCCCTGCTCTCCGCCCTGCTCAGCCCCTCGACGGACACCGTCGAAACCGGAGCGCCCTATCCGTCCGGCGCCGCGGTGTCCTCCCTCCTCCTCCCGAAAGGTCGCAGATCTCGGCCAAGTAGCCTGCCGCGCCTGGCCGAGCACCGTGTCACTTGGCCAACCTCCCGGGGAGCCGGCCGGCGGGGGGTCGCGCCCCCCTTCTCGCAGCACTGACGGCGGGTCCGTCACCGCGGCAGGGGTCCCCTCGGCGGCAGGGGTTCTCAGCGGCGGGCGGTCCGGCGGCGAGCGACCACCACGGCGCCCGTGCCGGCGGCGAACAGGGCCGTGCCGACGGCGCCGTAGGCGAGCCTCCGGCCGCCGGCGCCGCCGGTGTGGGCGAGGCTCCCGCCTGGGGCGGCCGGCGTCCTCCACACCGTCTGATCACCCCTGCACGGGGCGTCGGCCCCGCTGACTTCCCACGTACCTGCCGCGTCGGACGCAGGAAGGCCGTGCGGCTTTGGGGCCGCACGGCCTTCGGTCGGGGGCACACCCGTGGCGAGTCCTACAGGGTCAGAGCTCCTTGATGTAGCGGTCGTTGTACTGGCCGCCGTGGCAGAACAGGCGCCGCTCCCTGATGTCGACGGCGAGCCAACCGCCGCCCTCCTCGCAGTCCTGGACGGAGACGGGCGGGTCGAGGTGGCGGGTCTGCGGGGTGGCGGAGGCCAGGCCGGTGTCGATGGGCAGGGCGGCGGCGGTGAGCAAGGTGAGGGCGGCGATGCGCCTGGTGATGGTCATGTCTGGACGGTCGCCGCGGACGGCCGGCGCCGCCACCGGACACACCCGTTCGGCCCCTAGCGGTGGTACCCGGTGTGCGCCATTTCGCACGGGAGCCGTCGTCCACGGCATCTCGAAGGCGTGGGCGAGGCGGTTGAGGTGGGAGGCGGCGGCCCCTCCGGCATCGGCCTCACCCGCAGTGCCCGACCGCCGAAGCACGGGCCCCGTTTCCGGGTGCGGCCGGTACCGGCCGCGAGTGTGTGGCTGTGGCCGTGCTGCCGAGGTGTGCGGGCGCGGCTTCACCGGCCGAGGGCTCCGTGCCGGGCCGAGGCGGTGTGCCGGCGATGGCGACGGTCGTCCTGCGGGCGCCCATGAGGCCGTGCGGGAAGGCCGGTTGGACCCCGGTGTCTTGCGGTGGGGAGTCGCGGGGCCGGTGTGCTCTTCGGCGAGGTGGTCCAGGGCGAGGGCGGCCGGGTGGCGCGGGTCGTCAAGCACAGATATTTGCCTAAGGGTGCCTGGAGGATCTACAGTCCTTCTCGTAAGCACAGATCAGTGCTTAACGCCGAGGAGGCCGTCATGAAGAACCTGCTGTTCCCGAACAACACCCAGTTCTGGTACGAGACCCTGCGCTCGATGAGCCACATCGCCTACGGCGGAGCCGACTTCGGCGAGGTCGTCGCCACTGGCGAGCGCATCACCGAGGGCGACTACGACAGCTGGCACACCGAGTGGCTGGCCACCGCGGACCGGGTGGCCGGCGAGGCCGAGCGCGCACTGAAGGCAGGTCACAAGGTCAGCGCCCGGGACGGGTTCCTGCGGGCCTCCAACTACTACCGTTCGGCGGAGTTCTTCCTGCACGGCAACCCGTGCGACCCCCGCCACGACCACGCCTACGACCGCAGCGTGGCCTGCTTCCGAGCGGCGGCCGCGCTGTTCACCCCGGTCATCGAGCCGGTCGAGATCCCCTACGAGGGCACCACCCTGCCCGGCTACCTCTACCGGGTCGACACCTCCGGCGCGCCACGCCCGACCGTGATCATGCACTCAGGTTTCGACGGCACCGCCGAGGAGATGCACTTCGGTGGCGCGCTGGCGGCCGTGGAGCGCGGCTACACCGTGCTGGCCTTCGACGGCCCCGGCCAGCCCGGCCCCCGCCACCGCCAGGGCCTGGCCTTCCGCCCTGACTGGGAGAACGTCATCACCCCCGTGATCGACTTCGCCGAGACGCTTCCGGAGGTCGACAACAGCCGGATCGCGCTGCTGGGTTCCAGCATGGGCGGCCTGCTTGCCCCCAGGGCCGCCGCGTTCGAGCACCGCCTGGCCGCCTGCATAGCCGTCGACGGCGTCTTCGACCTCGGCCAGTTCTCCGTCCGCAACATCCCCGGCAGCCGCGAGCAGGCCGAACAGCTGCTGCGCGCCGAGAGCGCCCCCGAGCTCGACGCCGCCCTCCAGCGGCTCATGACCACCGACGCCACGGCCCGCTGGGCGTTCAACCACGGCATGTACGTGATGGGGGTCGACACCCCCCGGGCCTTCAACGCCTCCTACCTCGACTACACCGTCGCCGGCGGCATCGCCGAGAAGATCCAGTGCCCCACCCTGGTCTGCGACGCCGAAGAGGACGAGTTCTTCAAGGGCCAGCCCGCACAGCTCTACGACCACCTCACCTGTCCCAAGACCCTGATGCACTTCACCGTGGCGGAGGGCGCCGGCGCCCACTGCCACCCCGGCGCGATGCGCTTCGCCCTGGCCCGCATCTTCGACTGGCTCGACGACACCCTCGCCACCACCAGCGCCTGACACCTGCCCCGCCAGGCGCCACGCCGCAGACCCCCATCCGAAACCGCTCCCCAAGGACCTGCCATGACCTTCACCGCCGTCCACACCGACATCCGCACCGCCCTCACCGACCTCCTCCTCACCCCGGGCCTGGACCTCGACGAGGCCGCCGACCGGCACTTCGCCCCCGACTACCGCCAGCGCACCGACGGCGAGTGGGCCGACCGCACCGAGTTCCTCGCCCACATCGCCCACCTGCGCTCGGTCGTCGCCGGCGGCTCCGTCGAGGTCCACGACGAACTCACCGACGGCACCCTCTACGCCGACCGCCACACCATGACCATCACCAAGACCGACGGCTCCACCGTCCGCATGGAGGTCTACCTCTTCGCCGAGTTCGCCCCCGACGGCCGCTTCCGCCGCATCGAGGAGACCACCCTCATGCTCGAAGGCGCCGCCAGCGACCGTGACCTCGGCAGCGCCCGCTGAACCACGCACCGCCGATACCCGGTGTCAGTACGGGCTGCCCGGTGACGCGGACCGGCGGTTGCGGGTCCATCGCCTCGACCGGGGTGCGCCGGTCGACCTCGTGCCTCTGTCTCCACCGTACCCCCGGGGGTGTTTTCGGGCCGCCGCCCCGGGATGCCCGTAGGTCGGTGCCCGTCGATCCGTGCGGGATTCGGCACCCCCGGACTATTGTCAGGAAACTTTACTTTTTACTAGGCTCTTGGCGGCGGCTTGGCGCGGCGCCCTCGATCGGGGGCGTGACGCGCTCAGCGAGAGCTCTGACCCGGCCGCCGCGGTGGTGAGGGAACCACCGCTCGACCGGCGGGGATCGCGTGCGGGCCCCGCCGGAGTCCAGCTCTCGCCGTCGTTCGAGGTCAGGGAGTTCAGGGATGCGTCCCCACGTCTCGGTAAGGCCTGTTCACATCGGAGTCTTCGCCGCGGTGCTCGTGCTGGTCGGCGGACTGTTGCTCGGCTGGTCCGGGCGGGCGGGAGCGGCGGCCGATCCGCTGCTCTCGCGGGGCAAGGCCGCCACGGCCTCGTCCACGGAGGGCTCGTCCTACGCGGCGGGCAAGGCGTTCGACGGGAACACCGGTACCCGGTGGGCGAGCGCGGAGGGGAAGGACCCGCAGTGGCTGCGGGTCGACCTCGGGGCGAACGCCACCGTCTCGCGGATCAAGCTCACCTGGGAGGCCGCGTACGCGAAGGCGTACCGGCTGGAGGTGTCGGCGGACGGGGCGGCCTGGACCGCCGTGGCCGAGGAGGCGGCTGGCGACGGCGGCACGGACGACTGGACCGGGCTGACCGGCAAGGGGCGGTACGTCCGGATGTACGGCACGGCCCGCGGCACGTCCTACGGGTACTCGCTGTTCGAGTTGGAGGTCTACGGCGTCACGGGCACCACGCCCTCGCCGACCGCCACGCCGTCGCCGACCGCCACGCCGTCGCCGACCGGGACCGCCCCGGGCGGGGCGTTCACCGTCGTCGCGGCCGGTGACATCGCGGCGCAGTGCACCGCCTCGGACAGCGCCTGCGCGCACCCGAAGACCGCCGCCCTCGCCCGGAAGATCGACCCGATGTTCTACCTGACGATGGGTGACAACCAGTACGACGACGCCCGGCTGTCGGACTTCCGCGCCTACTACGACAAGAGCTGGGGCGCGTTCAAGGCGAAGACCCACCCCGTCCCCGGCAACCACGAGACCTACGACCCGGCCGGCTCGCTCTCCGGGTACAAGGCGTACTTCGGCAGCATCGCCTACCCACAGGGCAAGAGCTGGTACAGCTTCGACGAGGGGAACTGGCACTTCGTCGCCCTCGACTCCAACGCCTTCGACCAGAGCGCCCAGATCGACTGGCTCAAGGCCGACCTCGCGGCCAACACCCGCAAGTGCGTCGCCGCCTACTGGCACCACCCGCTGTACTCCTCCGGCGGGCACGGCAACGACCCGGTCTCCCGGCCGGTGTGGCGGATCCTCTACGACGCCCGGGCGGACCTGGTGCTCAACGGGCACGACCACCACTACGAGCGGTTCGCCCCGCAGGACCCGGACGGGAAGGCCACCGCCGACGGGATCGTCGAGATCGTCGGCGGGATGGGCGGCGCCGAGCCGTACCCGATCGAGCAGGTCCAGCCGAACAGCCAGAAGCGGATCAGCGGCGACTACGGCGTGCTGAAGCTGGACCTCACCGACTCCGGGTACGGCTGGAGCTTCGTCGGGACGGACGGCAAGGCCAAGGACACCAGCCCGACCTACAGCTGCCACTGATGATGTACCTGGCCACCACGGGCCGTCGTCCGGACGCGCCGCCCCGCCCCGCCGGGGTGGGGCGGCGCGTCCCGGGCACGGTCGTCGCGCTCGGCGCGGTCAGCCTGGTCACGGACGTCTCCTCGGAGATGGTCACCGCCGTGCTGCCGCTCTACCTGGTCCTGGGTCTCGGCCTCTCACCCCTCCAGTTCGGCTTCCTCGACGGACTGTTCAACGGAGCCACGGCACTGGTCCGGCTCCTCGGCGGGCGGCTCGCCGATCGCGGCTCCGGCCGGCACCGGACCGTCGCCGGGGCCGGCTACCTGCTGTCGGCACTCTCCCGGCTGGGGCTGCTGATGGCCGGCGGGGCCGCCGGCGGCATCGCCGCCGCGCTGGCCGCGGACCGGCTCGGCAAGGGCGTACGCACCGCACCCCGGGACGCGATGATCACGCTCAGCGCACCGCCGGAGACCCTCGGCCGGGCGTTCGGCGTGCACCGGGCGATGGACACGACCGGGGCGCTGCTCGGCCCGCTGGTCGCCTTCGTGGTGCTGTGGGCGACCGCGGACGCGTACGACGCGGTGTTCGTGGTCAGCTTCGCCACCGGCCTGCTCGGTGTCGTGGTGCTGGGCCTCTTCGTCCCGGCCGACCCGTCGGCGCCGCCACCGCGGGCCGCATCGACCCGCCCGGTCCCGTCCGCGCTCCCGTCCGCGGGGCCGAACGCCGCACCCGGCCTGACCGGCCTGGCCGGCACGGCCGCCCGGCCGACTGCCGACCCCGCCTTCCGGCGGGTGGTCGCGGCCGCCGCGCTGCTGGGCGCCGCGACCGTCGGCGACTCCTTCCTCTACCTCCTGCTCCAACGCGGCCTCGACCTGTCGGCCGCGCTCTTCCCCCTGCTGCCTCTCGGCGCGGCGGCCTGCTACCTGCTGCTCGCCGTCCCCGCCGGGCGGATCGCGGACCGCGCCGGACGCCGGATTCCGTTCCTCCTCGGCCACGGCGCGCTGCTCGCCGCCTACCTGACGCTCCTGGCCCCGTCGGGCCTGCCGGCCGCCGTGCTGGTCCTGGTCCTCCTCGGCGTCTTCTACGCCGCCACCGACGGCGTGCTGATGGCGCTGGCGGCGCCCGCGCTCCCGGCCGCCGGGCGGGCGGGCGGCCTCGCCGTCCTGCAGACCGGACAGGCCCTGGCCCGCCTGGTCGGCGCGGCCGGGTTCGGCGCGGCCTGGACGTGGTGGGGGCCGCGTCCGGCCCTCGTCGCGGCCGCCCTCGCCCTGGCCACCGCACTCACCGCCGCCTGGCGGATCCTCCCGGGAAGGAAGGCGCGCCGATGAAGTCGCGAACGGTCCTGCTGGTCCTCGCCGCCCTCGTCCTGCTGGGCGGCTCCCTCGGCTACGTGGTGCACGCCCGCCAACGCGACGGCGGACCACAACTCGCCGCCGCGGACGCCTCGTTCACGCTCGATCAGCCCGGTCTCTACTACCGCGACACCGCCACCGGCCGCGTCGCCCGCAGCCCGGGCGGCGAGCCCGGCGGCCCGTCCTGCGCCCGCTTCTACGCCGCGGGGGACCGCGCTCTGTGCCTGCGCGCCCTGCCGGGCACCCCCGCCCGGACCCAGGCGGTGGTCTACGACCGGCGGTTCACCGAGCTCCGGTCGGTGATCGTCCCCGGGATCCCCAACCGGGCCCGGGTCTCGCCCTCCGGCCAGGTGCTCTCCTGGACCACCTTCGCCGTCGGCGACTCCTACGCGGCGGACCGCTTCTCCACCCGCACGTCGATCCTCGACCTGCGCACCGGCTACCTGATCAAGTCCGTCGAGGAGATCCCGCTGACGATCGGTGGCACCCGCCACCACGCCGCCGACGTCAACTACTGGGGCGTCAACTTCGCCGCCGACGACAACCGCTTCTACGCCACCGTCTCCACCGCCGGCCGCACCCACCTGGTCGAGGGCGATCTCAAGGCCTGGTCGGCCCGCACCCTGCGGGAGAACGTGGAATGCCCCTCGCTCTCCCCGGACGGCACCCGGATCGCCTTCAAGAAGAAGGTCTCCGCCGATCCCGCCGCGCCCTGGCGCCTCCACGTCCTCGACCTGGCCGACCTCCACGAACACCCGCTGGCCGAGACCCGCAGCGTCGACGACCAGGCCGCCTGGCTCGACGACGCCACCCTCGCCTACGCCCTCCCGGCCCGGGCGGGCAAGGCCACCGACGTCTGGGCCACCCCGGCCGACGGCACCGGCACGCCCCGCCTCCTCCTCCCCGGCGCCTCCTCCCCGGTCACCGTCCCGCCCCCGCCGGCCTGACGCCCGCCGGCCCGCCGCCCGCCGCACCGGCCCGGGACGGTGGGCCGCGCCGCCCCGTGGGCGTGGACGAGGTGATCTCCGCGATGGCGCACGATCACCCAGAAGATGCGGTGGCCGGCGGCTCGGGGTGGGGGAGGAGGTCGGGTGGGCCGCAGGCCTGCCGCACGGCGGGCGCGGCGGCGGCGCCTCAAGCCTTCCGTCATCGCCGCCGCCGAACCGCGCTACCGTCGGACTGCGCCTGTGACACCCGTCAGACCATGAGGGCGATCTTGCCCCGCGCCTGCCCGGCCTCCAGCCGGCACACCGCCTCGGGCGCCTGCGCCAGCGGGAGGGTGTCACCGACCACAGGGGTGAGCCGGCCGCTCTCCACCAGCTCGCCCAGAACTTCCAGGTCGGCGCTCCGCTGCCTGGTGGTGAGCATGGTCAGCCGCTGGCGGACGAAGACGGACAGGAGGAGCGCGCGGAACTGCCGGCCGAGGCCGAGCCAGTCGCCGGCGTCCTCGCCCCCGACGATGACGAGGGTGCCGCGCGGGGTGAGCACGCGGCGCAACCGGGACAGCCGGGTGTTGCCACCGGTGTCCACGATCAGGTCGTAGCGGTGGTCGCCGGCCGTGCAGTCGGTGCGGGTGTAGTCGATGACGTGGTCCGCGCCGAGGGAGCGGACCAGGTCCTGCTTGTTCGTCCGGCAGACGCCGGTGACCTCGGCTCCGTAGGCCTTGGCGAGCTGGACGACGTGCGCCCCCACACCGCCGGAGGCGCCGATGACCAGCACCCGGTGGCCCTGCCGGACACGACCGGGCCCGCCCAGGGCCTGGAGCGCGCTGGTCCCGGAGATGGCCAGAACTGCGGCCTGCTCGAAGGCCATGCCGGCCGGCTTGTGGGCGACCCGGTCCGCGCGGGCGGCCGCGTACTCGGCGAAGGAGCCACGGCCGATGCCGAAGACGTCGTCACCGACCGCGAACCCGGTCACGCCGCTCCCGACCGCGACGACCGTTCCGGCGAGCTCCATCCCGAGCACCGGGTTCCGCGGACGGCGCAGCCCCAGGGCAGCCCGCACGGCGTACGGCCGGCCGGCCATGATGTGCCAGGTGCCGCGATCGACTCCGGCGGCCCTCACCCGGACGAGGAGCTCGTGGGCGGCGACGGTCGGCCGTTCCACCTCGGCCAGGCGCAGCACGTCGGCCGAGCCGTAGCCGTCCTGGACGATCGCCCGCATCGACTCCGTGCCCCCGGCCGGTTCCGGTCTGCCGGTCGTGTCCGTCTTCTCGTGTCCGGTGGTTCCCATCGGTCCCGCCTCCCTTGCAGCCGTACTAAGTACGACTTACTTAGTAAGGTACCCTGGACGCCGTTGTCAAACACGACTCCGTGCAGGACGGCTCCAGGCGTCACGGTTGGGGGCGTCACGAGTCCACACATCACGGATCCACGGGCGGAAGGTGACATGGCCGGCACCAAGCGGACCCCGCTCAGTCGGGAGCGGCTGCTCGACGCGGCGATCGCCGTCGCCGACGCGGGCGGCCTCGCCGCACTGACGATCCGCTCCGTGGCGGACGAACTCGGCGTCAAACCGATGTCGCTGTACCACCACGTGGCCAACAAGGAAGCGATCGTCGACGGCATCGTGGACGTCGTCTTCGGTGAGATCGACCTGCCGGTGGCGGACGGTCGCTGGCGTCCGGCGCTACGCGGGCGCGCCCACTCGGCCCGGGCGGTACTGCGCCGCCACCCGTGGGCGACCCCGCTGATGGAGTCGCGCACGCACCCCGGCCCCGCGACGCTCCGCCACCACGACGCGGTCCTCGCCACCCTGCGGAGCGGCGGCTTCTCGTTCCCGCTGGCGGCGCACGCCTTCTCCCTGCTGGACAGCTACACGTACGGCTTCGCACTGACGGAGGCCGCGCTGCCGTTCACCCCGGAAGACGTCGGCGAGGTGGTACCGGACTTCCTGGCCCAGTTCCCGGCGGAGCGCTACCCGCACCTGGCCGAGTTCACCCGGGAGCACGTGCTGCGGCCCGGATACGACTACGGTGCCGAGTTCGACTACGGGCTGGACCTGATCCTCGACGGCCTGGAGCACCGCCTCGCCGCGGCCGGCCCGAACACGTCGACGCACGCGGAGTGAGCCCCGCGGCGGCCGACACCTCCGCGCGGACGTGTCAGTCGAGCACCTCGGTGACCAGGCCGGTGCCGAGACGGCGGGTGCTCGTGATGACGTCGCGGGTCTGGACCACCACGCCGAACTCCGTCCCTTGCTCGAAGACGGCCGGACGGTCCAGGGTGATCTCGACGGGCCGGCCGAGCGCGGAAACGTCGGTGCCCACGGGCAGGTGCACCGTCGCCTCCACCGCCTCCGACCCTTTCGCGAAGCGCAGTTGGAGCGACGTGCCGAGCGCCGTGTCCGCGTGGAGTGTCGCTCGCAGCCGGCTGTGCGGCCGGACCGTGCCCGGGGTGGCGAGGACCTGGCCGACCGCGACCTGCGTGCGGTTGATGCCGGGGATCAGGACCGCGATGCTCTGGCCGGCCCGGGCCTCGGCCAGCTGCTTGCGGAACACCCCGAACGTGGCGGCCGTGATGCGGCGGGTGGGCAGGAGGCCGACGACTTCCAGCTCGTCCCCGACCCGCACGACGCCCTGCAGGACCTCGCCGGCGACGTACGTCCCGTGGGGGTGGTGCCCGAAGACGTCCTCGACCGTCATCAGGAAGGACGTCTCGGACTCGGGCATCGCGCACTCCGGGGGGAAGTCGGTGGTGACAAGGTTCCGGACCGGTGTTCTATCAGTCGGCCCCCGCCCCGTGCCGCTCATATTCCGTCCGCTTCGAGGCCCTGGAAGGTCAGGCGCCTCTCCGGGACGCCTCCTGACGGGTCATCGGCACCGGACGCGTCGCATCTTCTGCGGCCGCCCCGCAGGATCCGACTGCGGACAGTCTCCAACGCGGCCCGCTGCTCCGCAGTGAGCGCGCCCGGCTGGTCGGCCGGCGCCGCCGGGGCGGCCCGGCACGCAGGAAAGCCGGGTGCCGGCCGCGTCACCGCCGGCCGACGCCCACTCCGCGCGGCTGGTGCGGGCCCGTCTACGGCCGGTCCCAGGACTCAGCTGTGGTCCCCGGCGCGCTGGGACGCCGCCGCCCCGCGGTGCAGAAGGCGCGCAGGCGGTACTCGGCGGCGGCGTCGGACTGCCCGTCGGCGTCGAGGACATCGGCGGCGAGTCGGTAGGCGTGGCCGAGGGCGGGTCCGTACATGCCGGGGTTCTCGGTGAAGCAGGGGCCGACGGCCTGGACCGCCTCAGCGGCGTCCCGCCACGCGCCCGCCGTGTCACCGGGCAGCAGAGAGCGGCCCCGTCCGGTCAGCAGCACCGCCAGCGCCACCCGCGAACCCGCCGTGCCCTGATGACCTGACCCCAGAACCCGTACCCGCCCCCTCACCACGGATCGCAGCAGGGCGACGGCTTCGTCGGTGCGTCCGGCTTGCCGGTAGGAGGTGGCGAGGTTGCCGCGGATGGTGAGGGTTCGGGGGTGGTGTGTGCCGAGGGTGCGTTCGCAGTCGGTGAGGACCTGTTCCTGGAGGTCGATGGCTTCGTCGGTGCGTCCGGCCTGCCGGTACGAGGAAGCGAGGTTGCTGCGGGCGGTGAGGGTTTGGGGGTGGTGTGTGCCGAGGGTGCGTTCGCAGTCGGTGAGGACCTGTTCCTGGAGGTCGATGGCTTCGTCGGTGCGTCCGGCCTGCCGGTAGGAGTGGGCCAGGTTGTTGCGGGTCGTGAGGGTTTGGGGGTGGTGTGTGCCGAGGACGCGTTCATAGTCGGTGAGGATCTGTTCCTGGAGGTCGATGGCTTCGTCGGTGCGTCCGGCCTGCCGGTACGAGGAAGCGAGGTTGCTGCGGGCGGACAGGGTCTGGGGGTGATGGAGTCCTAGGACGTTTTCGCGGTCGGTGAGGACCTGTTCCTGGAGGTCGATGGCTTCCTGGGTGCGTCCGGCCTGCTGGTAGGAGGAGGCGAGGTTGTTGCGGGCGGTGAGGGTTTGGGGGTGGTGTGTGCCGAGGACGCGTTCATAGTCGGTGAGGACTTGTTCCTCGATGGTGACGGCTTCGTCGGTGCGTCCGGCCTGCCAGTAGGCATGGGCGAGGTTGCCGCGGGTGCTGAGGGTGTGGGGGTGGTGGAGTCCTAGGACGTTTTCGCGGTCGGTGAGGACCTGTTGCAGGAGGTCGATGGCTTCCTGGGTGCGTCCGGCCTGCCGGTGGGAGGAGGCGAGGTTGTTGCGGGCGGTGAGGGTGTGGGGGTGGTGTGCGCCGAGGACGCGTTCACAGTCGGTGAGGACCTGTTGCAGGAGGTCGATGGCTTCCTGGGTGCGTCCGGCCTGCTTGTAGGAGGAGGCGAGGTTGCTGCGGGCGGTGAGGGTGTGGGGGTGGTGTGCGCCGAGGGCATGTTCGGCGGCGGCGGTGAGGTGCTGCCAGTAGGCGGTGGCGTGGAGGCCTGCGTTCAGGAGGCTGTCGCCGGCCCTGAAGAGGACGGGGTGGCCGTCGGGGTGCCAGAGGTGGTCGCCGGCGTGGGCGGTGAGGGTGGCGGTATTGGCGCGCAGGACGGCGGCGAGGTTCCGGTCGTGATGGTCCTCGTCGGGCCAGGCCTGCTCGATGGCGTCGGCGGCCGCCCG
The DNA here is from genome assembly GCF_044768035.1 of Kitasatospora sp. NPDC101176. NCBI lineage: Bacteria > Bacillati > Actinomycetota > Actinomycetes > Kitasatosporales > Streptomycetaceae > Kitasatospora > Kitasatospora sp. NPDC101176. The sequence continues at coordinate 51,427 of NZ_JBIWPA010000040.1, forward strand.
CACGAGGCGGGCGCGGCGTTCGCGGGCGGGGGCGCTGTCGCGGACCGCGTGCTGGACGAGGCGGTGGACACGCACCGCCCCCCACCCGCCGCCGGGCGGGTCGTCGGCGGTACTCGCTTCCTCGATGGCACCCGTCCGGGCCGGTGCGGGGGTGTGGTCGAGGAGGTTGAGGCGGTGCAGGACGCGCAGGACGTCCTCGGCGTTCTCCTGGTTGACTGGTACGAGGAGGTGGATCTCGTTGTCGGTCCGGCCCGGGCCCGCTGTCACGGGGGCGTTGTCGCCGTTGTCCGCTGACGGTCCGATGGCTTCGCCGGTCGATGTACTCCGGGCCCGGGCGAGGTAGGCGCGGGCGGCTTCGGTGGTGAGGACGGTGTCGGCGACGGCGTCGGGGTCGAGGACGGAGGCGAGTTCGAGCAGGGGCCGGGCGAGGCCTTGGGGGCGGGTGCGGTCGGCCTGCTCGATGGAGATGTCCCACAGGGCGGCGATGGTGTGCTGTTGCTGGTCGGGCAGACCGGTGCGGTCGGGCAGGTTCTCTTCCAGCCGGCGGGCGCGGTCGGCGAGCAGGGCGCGGTAGCGGGGGATGGCGCGGGCGGTGTCGTTGAGGTAGGCGGCGGCCTGGGCCAGCGCGATGGGAAGGTGCCCGAGGTCCTGAGCCAGAGCGGTGAGCTGCTCGTCGGTGTCCGCGCCGCGTAATGCGGTGCGTTCGGGGTTGTCGAGGGCGGATCGCAGGTAGGCGAGGGCTTCTTCGGGGGTGTAGAGGTTGACCGGGAGCAGGGTGCGGGTCGTGGTGGTCCAGGTGCCGTGGCGGCTGCGGGTGGTGACCACCGTCCGCCCGTTCTCCGTGTCGGGCGGCCACAGGACGGTCAGCGCCGCCGGGTCGGGGACGTTGTCGAGGACGATCAGCCACCGCCGGCCGCAGACCTGGAGCCAGGCGAGGAAGCCGAGGGCGGCTTCCTCGGCGTCCTGTCCGTCGTACTGGCCGGGGGCGACGGCGCGGGCCGCCTGGGCGTAGGCGGTGGTGATGGCGTTCGTCGTGGCGGCGTTCACCCACACCACCAGGTCCACCGGCGCCGTCCGCCGTACCGAGGCCGCCGGGGAGGTCCCGCCGGCCCCATCGCCGTCCGGGGCCATGTCCGTGCCGGTAGTGTCCGGCGTCGCCGGTCCGGGCACGGCCGCAGCCGACCCGGCTGCGGCCGTGAGGGACGTCTGCAGGACCTGGTGGGCGTAGTGGGCGGCGAGCTGGGTCTTGCCGACGCCGCCGGTGCCCGTGACGACCTGGCCCAGCACCGCCGTCTTCCCGCCGCCTTCGAGAGCGGTCCGCAGCATCCCGCTCTCGGGGCGGTGCTGGAAGTACCCGGCGAGGCTGGGGATCCGGCCGACGAGCACCGGCCACCGGACCTCAACAGCGGGCGCGGTGGTCCTGTTGTCGATGACGAGGTCCCGGCCGGCTTGGAACACGCCCCCGTGGACGGTGCTGCCGTCGACCAGGTTCGAGACCCCGGAGGGCTCACCCGCTCCGGCTCCCGTGTGCGGCTCGGCTGCCGCCCGCCGCGCTTCTCGATGCATCCGCGTCCGCCCCGCCTACGACGCCGCCTCCCGCAGAGGCCCTTCCCCCGGAGGAGGGATTGTCCCACCCGCCGCCCTGCCCCCGGGGGGGCGAACGCTGAACAGCCGTCTCCCGACCGCGGCACCCCGCGCACCGCGCTGAGGACGGAGGCCCTCAAGGGGCCCTGTGGCCGCCAGCCCAGGCCGCGTCCCGTTCCAGGAGAAGGACCTGCTCACCCGGACCAGCGCCTACTGGTTCACGAACACGATCGGAACGTCGTTCGCGCCGCCGGAACCGTACGTGGCGGCGCCGACCGTCCTGTGCGCCTTCGCTCACGACACGTCAGCTTGCGCAGGCGCAGCCGGCTGCGGCCTTCGTCTCGGCCGGGCTTCGGGTGGGGTCGAGGGCTTCCTCGTCGGGGGTGCAGCAGGCGGTGGTGCCGCAGCAGGCGTCGGGCGCGCCGTTGGCGCTCTTGCCGAGGGTGTCGGCGTCGGCCTTGACGACGTAGACCTCCCAGGGCTCCTTGCCGGGTCCGGTCACCCAGGTCTTGTCCTGGAGTGCGTAGCAGCAGGAGGTGTCGTTCTCCTCGAACGTGGCCAGGCCGGCCTCGGTGAGGCGGGTGGTGGCGGCGTTGACCTGTTCGGTGGTCTCGACCTCGACGCCGAGGTGGTCCAGGCGGGTGTCCTCACCCGGCTCGCCCTCGATGAGGACGAGCTTGAGTGGGGGCTCGGCGATGGCGAAGTTCGCGTAGCCGGGGCGGCGCTTGGCCGGCTCGGTGCCGAACAGCTTGGAGTAGAAGGTGATGGAGCTTTCGAGGTCGGCGACGCGCAGGGCGAGCTGAACACGGGACATGGCGGGCTCCCCGATCCGGGATCATTGTTTCGACGTCTGTCGATACAGCGAGCTTGCCTCTGTGAATAGATGGCTGTCAACATAGACACATGTCGAATCTGGAACTGTCGGTGCTCGGCCAGAACGATGCGGCGGCATGCTGCTCGCCGATGGTCCGCGAGCCCCTGGGCGAGGAAGCCGCCGCCGACCTGGCGAAGATGTTCAAGGCCCTGTCGGACCCGGTGCGGCTGCGACTGCTGTCGCTGATCGCCTCCCACAAGGGCGGCGAGGCCTGCGTCTGCGACCTGACCGGCCCCTTCGACGTCTCCCAGCCGACCATCTCCCACCACCTCAAGGTGCTGCGCGAGGCCGGCCTGGTCGGTTCCGAGCGGCGCGGCACCTGGGTCTACTACTGGGTGCTGCCCCCGGCGCTCGCCAAGCTCTCCGCCCTGCTCCAGGCCCCGGCCGGCACCGTTTCGGCGGAGGTCGCGAGATGACCGAGACAGCGCCGCCGGGCCGCCGCACAGCGGTGGAGTTCGTCGGGACCGGCGCGCTGGTCGCCGTCGTGGTCGGCTCCGGGATCCAGGCCACCAAGCTGTCCCAGGACGTGGGCGTGCAGCTGCTGGCCAACTCGCTGGCCACGGTGTTCGGGCTCGGTGTGCTGATCGCGCTGCTCGGCCCGGTCTCCGGGGCGCACTTCAACCCGGTGGTCACGCTGGCCGCGTGGTGGACCGGGCGCCGCGACGGCGAGGGGCCGAGCCCGCGCGAGGTGGCCGCCTACGTGCCCGCGCAGACTCTCGGGGCGATCGGCGGGGCGGTGCTGGCGGACGCGATGTTCGCCGAGCCGCTGGTGCGCTGGTCCACGCACGACCGCTCGGCGCCGCACCTGTGGCTGGGTGAGGTCGTCGCCACCGCCGGCCTGGTGCTGCTGATCTTCGGCCTGGCCCGCGCCGGCCGCGCGCACTTCGCCCCGGTCGCGGTCGCCTCCTACATCGGCGCCGCCTACTGGTTCACCTCCAGCACCAGCTTCGCCAACCCCGCGGTGACGATCGGCCGGGCGTTCACCGACACCTTCGCCGGCATCGCCCCCGGCTCGGTGCTGCCGTTCATCGCCGCCCAGCTGGTCGGCCTGGTGGTCGGCGTCGCCCTGGTCGCGGTGCTGTTCGGCCGCCCCGCCGCGGCTGCCGCCGAGGACGTCGTGGTCCCGCACGGCGAGCACCACCCCACCGGCGTCTCCAGCCGCTGAACCCCGCCCCGCCGTTCCTGCCCGAAGGAAGAACCCGTGAGCTCTCCCGCCGCCCCGTCCGTGCTGTTCGTCTGCGTGCACAACGCCGGCCGCTCCCAGATGGCCGCCGCCTTCCTCACCCGCCTCGGCGGCGACCGGGTCGAGGTCCGCTCAGCCGGCTCCGCCCCGGCCGACACCGTGAACCCGGCCGTGGTCGAGGCCCTGGCCGAGGTCGGCATCGACATCTCCGCCGAGGTGCCCAAGGTGCTCACCGTCGAGGCGGTGCAGGCCTCCGACGTCGTGATCACCATGGGCTGCGGCGACGCCTGCCCGTACTTCCCCGGCAAGCGCTACCTGGACTGGAAGCTGCAGGACCCGGCCGGCCAGGGCGTCGAGGCGGTGCGCCCGATCCGCGACCAGATCGAGCGGCGCATCCGCGGCCTGCTCGCCGACCTCGGCATCGAGCCGGTCGCGTGACCACCGCCGCGGTGACCGTCACCGCCATGTGGCTGAAGTCGGGGACTTCAGCCACATGACCGAGCCTCGAAGGTGCAGGCCTGCCTCGTAGCTCTCCGGACTCTCGTCGTACCGGGTGGCCAGGCCGCGCCAGGTCTTGGGTTTCTGGAAGCACCGTTCGACGTGGTTGCGCCGCTTGTAGCGGTCGGTGTCGGAGGTGACCGGTCGGCCGTCGGCGGAACCCTTGCGCTTCCGGTTCGCCGCCCGGTCCGCCCGCGAGTTCGGCGGCCTCAGCCTCGAGCCGCCAGCCGGTGGCGCGCATCTCGCAGAGCTGCTCCAGCAAGTCAGAAACCCAGCCTATGACCCCATAGACAAGGGGGTACTACCCGGATCTGCTTGGTGCACGGAGGATTTCCGGTGTATTGATCATCAATGGGATGAGGGAATCACGTGCAGCTGAGCAGAATGGCCGCCGCCACTACCGCTCTTGCCGCAGGCGCTACCGGGCTCGTGGCGTCGGCGGTGCTTCCGACTGCGGCGGTGGCGACTCCGGTGACCGCGACGGCGCCCGGAAAGACGGCGACTGCGACGGCTCGGCCCGCCCCGGCGGGCTCCCCGACGCGGGCCGCGGCGGAGGCCTCCCTGGAGCTGCGCGGACTGCCCCGCGACTTCGTACCCGGGGCCGACTGGCAGGAGTTCACCGTCGTTTTCCACCGCTCGGAGACGGACGGGCAGTTCAACCGGGTGTTCTTCGAGGTCCACGACACGCAGCGGGTCGGGATCAGGTCCGATCAGATCGAGGTCCAGTACTTCCTGGACGGACGGTGGCAGTCGACCACATCGGCGAACGACCCGGCCGACAACTGGCAGGACTTTCCGTTCCCGAAGGACGAAGGGCCAATTCCGTCCGGTGTCACGGAGATTCCGCTCCGGTTGAAGTTCGGGCCGGACAACCCGTTCGCCGACCGGGTCGACATCGGTGTCATCGGTTACGTCGGCAAGGACGACATTGTGGAGATCCAGCCTCTGAAGGTCATCCGGCTCGTCCCCGGAAATCCGACTCCGACGGCCGCGCCGACCACCACCCCGACGTCGGCACCTACGTCCACGCCGACGTCCACGCCCACCTCGGCACCCACGTCCACGCCGACGTCCACGCCCACCTCGACACCCACGTCCACGCCGACGTCGACGAGTGCCCCGACGTCTACTCCGAGCGGGACGCCCACGGACCCAGGTGGCCCGGAAGAGGTACCCGGCCCCGGCCCTTCCGGCAGCCCGAGCCCGTCCGTCCCGGCGGACCCGCCCGCACCGGGTGCCGGAACCGGAGGCGAGGGGTCCTCCGGGCCGGCGGCCACCACACCCGGCGGTGAACTGGCCCGCACCGGCGCGGACACCGCCGCCACCGCGCTGGCGGTCGGCGTCGTCGCGATCGGAGCGGGTGCCGCCCTCGCCCTCGTCGCCCGCCGACGGCGCCGCTGAACCCACCACGACCGGAATCCCCTGGTGGGACGGCGGTTCGCCGTCCCACCCCGTTCCGTCCGGCCCGATCATCAGCCCCGACGTCTGTGAACCCCGCCATGCCGCTTTCCCCACGCGTGCCCGACCTCCCCAGCCTGGAGCTGCTGCTCGCCGTCGCCCGGCTCGGCAGTCTCGGCCGGGCCGCCCGGGAGGCCGGCATCAGCCAGCCGGCCGCCTCGGCCCGGATGCGAATGATGGAGACCAGGATCGGGGTCGGCCTGCTCGAACGCTCCCCGAACGGTTCCCGCCTGACCCCGGCCGGGGTCCTGGTCACCGGCTGGGCCGGCCAAGTGCTGGAGGCCGCCGTGGCGATGGACGCGGGGATCGAGGCGCTGCGGGGCGAGCGCGACGACCGGTTGCGGGTCGCGGCGAGTCTGACGGCGGCCGAGCACCTGCTGCCCGGCTGGCTGGTCGCTCTGCGTGCGGACCAGCCGGACACTGTGGTCTCGTTGAGCGCCGACAACTCCGCTCTGGTGGCGGAGAAGGTGCTGGGCGGCGAAGTGGACCTCGGATTCGTCGAGAGCGCCACTGTCCCGGCCGGGCTCGACACCGTGGTGGTAGCCAGGGACGAGCTGGTGGTGGTGACCGCCCCGCAGCACGCCTGGGCGCGCCGGAGCCGGGTCACCCCCGAGGAGTTGGCGGCCGCCCGGCTGATCCTGCGGGAGCCGGGGTCGGGCGCCCGGCAGGTGCTGACGGACGTGCTGGCGCCGTACGGCGGCCTGGCCAGCCCGCTGCTGGAACTGCCCTCCTCGATGGCGGTCAAGGCGGCCGCACTGGCCGGGGCCGGCCCGGCCGTGCTCAGCCGGCTGGCAGTGGAAGAGGACCTTCGGGCGCGGCGGCTGGTGGCCGTTCAGCTCACCGGGGTGGACCTGAGCCGGTCCTTGCGGGCGGTCTGGCCCAGCGGCCACCGTCCGCAGGGACCGGCCCGCGATCTGCTGTCGATGGCCCGGCGCGCGGTCCGCCGGGGTCCGGAGAAGGCGGCGCCGGAGCAGCCCAAACTCGCGCCGGGGTGAGGCGTCCCCGGGTGAAGCGGGCTTCTCCCACGGCCGGCGGAGGTCCTCAACAAGCGGCCGGGCGAGGCGGAGTTGGGTGTGGGCGGCGATCACCAGCCATGTCCAGCGGTCACCCACTTCGGGTGTGCGGATCTTCGGGCAGGTCCAGCCTAGGGTCTGCTTGAACAACCGGAAGGTGTGTTCGAGATCGAATCGGCGGAGGAACGCCTGCCAGCGATGGTCGATGTCGTGGGCAGTGGCGCCGGTGCGGGAGGACCACAGCCAGACGGGCTTGGGGTCGCGGTCGCCAGGGAGGTGGTCGACCTGCAGCCGGATCAGCGTCCCTTCGATCACGGGGAGGTCGCCGTCGTGGTCGATCCAGCAGGTTCGGTGGGTGAGACGGGGGTGCAGGCGGTCCCAGCTGCTGGCCCTGGCGGTGCCGTAGCGAATGGTCTCGGTGGTCGTGGCGTGCTGGGGCTCGGGCCAGGTGACCGGCTTGTTGAGCGCGAATTCGGGGCCGTGCTTTGGCGGGCGGCCGTTGGTCCCTGGCATCCTGGGCGGCTTCGGTAGCCGCAGTACCCGGTCCGACCGGATCCGGCCGAAGACTTCCACGGGCAGGTCGGCCAGGACGAAGGCGAGGCGGGTGACGTCGTAGCCGGCGTCCATCACTATGAGGATGTCCGGATCTCCGGCCTGCCAGTGCCCGGCGGCGATCAGGCGGTCGACCACGTCGCGGAGCTGATCGGCGGTCACCGCGGTGGCGTCGTCCTGCGGGCCGAGACGGACCGCATCGAGCACCGCCGTCCACGAGGTGCGGCCGGACTCCAGCGCGGCCACGAAGGAATCCGGCCAGCCCGGGATGAACTGCGAGGTGCTCTTCGCGCGCCCGTAGACGTGGCAGAACAGTCGCTCGGCGCTGGTCGGCGCGTCCGAGCGCAGCCACGGGCTGACGTCCACCGCGAGCACGATACGTCCGTCGGCCGCCCGGGAAGAGGCAGACCGGACAACTCGAACAGTGCGTCCTCCCGGGCAGTGAGGCATCCGTAGAAGCCCGCACGGAAATCCGACATCACGCTCAGTGCCCCGGCACGGTCGGAACTCTCCAGCACACTCGTCCTCAGGTTGTCATCGTGCCTTGCAGCCGAAGCACATGATCACGCGGACGTCGTCCAGCTGTCCTGCGAACACGAAAACCCGGGTGGTCAGCCAAGGGGCCGACCACGGGCAGAGGTTAAAGAACAAGCTGATTACCTGTTTCTCAACCTTCACGGCTGAATCGGTGCGCGATGGGAGGGCTGGCAGCACCGGTGGTCGTCGTTTCGCCGGATGGGCAGCTGGGCCGTCCGGGGCGCCCGGCGGCGTGGTGCGGGAGGTTGCCGGGGAACGGTGGTGACGACGGGTCCGGCGAGCCTCGACCCCAGGCCGCGGTCCTGTCCTACATCGAATCGTCGAGCCGCAGCCCGGCCGTGGTGGCGCTTCCTCCCGGGGCACGTCGGCGGCCGGTGGTGCGCCAGCTTGGAGAGGAACCACTCGTGACCGTTCCGTTCGGCTCTGTCGCCATCCGCCGGACAGGAACCCGCAGCTGCGGCAGGGCCGCCCAGGAACGGCACGAGGGCCAGGGACATGCCCGCCGCCAGGCCACCTGCGGCCAGCCCACGGAGACGCGGCGGCCGGGTGCGCTCGCGGTCCAGCAGGATCAACCGGTCCCGCTCCAGCCACGACTCGTAGCCCACGTGGCCGCCGACCGTAGCGGAGAAGTACCAGCCCGCGAAGCTCTGGCCGCCCTTTGCCCAGCGGAACTCGCGTACCGGGTCGGTGGACTCGAACCGCCGGTCCCAGGCCTGGCCGAGCGGAAGCCGACAGCGCTCACCGGCGTCGACGAAGTCCAGCTCGAACGCCGACAGCACCGGGTCGTCGTACACCAACGAGGCAACTGCCAACGGAACCCCCGTCACCGATCAAGATCGAATGACACAAACCTATCGTCCGTCAAGATCATCTGACAAACGATCAAGATCATTTGAGACGGGACATCATGGTCCCGCCCGGCCGGGCACTGTGAGCTCGTTGTGTGGTTACAAATGCGATGTTTATGCGATGAATAATGTTGCATTTAGAGAGTGCTTCTGCGATATCTTCTTTTGCTGGGAGGTATGTGATGTCTGAGATCTTCGCGGCGGTGGACGCGTTGCTGGCCAAGGCCCGGGACGGCGGTGACCTGCCGGAGCCGGTCGAGCGGGAGCGGTTGCGCAAGGCCGCGGGCCTGACGCAGGTCGAGGTGGCCGCGGCTCTGGACACCCGGCGGGAGACGTTCGCGAAGTGGGAGGCCGGGACGGCACAGCCGCGGGCGCCGAGGCGGGGCGCGTACGCCTTCCTGCTCGCGGGCCTGGCCGAGATCCACGGCGTCCAAGGCCCGGACGGCTGGCTCACCCTCGCCCGCCAGGCCCGCCCCCTCGAGGCCGGCACCGAGACCACGGAAGGGAAGTGACACCCTGATGGACCGCAAGACGTACACCGCCGGGCTCGCCGGTCTGCGCGAGCTGCGCACCGAGATCACGGCCGCGGAGAAGGCGGTCGCTGCCGCGCAGAAGGAGCTGGACAAGCTCAACCAGCAGCGTGCGCGCCGGGTGGCCGGGCTGGCGGGGTACGAGGGCGCCCAGGCGCCGGCGGTCGCGAAGGCCTCGGGGCTGTCGGTCGGCGACGTCGTGCGGATCGCCCCGCTGCTGGACCCGACCCCGGCCGCCGTCCGTGCCGCCAAGGCCGACGACCAGGCCGCCGCCGTGCCTGCCCCGGCCCCGGCCCCGGCGCCCGAGCCGGTCGCGGCGGCTGCTCCGGCGCTGACCCGCCCGGCCCCCGTACTCGAGCATCCGGCCCCGGCGGCCCCGATGACCGAGGTCGAGGACCAAGCCGTCGCCGTCGAGCAGCCCGTCCCGGCGGCCTCGGTCGCTCCGGTCGCTGCCGCCGGTCCGCGTGAGCTGCCCACCCTCCCGGAGGGCCCTGCCGGTGCCCGGTTCGAGGCAGTGACCACGGGCCTGGTGTCCAAGCGCCCGAACTTCGTTCAGCAGGCCCGCGCCACGGTGTTCCTGGACGCCGCGACCGGCGACCTGGCGGTGCGCGACCGTGTGGTGCGCCTCGACCTCGGCGCCCGCACGCCCGGGGAGATCCTGGACGCTGTCCTGGCGACCGCGCCGGGCACGGAGCGCATCTACATCACCGCCGGCGCCCCGTGGCACGACGGCGCCGAGCGGTACTCCACGCTCAAGGACGCGGTCGCGGCCTGGCTGAACACGCCGTCGGAGCGGTGGACCACCGCAGTCGGCTCCGGCCGCGACAAGCTCGCCGGCCACTTCGTCCACCAGCGCCAGCCGGTCGGCCGCTACGCCCCCGCCACCACCCCGGACAGCGCCAGCACCGAGATCCGGAGTATGGGGGAGTGGTTCGACCCGGACGGCGCCGACGTCGTCACCTGCCGCCAGGCGTTCACGCTGCTGTGGCAGGCGCTGCGCCGTCACTGGGACGACGCGGTCCTGATGGGTTCGCCGTCGCAGACGGGCCGGGACCTGTGGTCGCGCACGATCCCCACGACCGGCAAGTGGGCCGGGGGTTACCCGGTGCTGTCCGAGGAGCTGCGCGGCCTGCTGCACGCGACCGGCGGGCAGGGCCGCACCGAGCTGATCCTGCCGCCCCGGGTGCCGGAGCAGCTCCCGGCGCTGGTGGAGTACGACCGTACCTTCGCCTACGCCAAGCACCTGTGGAAGTCGCCGGTCGGCACTCCGCGCCGGATCACCGCGGCAGCGTTCGCCGCGATGACCGAGGCCGAGCAGGTCAAGGCGCTGATGTCCTGCTCGCACTGGAATGTCCGGGTCACCGTCCCGGCCGGCTGGCAACACGTGGGCCTGCTGCCCGCGCCGGTGACCGGGGACCGCGCGTGGGTCTACCCGTCCGAGCCGGCTTCGACGTTCACCACGTGGGCGGGCGGCGCGGAGGTGCACCTGGCGCTGGCGAACCACCTGATGCCGTGGAAGGTCGAGATCCTGGGCGGCCTGCTGTTCGAGGACGGCAAGCCGCTCGACGAGTGGGGCAGGCGACTCAAGGCCGCGTGGGCGGACCTGACCAACCTCTCCCACGTCCACGGGGACGAGCGGCAGCGGCAGGCGGCCTACCTCGCCTCCCGCGCGGTCCGCTCGGTGCTGCTGTTCGGCCTGGGCGGTTTCGCGCAGCGCCCGCGCCTGGTCTCCGGCACCACGCCGGTCGGTGAGGCGCTCCCGGCCGGGGTGGAGATCCTCGGCCAGGGCGACGAGGTGGTGACCTGGCAGCGGCAGGCCGGCTTCTCCCGCGACCCGTACGCCCACCCCGAGTGGGCCGCCTACGTGTGGTCGGGGGCGCGGGCGGCGCTGCTGGACATGAAGTACCGCCAGGGCAAGGACGTCATCGGCCACGCCGGGGCGCTCCACGCGAAGCCCGGCACGGTCGTCTACTTCGGCACGGACGGCATCGCGCTGACGGAGCGCCAGCCCTGGCCCTACCGGGGCGAGCCCGGCGACTACCTCCTCAAGGGCCACCTGACAGGGCCGGTGGAGCACCCGACCAACCAGGAGCAGTACCTGAAGTTGCGCGGTCTGGGCCGCGCCGAGCTCGCCGCCGCCGAGAAGGGGGCTGACCAGTGAGCCCGGCCGATCCGCAGAACCCGAACGAGGCCGCCCGGTTGACCCAGGAGTTGCTGGACGCGGGCTACAGCAAGCGGAAGGTCGCCAGGATGCTGGGCCGCGACACCTCGCTGGTGTCGCAGTTCTTCACCAAGGGCAAGGGCGCGAGCATGGTCGGCGCGCTGCGCCAGCTGGTCCTGGCAGTCCGGGGCGGCGAGCGGGACCCAGAGGCGCTGGCCGGGATCGCCGAGGCGAACACCAGCCGCCGCCGGACCAGGACCGGCCAGAAGGCCCGGGTGCGGGGCAAGGACACCGTCGGCGAGGCGGGCGGGTCGATGGCCGGCCGCGCCGGGAAGCAGGCCATCCGCTCCGGCGCCTCCCACCTCGCCCCGGTGGTCCACGAGACCGGCCAGGCCGGCGGCCGCCTCGCCTTCACGGTGCGGATGAAGGCCGACCAGTACGTCTACAGCGCCGGGTCGGAGCAGGACTCCGGCGGCATCCGCCGCGGGTTCGTCCCCCGCTCGGACGGCACCGAGGAGCGCACCTACGGCTCCGCCTCCACCGGGGGCTTCGACGCCGCCGAGTGGTCGAGGCGGGTCGCCGAGCACCACGGCGACGTCACCGACGCGATGCGCGAGTGGCTGGTGGAGACCGGACGCGCGGTCGAGGACGCCGACATCCAGTACCTCGAAGTCCGGGCCTGGGTGCCCGAGTCGTGAGCACACCTCTCTGCCTCGACGAAGGAGTCGATCGCGTGATGACGCAGGCGTGGGACTGGTCGTCTCTGCAGACCATGAGCCAGCCGGCCTCCGAGCTCCCCCGGTATCTGGAGCGGCTGGTGTCCGGCGGTCCTGACGAACGCCGCGGTGCCCGTTCGGTCCTGTACTGCGAGGTCGCCAACCAGGGCCAGCTCTACACCGCGGCCGCGGCGTGCGTGGACTTCATCACCGGGTACGTCCGCGCTGGCGGGCGACTGAACAGCGCCGCGCTGAGAATCCTGGAGGAGATCCTCAACGCCAGGAACGCCGGCTCGACCGTCGAGGTCGACGGGAGGACGGTCGACACCGCCGCGTACTGCCGGGATCGGATCCTGGGCGTCGTCCCCGACATCCTGCGCACCGCCGACCCGGCCGACCTCGACCAGTTCGACGCCGTCTGCTTCCTCGTCCCCCAACTCGCCGACTCCGCACCGCAGATCATCGACTTCCTGCACAGGCACGCCACCCACCCGGCTCCCGGTGTCCGCAAGCCCGTCCTCGAAGCACTGGAAGAAGCCGAAGAGGTCGTACGGGACGGCCACAACCCCTGACGACCCGGACCGCCACACCACCGCCCGGCTCCGGCCGGATGGAACCCGCACCACCCCGTGCACCCAAGCCAGGAAGAACAGGAGAAGCACCGCCGTGGAGACCACCACCGCCACCCAGGCCGACGCACCGGCCGCGTTCCGCGCCCGCGCCGGGAATCCGGTCCCCACGCAGCCGTCCGGCACCGCGGTGAACCCGCTGCCGTTGCACTGGTTCCAGAAGGACGCGGTGGCGGCCGCGGTGCGCGAGGTGAAGGACGGCGGCCGCGCCACCGCCGTCGCGGCGACCGGCTCCGGCAAGACGCTCATCGCGGCCGGCTGCGCCCGGCGGCTGGCCGCGCGCGGGCGGGTGCTGGTGCTGGTGCCGACGATCGAGCTGCTGGAGCAGACCGCCGAGGCTTGGTCGCTGCGGGGCGGTCGCCGGGGGCTGGCTGTCGCGGCGTGTTCGCGGGAGGAGGCGCTGGAGAGCGCGGAGGCCGGCGGCCGCGTCCACGCCCAGGTCACCACGCAGGCCCCGCGGATCGCCGACCTGGTCGCCGCCGAGAAGCTCGGCGAGCCGGTCACCGTGTACGCCACGTACGCCTCGCTGGAGCGGATCGTCCAGGCCCACCGCGACTTCGGCCTGCCCGCGTGGGACCTGGTGGTCATCGACGAGGCGCACCGCACCGCCGGCTCCGAAGGTAAGGCGTGGGCCGCGGTCCACGACGACGCCCAGGTCCCGGCGAAGCGCCGGCTGTACTTCACCGCCACCCCGCGGATCGCCGACGACCGGCGCGCGAAGGACGGCCTGGCCGACGTCACCGACGCCGACGGCCAGGCGCTGCCCGCGCTCTGCTCCATGGACTCGGAGGAGATCTACGGCAAAACCGTGTTCACCTGGACCCTCGGCCAGGGCATCGAGCACGGCTACCTCGCCGACTACCGCGTCCTCGTCCCCGTTGTCACCGACGAAGACCTGCGCGAACTCCTCAACCTCCCCGCCGTCGCCGACCTGCGCTCCCAACGCACCAACGAGGACCTGCTGCGCCTCGCGCTGCAGATCGCCGTGCTGCGCGCCGTCGCCGACCTCGGGCTCAGGAGGGTCATCACCTTCCACTCCCGGGTGTCGGCGGCGAGGGAGTTCGCGAACACCCTGCTGGAGGCCTCGGAGCTGCTCGAGGACGCGGAGCGCCCGGAGCGGATCTGGGCGAAGGCGGTCGCCGGCACCGACCGCCTTCGCGACCGCCGCGCCGCCTTCACCGAGTTCAAGGCCCACACCGGCGAGGACGGCGAAGAGTGCGGCATCCTCGCCAACGCCCGACTCCTGACGGAAGGCATCGACGTCGCCGCCGTGGACGCCGTCTGCTTCGCGGACCCCAAGAGCTCGATCATCGACATCGTCCAGGCCGTCGGCCGCGCGCTGCGTCAGTCCTACCGGCAGGGCAAGGTCTCCTGGGTCATCATCCCGGTCTACCTCCCGACGCCGGAGGTCGGCGACGACACCGCGGCGGCCGATCCGGCCGAGGTCCACGACGCCGGCGAGGCCGTGAAGGCGGAGGCCGACGCCGAGATCGAGGCCTCCTCCTTCCGCACCATCTGGCGGGTCCTGCGGGCGCTCGCTGCGCACGACGCCCGGCTGGTCGGCCGGATCACCGAGCTGCGCGCCTCCCGCTCGCAGGGCACCGCGCACACCACCGCAGCCAAGCCGGCCGAGGCCGGGGAGGGTGAGCGGCAGCCGGCCCCGGTCGAGTCGCCGATCGAGTGGCTCAAGATCAACGCCCGCCATCACGCTGCCCGCATCCTGCAGACCGTCAAGCTCCGCGCGTTCAACCCGCGCGCGGTCGAGTGGCAGCGCATGCACGCGGTCGCCGCGGTCTTCCACCTCCAGCACGGCCACCTCGACCCCACCGACAAGACCGAGTACGCCGAGCTGATCTCCTGGCTCACCCGCCAGCGCCACCTGAACGGCCAGGGCCTGCTGGATGCGGCCCGTGTCTCGGAGCTGGACGCGCTCGGCATGATCTGGTCGAAGAACGCCAACGCCTGGGAACGCGGCCACGCCTACGCCGCCGCGTTCCACCACCAGCACGGCCACCTGGCGATCCCCGCCACCGCCAAGCTCGACGACTACGCAGTGGGCGCCTGGATGCGCCGCCAGCGCAAGGCCGCGGGCCTCACCACCGACCAAGTCGCCAAGCTCGACGCGCTGGACGAGCTGTGGCGCCTGGAACCGGACTGGAACCGCTCCTACCGCCGCCTGCTCGCCTACCTCGCCTCCGGCGGAACCCTCGACGGCCCCGCCAACCGCACCGGCCTCGGCGACGACCCGGCCTTCCGGCCCGGCACCTGGCTGCGCAAACAGGACAAGGCCCGCACCGACGGCAAGCTGACCGACCACCAGACCGCGCTCCTGGACGCACTCACCCGGCACGCCGAGACCGTCACCGGCTGACCCGCCCCCCAGGACCCCGCCGTCCCGGCCCACCCCGGGCCGGGACGGCCTGGACGGCTGGGTGGACCTGGTGGACGGCAGGGTCGTCCTCCCCTGGCCCATGGCCACGCTGCGCCTGGAGGTCACCGGCCGGCGGTGGGTGGGGCCCGGCGACGGCAGGGTTCTCCTCGGCGGTGAGACGCAGATCCGCCACGGCGCCGCGCACCCCGGTCTCCGCCGTGCCGACCAGGACCACCAGCAGCCGCAGGAAGGCCGACAGCGTCGCCACCCTGCCCGACCCACGCCGCCCGCGTCGCTGCTGGCCCATCTCTACGACCGTCCGATTCACCGGTTTGGCTGTCGGCCAATCAGGTGACGGACTGTCAGTCCGGACGGGTATCGTCACGAAGCGAGGTCGGCTGGTTACCGGATGAAGGGTGCAGAGGTGAGCGAGAACGCTGTCCTGGCCGAGTTGTGTGAGCGGCTGCCCATCATGGCTGAGGAGTTCGGATTGCAGCTGATCCCTGCCGTGCCAGAGGACCACCCGGGTCGCGCGCATGTGGACTACGAGGCGATGGCACCAGAGGAACTCTGCGGTCTCGCACGTGCGACCGGCGCCCGGGTGTTGTTCCACCGCACGACCATGTTCGACGCCGAGAGCTTCCTGGAGGAGTTCGTCGACCAGAGCGACGACGAGGACTCTGACCCGGCCCGTGCCGCCGAGACAGAGGCAATCCAGCGGCTACGGCGCCGAGCCAAGCGACGCAACGGCCAGGTCGAAGAAGTAGAGCTGTGCGTGATCCTGGACGGCATCGCCGTGTTCTGGTCCCGCCGGGCCACATGGGCAGCCGACCTCGAAGCCGAGGCCGACACGGCGCAGCACGAGCAGAACGGTCTTGTCGAACATGTCCGGACCCGCAGGGCACAGGACGAGGAAACGGAGATCACCCGCATCGCACGCCTGCTGCAGGAAGACCGGGCGTTTCGCGAAGCCAAGGGCCCGGGGGAGCGACGCCGCGCAATTGAGCGCCTGGTGCCGGCGCCGCGCGACGAGGACTACGAGGCAGGGCAAATGCGGTGGCGAGCGATCCGGCAGGCCACCAGCGCCATCGAGGAAGCAGCCGAGGCCGTCTTCGGCGACTACATGACCCAGCTGACCGAAATCGCCGACGAACTGGTCGCGAGCGGTGCTCTCGACAATGCCCGTACCATCCCGGCCCGCAGGATCCACCTGAAGAAGTTCCTGAGCGAGCGCTCCGGCGGCTACGCCCCACCGGCTGATCTGATCACCTTGATGATGGAGCTACCCCAGCTGCGCGACTCCGCTGGTACCAAGACCGCCTCCCTCGCCCGGCAACGGCACGAGGCGCTGTTTCCCATGGAGTAGACGAGGACGGCGAGGGACCGGGCGACGCGCTGCGCCGGAGCTGCTTGAGGAGCCGGCCTCGGCCCGGCGGCGCTGCCCGACCCGCCGGTGCTCTGCTTCGTGAGGGAGACGGAGTCAGGCTGAGGCCGTCCCGTCGGGGTCCCGTGCTGCCTCCTGGCGGAGGAAGTTCGACAGTTCGTCGAGTAACCGTCGGGGCCTCGCGGCCGCATGATCGTCGCCGCACGCCGTCAACAACTCGACGGCCCGGTGCAGACAGTGGCGCGCCTCGTCGAAGCGCTTCAGTCCCATCAGGGCGATGGCGAGGTTGTTTCGGGCAGCGCCCTCACCGTGCCGGTCGCCGAGCTGGTGGAACACGGCCACCGCGCGGGCGTGGGCCGTGTGGGCCTCGTCGAAGCGCCAGGTGTGGTTGAAGGCCACTCCCAGACAGGTCAGCGCCTGGGCCTGGCTGTGGGGGTCTCCTGTCGCCTCGTAGATCTCTATGGCCCGGCGGTGGGAGGAGACCGCCTCGTCGTAGCGTCCCGCGCCGGTGAGTGCCGAGCCGAGGTTGTTCACGGCACGGCCCTGGCCGTGGAGGTCGCCGATCGCCTCGTGGATCTCCACGGCCCGCCGGTGAGCGGAGATCGCCTCGCGGTAACTCCCCATCGCGTTCAGGGCCGAGCCCAGGTTGGCCAACGCCTGACCCTGGCCCCGCAGGTCGCCGATCGCCTCGAAGATCGTGAAGGCTTCGGTGTGCGCTCCTGCGGCTTCGCCGAACCGCTGCAGGTGCCGCAGGGTGAGGCCGCCGTTGTTGAGCTCCACGGCCTGGCCGCGGCGGTCTCCCGTCTGCCGGAACACGGTCACGGCCCGGGAGTGCGCCGCCGTGGCTTCGTCGAACCGCCGCACCTCGCGCAGGGCCGATCCCAGATTGCCCAGAGCCTGGCCTTCGCCGTGAAGGTCTCCGGCCTCCCGGAGGGCGTCCGCGGCCCGGGAATGGGCGGCGATGGCTTCGTCGAACCGCCGCAGCTGGCGCAGGGCGAGGCCGCGGTTGTTCAACGCGGTGCCTTCGCCACGTCGGTCCCCCGCCTGCCGGAACAGGGCGCAGGCCGTAGCCGTGACGGTGAGCCAGTCGTCGAAGTACCGGTGGAGGTCGAGGAACTGGCCCAGGGCGAAGGCCAGACCGGTACTGGTCTCCGAGTCACCGAGCACGGCCGCACTTTCGCAGGAGGCGACCAGGTTGGTGCGTTCGGCCTCCAGCCAGGTCAGGGCCTCCGCACGCCCCGGAAATCGCGGCGAGACGGTGGCAGGTGGCGGCTCCAGGTGGGTGGCCGCCGCGGAGGCGGTGTCGCGGTAGAAGGTGAACAGCCGCTCGCGGGCGGCCTCCCGTTCGCCGACGCTCCGTTCGACGCAAGCCCGCTCGCCCGCGTACAGGCGGACCAGATCGTGCATCCGCCACCGGGCCGGGACCTGCTCCTCGATCAGGTGGGCCTCGGCCAGCAGGCACAGCAGACCGTCGGCCGTATCGGGGTCGATGCCGGCCAGACGGGCAGCGGCGTCGGTGGACAGGTCGGGGCCGGGGTTGAGCGCCATCAGCCCGAAGATCCCGGCCTGACGGCTGTCGAGCAGTCTGTGGGACAGCTCGAAGGCGGCACGAACGGCCCGGTCGGGGCGCCGCAGTCGGTCCAGACGGGAGTGCTCCGCGCTCAGGTCGGCGGCCAGAGCGGCCACCGAGCGGGTCGGCCGGGCGGCCAGGATCGCGGAGGCGATGCGCAGCGCCAGCGGCAGGCCCGCGCACAACCGGCCGACGGCGGCGGCCGCGTCCGGATCGTCGACGACCCGGGTGTCGTCGTCGCCGCGGGCGTGTCGCAGGGCCCCGTCGAGGAGGTCGAACGATGACTGCTCGTCGAGGACACCGAGATCCCGCAGGCGGGCGTCGAGGCCGTCGAGGGTGTGGCGGGACGTGACCAGGACCGCGGTGATCCCGTCGGTCGGAAGGAGCGGGCGCGCCTGCTCGATGGTGGAGGCGTTGTCGAGGACGACCAGGATCCGCTGCCCCTGTGCGGCGAAGGCGGCCAGCACGCTGCGGTACAGCCGCTGCCGGTCCTGAAGGCCGCCGGGGACGTGTTCGCCGGGGATGCCGAGCGCGCGCAGCAGGCCTTCCAGGGCCCGCTCCGGGGACAGCCGCAGTTCGGGGTCGTAGCCGAAGAGGTCCGTGAACAGCACGCCGCCGGGGAACCAGCCCGGCTCCTTCAGGGCGCGGACCGCGGTCTGGATGACCAGTTCGGTCTTGCCGATCCCGGCCAGACCGGAGACGGAGGTGACGAGCACCGCCCTTCGCCCACCCGGATCGCCCCCGCCCGGAGCCAGGTCCTCCAGCAGCGCGCAGACCTGGGCGTCGCGGCCGGTGAAGGCCGGAGAAGGGGCCGGCAGGCCGGACAGGGCCGGGGTGATCCGCGGCGGCAGCCGCACGGTGATGTCACGGCCCTGGACGACCGCGGATAAGAAGATCCCTCCGTTGACCGTGTTGTGGACCTCGCCGACCTTCTGAGCCGCGTCCCCCATGGCCTCCACCCCCTCGTGGGTCCATGGATACCGTTGCCCGTCATGGGCGGGCAAGCCTGCGGACGTCGGGAGTGCGGCACGCGGTGGGCCGCGAGGCAGCCCCGACTTCGCCGCCGTTCTCGACGGTGTCGATGACGCGCTGGTGGTACTGGTCGAGGGTTTGGCCTGCGAGGTGTGTCGGTGCTGCTCGGGGGTGGAAACGCGGATCCTCGGCAGGTGGCCGGCTGAGGCGCGCCGCCGGGGGTGCAGGATTCGCTGCGGCCCGCCTGTCCCGTGTCAGCCCTGTTCCCGTGGTCAGCGCTGCCTGAGGCCGTTGAGGAGGTAGTCGATGCGGGCGGCGGTGTCGTCCGGGTCGAGTGGGCCGGTGCCGAGCAGGAGGCGGTAGTAGACGGGTCCGAAGAGGAGTTCGACCATGGTTCGGGTCGGGACGTCGGTGCGTAGTTCGCCGGCTCTGACGGCTTGGTCGAGGCGGCCCTGCCAGGCCTTGTTGCGGGGTTCGAGGAAGTCGGTGAGGAGGTTTTCGGCGAGTCGGGGGTCGCTCTGGGCGTCGGCGACCAGGCCGCGCCAGATGACTCCGAGTTCGGTGCCGAGGGCCTGGATGACTCCTTGTGCGGCGGCGGTGATGTCGGCGGTGATGTCGCCGGTGTCCGGGACGCCGGAGAAGGGCCCGGTGCGGTCGTTGAGGGCTTCGAGGACGACGGCGGCCCTGCTGGGCCACCAGCGGTAGATGGTCTGTTTCCCGACTCCGGCGGTGTGGGCGATGCCCTCGACGGTGACCCGGGCGTAGCCGTCGCGGACGGCGATTTCGAGGGCGGCGTCGAGGATGGCGCGGTGGGCGCGCTGGTTGCGGAGGTCCGGATTCGGGGCTGGTGGCATGGTCCGGATTATTCCACGAGACGTCACGTGCCGTCTTGACGTGATCGTCTCGCTCGAGGAACATGGTCCGCGAGGCGAGACGAGACGGTGCGTCACGAGACGAGACGGTGCGGGTTGCCGTACGGGGGAAGCCGTTTCCGTCACGGGGGATCGCCTCTGCTGGAGCTGTCCCAGAAGGCCGGTCCGGACCGGTTGGAGTGCCCGCAGTGCGCGGCAGTGGGTGGAGGGGCTGGGCCTGTTGGTGCTGCCCGCCCCGACCAGGCGCGAGCAGGTGGCCGCCCTGGCCTTCGCTCCGGACGATCCGTGGTGGGAGGACCGGGTGCTGCACGCCAAGCTCCACCCGGCGAAGGACCGGAAGGCGTGACCGGGGTGCGCTTGGGTTTGGTGACTGGTACGGGTGAGCAGGGGCGGCAGCTCCGGTCCCGTCCGGCGCTTGACTGTGAGGTGTGAGCGTGCGAGCGAGGTGGCATGAGCTGGTGGGTGCTCAGCCGCCTGGCGGGTGCGTGGTCCTGCCGGAGGTCAGCCCCCAGAGCCCGGCCACCTCGTAGTAGATGCCGTTGACCAGTTGCAGAAGCAGCAGCGTGACCGGCCAGAGCAGGGCGCCGAGGCCGGGCACCGTGTCGACCGGCAGGGTGTAGGCCATCACGATCCGTGCGGCGGCGTCGAGCAGCATGGCCACGCCCCAGATCGCGGTCGAGACCCGCCAGATCCGCCGGAAGGCGGGCTCGCGTTCCCACAGCACGTCCCAGGAGGTGCCGTCGGAGCGGAACCGGCCCTCCAGCAGGGGGCGGCCGGCGTGGAAGAGCAGCGGGCGCCTGGCTCTGATCGAGGCCAGGAACCAGAGCCCGGCCACGCCGGTCAGCCAACCGTCCTTGGCCAGCAGGAACCGGGGGCTGCCGCTGACCAGCGCGGCTGCGACGCCGAGCAGCATGGTCCCGGCGATGAATCCGGCCATGCCCTCCAGGCTGCGAGTGCGCTGCCACTGCACCGCCGTGGTGAGCGCCGGCAGGACGGCCCCGGCCAGCAGGGCTACGAAGACGCTGACACCGCCGGCGCGCAGGCCGTAGTACACCGCGATCGGGACCACGACGTCCCAGGCGACGCCGAGCAGCAGGCTCCGGCCGCTGGGCCGCGGCGGCGGCTCGGGGACATCGCCGGTGGCACTTCGCTTGTCGGTCACGGTGTCCCCCAGGTCACAAGAAGGCCAGGGCATCGTCGACGTCGTCCAACTCCCCGCTCTGTCGGCCGACCCGCGAGATCGGCTCCGGCTCAGGGCCGATGGTCTCACCCGGCATCGGGCACCGGTAGCGCAGCGAGCCCTCCTCCTCCCCGGTGTCCACGCAGATCCCCTGTCGGGAGCGCCGGACGTCCCTCAGGGGCAGCCAGCCGACCACGACCACCGGGAGACGTCCGTGAGCACCCGTCCAAGCCCCGCCCAGGCCGACGACACCGGCCGCTTCGTCACCGTGCCGACGTGGGCCGAGATCCTCGAGCGGCACTTCCCGCCGAAGGAGCCGGCCTGACGCGCAAAGCGGGTCCGCCCGGTCGGGTGAAGACGTCCCCGGCCGGGCGACGCGGCTGCTCCGTTCGTCCTACGACCTGTCAGAGGACGTTCCCAGCGTCCCCGGTAGGACGAACCACCTGTGCACCACCTCCCCGACCACGTCCCGGCCCGGCACCCCTGCGCTGCCCGCCGGCCCGGCTCGCAGCAGCCGCAGAGCCGCAGAGGGGCGGTGGACGGCATGAGTCTGACCTCCGGTCTCAGCCGCCCCCGCACGCCGCCGCGCCGCTTTCTGGATCGGGAGCTGTCCGCCGGTCCCGAGCCGCTGCGGGAGAACTTCCGCGCCCGGTACGCCGCCTCCCCGTCCTGATGCCGCCTGAAGGGGTCGGGACCGAGGCCGGCACCGTCGGCACCGCGATCGACCGGCGCCTGCGCCTGGCGTTCACCGCCGCCGGTCCGGACCGTCCGGGATCAGGCACCGTCGGGCCCAACTGCCCCGACGGAACGCTACTGGGCAGAGGCCTCCGGAGTGGTGAACAGGTCCTGCAGGGTCTGGGCCGCCAGGTTGAGCAGCCAGGCATGGGCGGGGTCGTCGTCGTACCGCTTGTGCCAGAGCAGATAGAGGGGTACGGGCGGCAGGTCGAACGGCAGCGGCAGCGTGGCCAGGCCCAGCTGCTCGCGGGCGGAGCGGGTGACCGCGTCGGGGAGGGTGACCACGACGTCGGTGTCACGGGCGAGCTGCAGGGCGGTGTCCGTCGCGGGGGCGGAGACGATGACACGGCGCTCGTGGCCGAGGGCGGTGACGACATCGTCGACCGGGTCGCGCAGGCTTCCACGCCGGGAGACGGTCACGTGGTCGGCCGCCGCGTACCGCTCGACGGTCACCGGTCCTTCGGTGAGCGGATGGCCCGCCCGGACAGCGAGGATGATCCTGTCCTGGCCGATGAGGCGGTGATGGATGTCGGGCTGAGACGGCGGTCCGGCGCTGGAGGCCACATCGACCTCACCGCGACGCAGCTCAGGGGTGTCGTGGCCGGGCTCGACCGTCAGACGCATCTTCACCCCCGGGGCCTGGCGGTGCACCGCGGCGACGAGGGCACTCCCGCAGGCGGTGGTGAGGGCGTCGTGCAGGCGGACGGTGAACACCCGCTCCAGGCTCGCCAGGTCGAGGTCCGTACGGGCGGACAGCAACTGGTGAGCCTGCTGCACCAGGGCGTGGACCTCGGTGCGCATGGCCAGCGCGCGGGGCGTGGGCGTCATATGGCGTCCGGTGCGGACCAGGATCTGGTCGCCGGTTGCTCTGCGGATACGGCCCAGCGAGCGGCTCATCGCCGGCGCGGTGACGTGAAGTCGGTCCGCGGCTCCGGCCACGCTGCCCTCTTCCAGCAGCGCGTCCAGGGCGGTGAGCAGATTCAAATCCAATTGCATGACAGTAACTATAGAAGTGTAAATCATGCACTGTTTGGTAACGGTTGAGGATACGTGCACGGTCGGGCACGCGGCGAACCGATCGTGTTTACGAGTAGGTCGGCCTGGCCAGAAGCAGGCCAGGTCGTGGTTCGACCCGCGTCAGGCACCGTGCGGCACCTGCGGCACCTGCGGCGCATGCCCGTTCGGCCGGCTCGGCCGACGGGTGCTGGCAGGGGCGTGCGGCATCGCGGTGCGGCCACCGTCCGTCCAGAAGGGGTACGGGCCGAGCGATGAAGATCACCATCAAGATCGCTCTCGGGATCGGGGTCCTCATCGGATACGTCCTGGGGCGACTGAAGAAGGGACGGTGGGCCCTGTCGGTGGCGAGGTTGTTCGCCGGACGGAGCCTCGACCCGCGAGCGCTCGCCATCGAAGCGCTGCGGAAGCTGGGGGAGGAGGGGAGCGAGACCGCGAGGTCCTCGTGACCGCGCCCGTGGCTCGGCAGATCGGGCGGACGGCCTGGGGCGAGCCCGCGTCGGGCGGTCCTGCTCATCCGGCCGGCAGCTCGGTGGCGGGCCGGCCGGCGGCGATGGCGGCCTCCAGCTCGGCGGCGAGCACCCCGAACTCCCCGGGCAGGTCGCCGAGCAGGCACGGAGCCGGATAGCGGCTTCGGCGTCGGTGAGTTCGTCGTTGGCGGGGAGAACGGCGCCGAAGGTGCGGTTGCCGCGTGCGTCGAAGCCCAGAGTCGCCCTCTCCGTAGGGGCCGGGTCACCCTGGGGGCCAGCCAAGGTGTGCAAAAGACGGCCATGAGCTGCGGTCCGGGATGGAAATTTCGTACCTGCTCGTCTGTGACCCACAGCCACGACCGTCGCTCGGCTCGGCATCGGCCTTGGGCCGCGCCGAGGGAGGCTGGAATTCCTCGGGCCATCGCGGGAAGGTGAGAGCCCTGGATCTTCGAGGAGGCTGAGGTGGCACGGGAGCGGATGGTCCTGGGAGAAATGCTGGCAGCGGCCGAGGCGGCGGCGCCGGAGTCCTGGCCACCGGCCAGATCCTGCGCATCGCACTGGACGGAAGCGGTGCGCAGCTCGTCAACGCCGGCCACCCGCACCCGCTGAGGCTGCGCGAGGGCACCGTCGAAGAAATGCCCCTGCGCGCCGACCTGCCCTTCGGCGTCGCCGGGCAGGGCCGGTACAGGGTGCAAAACATCAACCTGCGCCCCGGTGACCGGCTGGTGCTCTATACCGACGGCATGCAGGACCGCCGGGCGGAATCCGTCGACCTGCCCGCCGTCATGGTCGCCACCGCCACCGAGCACCCGCGGGGGGGCATGGTCGTGGCCGTCACCGACGCCTGCGGCGGCAAACTCCAGGACGACGCCACCGTGATGTGCCTGGACTGGCACGGCCCCACCACCAGGGGACGCCAAGCCCATGCCGGCGCCAACACCTGAAACGGCACACCCCACATCCGGAAGCACCGGGCAGGCCTGTCAACGGCCTTGAGGTTCTCCCAGGCGGCCGGCTGCTCCTCGCTCAGACCGCGCCGGGCGGCCTCCAGGTCACCGCTCCGCGAGGGCGGCGAGCCGAGGAAGGCGCGGCGCTCGGCCCGCACGGCCGTCGGCGCCCGCTGCGCCCGGATCAGGCGGTCGGGTGCCCGAAGGTCTTCGGGTTGCCTACGGTCCGGAATCTACGTGCGGCCGGACGTGCACCCGGCTGCGCCTCGCGATGCCCGGCCGTGCCGGGGCGGCGGGTTTTCTGTCATGCGGGTACGCGGCCGGTGGCTTGGTGGTTGTTGGCGGGATTGTCCTGCTGTGGTGCGTCCGCGACGGTCCGGGTACGCCGACGCCCGGCCGTGTCGAAGGGTTCGGCCGTCGGGGCTCGCGCCGGTTGCGGCGGGAGGCTCGGAGGGGCCGCTGGCGTGGGGGAGGACCGCGGGGGCCAGGGCCGGTGGGCCAGGTCGTGGCGCAGGGCGTCGAGGTGCGCCAGGTGGGTGTCGACGGCGTCGAGGGCTGCGGCGGACGTCCGGTGGATCCGCTGTTCGATGGCGGTGAGCCGG
>NZ_JBIWPA010000041.1:0-21144 GCF_044768035.1 Kitasatospora sp. NPDC101176
CAGATCTCCATCGGCGAGAAGGTCCTCGCCGCCCAGGGCCCCGGCGCCTGGCCCGTCTGCTCCGTCAAGGCCGGCCTCACCAAGTAACACCCCCCACAGCACCACCGCCACGGCGCCGCCGCACCCCCCACCACGAGGGGCGCGACGGCGCCGTTCGCACGCCCGCCCGCCGGGGCTCAGCGCGGGGCGCTGGTGATGACCGCGAACGGGGCGCCGAACGGGTCGAGCAGCATCGCGATGCGCCCCACGCCCGGGGCGTCCATGACCGGGATGATCACGGTGGCGCCCGCCCCGACGGCGCGGGCGACGGTGCCGTCGCAGTCCTCCACCTCGACGTACGGGTGCCATTCGGAGCCGGATCCGGCGTCCAGGTGCTCCTGTCCCAGCTGCAGCATGCCGCCGTGCATGGTCCGCTCGCCGCCGCCGGCGGGCCCGGCGATGGTGTAGGTGACACCGCCCCCCATCGGCATGTCCCGGGTCTCCCACGCCAGAACGCTGCGGTAGAAGGCCTTCGCCGCCGGGCCGTCGGTGGTGTACAGCTCGATCCAGCTGACGCTGCCGGGTTCGTTGAAGAGCTCCAGGCCGTCGGTGTCCCGCGGCTCCCACACGGCGAACTCGGCGCCCGTCGGATCGGTGAAGCCGGCCATCCGGCCGGCCGTGAACACCTCCACCGGCGGGAAGCGGACGGTGCCGCCGGCCTGCTCCACGGCCCGGGCGGTGGCGTCGGCGTCGACGCTGCGGAAGTACACCGTCCACGCGGAGCTCGCGCCCTCCTCGGTCAGCGGGCCGACGGCGGCGACCGTCCGGCCGTCCTTGCGGAGGAACCCGTAGCCCCCGGCCCCGGGCCCCGCGGAGGCGAACTCCCAGCCGAACACCGCCCCGTAGAAGGCGACGGCGGCATCGACGTCGGGCGTTCCCAGGTCGAGCCAGTTCAGCCCGCCCGGGGTCTGCGTGGAGGTCAGCATCAGGTGCTCCTGTCGCGTGTGGTCCTGTTCCCGGGCCGACGGGGCCCGGGAGTCCGGGCCCAGCCTGGCAGCGGGCGGCGGCCGGGGGCGTGCACCCGGCGCCCCCGGTCATCCGTTCGGCCGGTTCCCCGGCGGGAGCCCGGCCGGTCCGGGAGCGCCCGTCGCCGCGGTCAGGGCGACGGCGGCCGCTGCAGCCCCCGGAGGAGGAGCTCGACCAGGCGTCGGGGGTCGTAGCGCGGGTCGTCGTCGCGGCCGATGCAGAGGTTGCCGATGCCGCGCATCAGTTCGTACGGCTCGATGCCGGGGCTGATCTCGCCGGCCTCGGCCGCGGCGTCGAGCAGCCGTCCGCAGACCGGGACCAGACGGTCGAGGAAGTAGGCGTGGAGGGCCTCGAACCCGCTGCTGTCCGACTGCAGCGCGCCGGCGAGCCCGTGCTTCGTGACCAGGAAGTCGACGAAGAGGTCGGCCCACTGGCGGAGGGCCGCGAGCGGGGAGTCGGCGGCGGCGAGCAGCTCCGGACCGGCTTCGGCGCAGGCCTCGACCTGGTGGCGGTAGACGCCGACGACGAGGTCCGCCCGGGTGGGGAAGTGGCGATAGATCGTCCCGGTCCCGACGCCCGCCCTGGCCGCGATCTGGCGGATCGGCGCGTCGACGCCGGAGGTGACGAAGACCTCGGCGGCGGCCGCCAGCAGTGCCTGCTGGTTGCGCAGCGCGTCGGCCCGCTTGCCGCGGGGCGGCACCTCCCCGGACTGGCCTGTCGTGGGCACTCCGCTCTCCTTCCGGTGGTCGTTGACTAAGCGGAACAATGTTCCGTATCGTAAGTGGAACAGCGTCCCGCTTAAGCCTAGTCGAAGCGGACGCCCCTGCCTTCCCCTGCCCTCCCGGCGTTCTGCCCTCCTGCCATTCCCCTGCCTGACTGCCTTCCCGCCCTCCCGCCGCCGACCGAACGGGGCCGACGGCCGAGGCCACCGAACGGAGACCCGCACGATGAGTGAACCGACCCTCCCGACCCGCACCTCCGCCCCGCCCACCCCGGTCCTCTCGGTCAGTCCGGTGCTGCTGCCGGCCCCCGACCGGGCCGTCGACCTCGAACTGCGGGTCTCCGCGCCCGTGACCGGGAACGACCTGCCGGTCATCCTCCTCTCCCACGGCCAGGGCTACTCGAACCACCTCTCCTCACTCAACGGCTACGCGCCCCTCGCCCATGACTGGGCGGCACACGGGTTCGTCGTGATCCAGCCCACCCACCTGAGCTCGACGACGCTGAGCCTCGACCCGGACACCCCCGGGGCACCCCTGTACTGGCGCTCGCGCGCCGAGGACATGACCTTCGTCCTGGACCGCGCCGACGCGATCGAGGCCGCGGTCCCGCAGCTCCTCGGGCGCGTGGACTGGACCAGGGTCGCCGTGGCCGGCCACTCGATGGGCGGCCACACCGCGAGCCTGCTGCTCGGCGCCCGGCTCACCGATCCCCAGACCGGTGCGGAGGTGGACCTCGCCGAGCCCCGGATCACGGCGGGCGTACTGCTCGCCGCGCCCGGCCGGGGCGGTGACGCCCTCACCGCACCCATCGCCGAGAACCTCCCCTTCCTCCTGACCACGGACTTCTCCACGATGAGGACGCCCGCCCTCGTGGTCGCCGGGGACAAGGACGACTCCGCCCATCTGACCGTCCGGGGCGCGGACTGGCACGCCGATCCGTACGAGCTCGCCCCGGGCCCCAAGGCCCTGCTCACCCTGTACGGCGCGGAGCACGGGCTCGGCGGGATCTCCGGGTACGACGTCGCCGAGACCACCGACGAGGACCCGAAGCGGGTCGCGGCGGTCCAGCGGCTCACCCGGGCCTACCTCCGCACCGCGCTCCACCCCGGGGATCCCGCCTGGCAGGAGGCGCGTGACGCGCTGACGGCGGGGCCCGGGGAGCCGCTCGGACGGGTCGACGTCAAGTAGCGGCTCCCGGCTGTGCGCCGGGTCGGGCGGGTGGGCCGCCCCGGCGCACAGCCCGTCCCGGCCCTCCGCCGCGGCCGGAAGGCGGCGGTCGGGACTCTCTGGAATCCTGGCGGTGACACGCCCACCCGGCCCACCCTGAGGAGCCGACATGTCCGGACTGTTCGAGGCGAGCGTCGAGGTCGACCGGCCCGTGGAGGAGGTCTTCGCGTACCTCGCCGACGGCCGCCACGACCCCGAGTTCAGCCCCCGGGTCCTGGAGATCACGAGGACCCCGGACGGCCCGACCGCCGTCGGGACGGTCTTCCGCAGCAGGGTGAAGGACGCCGGGGTGAAGACCTCCCGGGAGTTCCGCATCACCGGCCTGGAGGCGCCGCACACGATCCGCTGGAGCGAGCAGAGCACCAACCTCATCACCGCCGAGGGCGGCTACGACCTCGAGCCCCTGCCGGACGGCCGGACCAGGGTCCGCGTCTTCAACGTGCTCGAAGGCCACGGACTCGGCAAGGTCCTGGTCGGCCCGGCACTCCACGCGGCCCGCAAGGACGCTCCAGACTTCGGCCGCCGGATCAAGGAGGCCGTCGAGCGGTCCTGACCCGGCCGCGGCCCGGACCGCCGCCCGGGACCGCCGCTCGGGACCGCCGCCCGGGCCTGCCGGCCCACCGGTGCGGGGCGACCCGCTCGCAGCGCGCCCTGTGTTCGACCTGAGGAGTCTCCGATGGACCTGCATCTCTCGGGCAAGGTCGCCGTCGTCACGGGGGCCAGCAAGGGGATCGGCCTCGCCGTGACGCAGGCACTCGCCGCCGAGGGGGTGAACGTGGTCGCCGCGGCACGCGGCATCACCGGTCCGCTGACGGACCTCGCCCCCCGGGTGCATCCGGTGTCCGTCGACCTCACCACCGCGGACGGTCCCGCGTCCGCGGTCGAGGAGGCGGTCTCCCGGTTCGGGGGACTGGACCTCCTCGTCAACAACGTCGGCGCGGTGCACCCCCGGCTGGGCGGCCTCCGGTCCGTCACCGACGACGACTGGATCCGCGGGCTGACGATCAACTTCCTGGCCGCCGTCCGCACCACCCGGGCGGCCCTGCCCCACCTGGTCGAGCGCGGCAACGCCTCGATCGTGGCCGTGAGTTCGGTCAACGCGTTCCTGCCCGACCCGACGATCATCGACTACTGCGCCGCCAAGGCGGCACTCACCAACTTCTGCAAGTCCCTCTCCAAGGAGGTCGGTCCGCGCGGAGTGCGCGTCAACACGGTCAGCCCCGGTCCCGTGTCCACACCGCTCTGGCTCGGCGACGACGGCGTCGCCTCGACGCTCGCCGAGGCGACGGGTGGAGAACCGGAGGACATCGCCCGGATCGCCGCCGCGCAGTCCGCGACCGGCCGCTTCAGCCTCCCGCAGGAGGTCGCCGACCTGGTGCTGCTGCTGGCGAGCGACCGGACCGCCAATGTCACCGGCAGCGACTTCGTCATCGACGGCGGTCTCGTCCAGACGCTCTGAAACCCATCGGGCCCACCACGTCACGGCAGGGCCGGGACCCCGGCCATCGCCGCATCGACGACCGACGCACCGCGCGGCCGAGATCCGGACGCGACTCCGGGAACGCACGACTGTGGGCCCGAGCGCGGCGAGTGCGGAGGCGACCGCGAGGATCCCGACGGGCCCGGTCGCCGCGGCGACCGGGCCCGTCGACGTGCTACGCGGTCCGGGTGGCGCGCTCGGGTGCCCGGCGGCGGCCCCCGGAGCCCTGGGCCTCCCGGGTGTCGCGGCCGGCGGCGGCCCGGGGGCTGCGTCCGGTGCCGGCGGCGCGGCCGCGGTGGCCGCGGCTCGTGGAGCCACCGCGGCGCGGTCGCTCCACGACCGGGTCGGGGATGACGACGGGCACGCCGGTGGGCACGCGGGCGCCGGTGATGCGGGCGAGCTCCTCGTCGCCGGCGGTGACCCTGGTGGTGACGGGGGTGATGCCGGCGGTGGCCATCAGGCGGGCCGTCGCGCGGCGCTGGTTGGGCAGGACGAGGGTGACGACGGTGCCGGACTCGCCGGCCCGGGCGGTGCGGCCGCCGCGGTGCAGGTAGTCCTTGTGGTCGCTCGGCGGGTCGAGGTTGACGACGAGGTCGAGCCCGTCGACGTGGATGCCGCGGGCGGCGACGTTGGTGGCGATCAGCGCGGTCACCTGGCCGGTGCGGAACTGTTCCAGCGTGCGGGTGCGCTGGGGCTGGGACTTGCCGCCGTGCAGGGCCGCGGCCTTGACCCCGTTCGCGAGCAGGTCCTCGACCAGGCTGTCCGCGCCGTGCTTGGTGTCGGTGAACATGATCACCCCGCCCTCGCGGGAGGCGATGTGGGCGATCGTGGCGTTCTTGTCGAAGTTCTGCACCTGCAGCACGTGGTGCTCCATGGTGCTGACCGCAGCCGCGGACGGGTCCACCGAGTGCGTGACCGGGTCCTTCAGGAAGCGCCGCACCAGGCGGTCGACGTTGCGGTCCAGGGTGGCGGAGAAGAGCATCGTCTGCCCGTCCGCGGCGACCTGTTCGAGGAGTTCGGTGACCTGGGGCAGGAAGCCCATGTCGGCCATCTGGTCGGCCTCGTCGAGCACCGTGATGCCGACCTCGTCGAGTCGGCAGTCGCCGCGCTGGATCAGGTCCTTGAGCCGGCCGGGGGTGGCCACCACGACCTCCGCCCCGCGGTTCAGCAGCCAGGCCTGGCGGCTCATCGACGTCCCGCCCACCACGGTCGCCAGCCGCAGGTGGACGGCCCGGGCGAACGGGCCGAGGGCGTCGGTGACCTGCTGCGCGAGCTCGCGGGTGGGCACCAGCACCAGGGCCAGCGGGCGGCCGGGTTCGGCCTTCCGGCCGGCCGTGCGGGCCAGGACGGCGAGGCCGAACGCGATGGTCTTGCCGGACCCGGTGCGGCCGCGGCCCAGCACGTCGCGTCCGGCCAGCGAGTTCGGGAGCGTCGCGGCCTGGATCGGGAACGGCGCCGTGACGCCCTGCCGGGTCAGGGTGGAGAGCAGGGCCTTGGGCATCTCCAGCTCGTCGAACGCCTCGACGGCCGGGAGCGCCGGAGTGGTGCTCACCGGCATCGAGAACTCGCCCTGGGGGGAGCCACCTTGACGGCTGCTCCGGCCGCCGCCGGACGGCCGGTCCCCGTAGAAGGAGCTGCCGCGGGAGCGGGAGTCGGCGTTCTGGTACGAGGAGCGGGTGGAGCGGGTGGGACGGCCGGAGCGATTCATGCGGTTCATGCGGAACCTTCCTCAGGGCGGCGCGTCACGAGGAAGGCTCCGTGGCGCGGGGCGCCGGTGGAGACCGCAAGGGAACGGGCCG
Organism: Kitasatospora sp. NPDC101176; assembly: GCF_044768035.1. Lineage (NCBI taxonomy): Bacteria > Bacillati > Actinomycetota > Actinomycetes > Kitasatosporales > Streptomycetaceae > Kitasatospora > Kitasatospora sp. NPDC101176. The sequence continues at coordinate 6,234 of NZ_JBIWPA010000041.1, forward strand.
GGAGTGTGACGGGCTGGGCCTGGACGGTGGAACCGTGCGGCACGTCACCTGCGATCGGCGCCCGCCGAAAGGAGCGGGAGCGGAGAACCCGGACCGTGGACCGCCGCGACGGGGCGCCGACCCGGGCGCCGAGCCGTGCGGCTCGCGAGGGGATGGCGGCGGGTGACGGAGTCAGGGGCTTGAATGGCCGGGGGTGCGTCGTGACGCGAATGCCGAGGGGCCCGCACCGGGCATCGTGTACGCGGTGCGGGCCCCTCGCTGCTGGGCGGGTGCCGTGGCAGAAGTACTACAGCGGGCGGATGTTCTCGGCCTGCGGGCCCTTCTGGCCCTGCGTGACGTCGAACTCGACCTTCTGGCCCTCGAGCAGCTCGCGGAAGCCGCTGGCGTTGATGTTCGAGTAGTGGGCGAAGACGTCCGGGCCGCCACCCTCCTGCTCGATGAAGCCGAAGCCCTTTTCCGCGTTGAACCACTTCACAGTGCCATTAGCCATAGAGAAATCTCCTTAGAGGGGCTGTCCGGAGCACGCACGGCGCGTGCTCCGAGTCGCCGCGATGAGCGCCCACCCGGGGAAGAGCCGGGACACAAAAATGCGCCTGCGACATACATCAGCAGGCGCACACAAAGTTCATGGGAACCACTACTGCAACTGATAACGACTCTAGCAGGCCTGGGCCCGGATCGCGTGGACATTCCACCCCGGGTCCCCGGGAGCCCTCCCCGGGCCGGGCCCCGTCGGCCGCAAGGCGGTGTCGGTCAGTGATCGCGGAGGGAGGGAGGCGTACGGGTTGTACAGGTTCACCCCGGGCGGCACGATCTCGTCAATCCGGTCGAGCGTCGCGTCGTCGAGGGTCAGCGCGGCGCCCTTGAGGAGACCCTCCAGCTGCTCCATGGTCCGCGGCCCGATGATCGCCGAAGTGACGGCCGGGTGGGCCACGGTGAAGGCCACGGCGAGCTCCGGAAGGGTGCAGCCGATGCTCGTCGCGAGTTCGATGAGCTGCTCGACTGCGTCGAGCTTGGCGGCGTTCGCCGCAATCGCGGGATCGAAGAGCGCCGGCCGGATCGCGGCACGGCCGGTTTCCAGGTCGGTCGGCTGGTTCCTGCGGTGCTTGCCGGTGAGGAACCCGAAGGCGAGCGGGCTCCAGACGAGTGCGCCCATGCCGTGGCGCGCGACGGCGGGCAGAAGCGAGGCCTCGATCCCGCGGGCCAGAATCGAGTAGGGCGGCTGGGCGGTGCGGAAGCGCCCGAGGCCGCGCCGCTCGGAAACGTGGTGTGCTTCGACGATCTCATCGGCCGGGAAGTTCGAGCAGCCGAAGGAGCGGATCTTCCCCTCGGTGCGGCGGGCGCTCCGAGGATCGCCAGCGCCTGATGCGCCTGCTCCCGAGCCGGGATGCCGGCCGGAAGACGGGACGCGGGGGAGTCCTTCGCCGCTGACCGACCTGACCGCCCGGGGTTCCGGGGGCCGGAGCCCCCGGAACCCCAGCCCTTCACCCGGCAGCCGACGCCCGGTCCGCCCGGACGCCCGCGCCCAAGTCCGCACCCGTGCCCGCACCCACACCTGCGCCCGGTGCGCCGAACCAGTGGGCGAGGGAGCGGCGCAGGCTCTCCGGGCTGCCCGCCACCCAGCAGGCGTACCCGTCCGGACGGACGAGCAGTGGTTCGGCGCCCGCGGCCCGCTCCACGACGTCCACCCGGTCCCGCCAGGGGGCGGCGGCCCCGGCGAGGGTGCCGTCCGGGTCGAGCAGGAGGCCGCGGCCGGTCCGCAGGAGTTCGTACAACCGGGCCGGGCCGAGGTCGGCGTCCGGCACGGGCAGGCCGAGCAGGGGGTGGGAGCCGGCGTCGGGCATCGGGTAGCGGGTGGCCGTGCCGGCCAGCCGGTCGCCCAGGAACCGCTGTACGGAGGGGAGTTCGGCGAGGGCCGCGAAGAGCTCCCGGGTGGCGGCCACGTCCGGGTCGCCGCTGCCCGTCCAGTCCATCAGCAGGCTCTGCGCCTGGACGTCGCGGAGCACGGCGGCCCCGGCCAGGTGACGTTCGGTGTGGTACGTGTCGAGCAGGTGCCGGGGCGCCCGGCCGCGCACGGTGGCGGCCAGCTTCCAGCCGAGGTTGAAGGCGTCCTGCATCCCGGTGTTCATCCCCTGGGCGCCGAACGGCAGGTGGACGTGGGCGGCGTCACCGGCCAGCAGGACCCGCCTGTGCCGGTACCGGGCCACCTGCCGGGCCGCGTTGGTGATCCGGCGGGCGTAGCACAGCTCCAGCAGTCCGACCGCGTCGCCGAACACCGCACGCAGGCCCTCGCGGACCTCCTCCTCGGTGACCGGGACATCCCTGGGCAGCGACCGGCCGGGCCCGCCCAGGGCGAGCCGGCGCAGCGGCCTCCCCAGTCCGTCGGTACCGAGGGGGAACACCGCCGCCCAGTGGCCGTCCGCCCCGCGGGTGTGCGGGGCCGGGAGGTCCGCGCCGCTCAGCCGTACGTCGGCGGCGACGGCGGTCGCGGTGCCGGCCCTGCCCGGGAAGGCGGCCTTCAGCAGCGACCGCACGGTGCTGTGGCCGCCGTCCGCGGCGACGAGGTAACGCGCCCGTACGGTACGGCCGTCGGCGAACGTCGCGGTGACCGCGTCGGCGTCCTGGGCGAGGCCGACCAGTTCGTGGCCGCGCCGCACGACCAGCCCGCGCGAGGCCAGGTGCTCCTCGAGGAAGCCCTCCAGTACGGCCTGCGGCACGGCGCGCCAGGGCTGCCGGGCGTGCGCCGAGAAACCGGTCGGCGCGGGGATCCCGGCGAAGTGGCCGGTCCCCGCCGGGTGGTCCCCGCTCGCCAGCAGTGGCTCCAGCAGGCCGCGCTGGTCGAGCGCCTCCAGGGTGCGGGTCTGCACGCCACCGGCCCTGGAGAGCGGGCTGCGCTCCGGCAGCCGGTCGACGACCACGGTCGCCACCCCCGCCAGCAGCAGTTCGTTGGCGGCCGTCAACCCGGTCGGTCCGGCGCCGACGACGAGTACCTCGGTGTCCATGCTTCTTCTCCCCGGTGGTTCGGTTCGACGGCGCCGCAGGGCGGTCGGCCGCAGGGCCGGCTCCCGGCCCCGGGAGCAACGCTCCGTCCGCCGCGGGCTCCGGACCACTGAGCGGCCCGGTCCTGTCGAGATCCGACGCCGACTACCCTCGGCGGAGTGGAATCCGACTTCGACCTGTTGGACCGTCAGCTCGTGCACGCCCTCGCCGTCGACGGCAGGGCGCCGTTCAGCACCATCGCCCGGGTCCTCGGGGTTTCGGACCGCACCATCGCCCGCCGGTACGCCAGGCTGCGCTCGACCGGCGCGGTCCGGGTGGTCGGCGGCGTCGACCCCACGGCGCTGGGCGCGGTGCTCTGGCTGCTGCGGGTGCGGTGTGCCCCGTCCGCGGCGGTCGCCGTCGCCGAGGCGCTCGCCCGGAGGCCCGACACCGCCTGGGTGAACCTCACCTCCGGCGGCGCCGAGATCACCTGCACGGTGCGCACCGAGAGCCCGGCCGACAGCGAGGCGCTGCTGCTGGCCCGGCTCCCGCACACCCCGCGGGTGGAGGGGGTGAGCGCGTACTCCGTCCTGCACACCTTCTACGGCGGCCCGGACAGTGTGATCGGCAAGCTCGGCCCACTGGCCCCTGAGGCCGTCGCGGCCCTGCGGCCGCGCCGGCTCCCGCACCGTCCCGGCCCGGTGCGGCTCGACGACCACGACCGCAGGCTGCTCGCCGCGCTCGCCGCCGACGGACGCGCCGACTACGAGCAACTGGCCGCCGCGACCGGCTGGTCACCGCCGACGGTCCGCCGACGGATGACCGAACTGCGCGAGCGCGGCCTGCTCTACCTGGACATCGACTGCGACGGCCGCCTGCTCGGCATCGGCCCGCGCACCCAGCTCTGGTTCACGGTCGCGCCCGCCCGGCTGGCGGAGGTCGGGGAGGCGCTCGCCACCCACCCCGAGATCGCCTTCGCCGCCGCGACCACCGGTCCGACCAACCTCTACGCCAGCGCGCTCTGCCCCGACCAGCGCACCCTGTACCGGTACCTGACCACCCGGGTGGCCGCCCTGCCGGGCGTCACCCGGCTGGAGACGGGACAGATCATCCGGACCGTCAAGCAGGCGGCGAACCGGCCGCCGGGGCCGCCGCGGCGGCGGCCGTAGGGGCCCGGGCACGGACGGCGGCGGCAGCGCGCCCGCGGCCCCAGCCGCCGGCCGCCGGTGCTGCGCTACCGCTGCTCGGCGGACGCTCCCGCCCCGTTCAGCTCGTTCGCCGGCTTCCTCCGCCAGGACCTCGAAGCCGTCACCGCGGGCCTCACCCTCGAATGGAGCTCCGGCAGGGTCGAAGGCGACGTCAACCGGATCAGAACGTTCAAGAGAGCCCCGGAGGTCGCTATCTCGTCTGCACCCGGACATCGCACGACGGGCCTGCCTCAGAGCAACGCGAAACCACCAGTGCTGACGAAGCGGCCGCCATGGCAGAACGACTGGTGCACGCCGGCGGCTGACCTCAGCGGCCGAGCCGTGGCATTACGCCCGTTCACGGAACAGCGGTCAGAACCTCGAATTCCCCCGGCCTCGCTCTCAACTCCTCAGACGGTCGCCCGTTGAAGCGAGTGAGGACTTCAGCGAGCACGGGTGCAGTCGCTCGGCTCGCACCACAGCGGGGGCGACGAGCTCGGCCTGATTGCGGGTAGCAGGGGCGACGTCACTATGCTGCGGCCTTCAGGAATGATCACTGTTCCCTCGCCGAAAAGGACCCTGATGCCCGCCACCGCCCACCCGGCCACCGCCAACGAGCGTCTGGACCCACAAGAGATGGTCGTCCTGCACCGGGTCTTCCGCCGCGAGATACCGCTCCTGGCCGGCCTGATCGAGGCTGCCGTCCCCGGCGACCGGCGACGCACCGCTGTGCTAGCCGACCACCTCGACCTGGTCCTCGGCGCTCTGGGCGAGCACCACGAGGGCGAGGACGACCTGCTGTGGCCCAGACTGCGCGAGCGCGCCGCTCCCGGCGACGACGTGGTCGCGCGGATGGCCGACCAGCACGAGGCCATCGCCGGCGCGCTCGACACGGCTGCCGAGCTGTCGCGCCGCTGGCGCGCCCGGGCCGACCGTGACACCGCCCTGCGCCTCGCCGAGGCCCTGCGCGTGCTCGACCGGCACGCCGCCGACCACATGGACGACGAGGAGGAGCACCTCCTGCCCCTGATGGCCGACCACATCACACCCGGCGAGTGGTCCGAGGTGGGTGAACGCGGACGTCGCAGCGTGCCCAAGGCCAAGCTCCTGATCTTCCTCGGCGCGATCCTCGAGGACGCGACCGCGCAGGAACGCCGGCTGTTCCTGTCGCAGATGCCCGCCCCGGCCCGCGTGCTGTGGCGCACCGTCGGCACCCGTCTCTACGGCCGCACCACCACCCGCGTCCGCCGGAGCGACGCCTTGGCCCCGCAGGTGTAGCGCCGATCCCACGCGTGGGAGGGCGGGGTTCGAGGCTCTCCCACACCCCGGCGGGCCACACCCCCGGCGCACGCTCTCGCCGTGCGCTGCTACCGTCCCAAGACCCGAGCGACCGGCTCCTGCCGCCAACCCGGCCTACGTCTGTGCACCTTGGCAGACATGTTCGCCTACGTGCAGGCCGAAGGCGTGGTGCTGCGGCAGTCGGCCCCACCCGGGGGTTGACGGGGCGGAGGTGCTCAGGGCGGCACTGGCTCCGCGCCGAGCGGGCGCGGGGCCGCGCGCTCGGACGGTGTCGTCGCGTATTCGGCACGCCGGGCAACGGACGGGAGACCGCGGGGCGTCGGCCCCCGTCCTCGCGGAGCATGAGCAGCGCGGCGACCGGGTGCTCGCGGACACAGGAGCAGGGCCCTGCCGAGGCGCCCCGGTGGGAGGCTTCGCGGTTTCGGTCCCCTGAGGGTGCCCGGTGAGGGACCGTCGGCTGTCGCGCCTGCCGTGCGGCGTGCGCCGGGTCGATGCCGGGAGGTTTGCCGTGATGCGCGAAGCGTGGTGGCTTCGGGACGCCTCCCGAGATGCGGGGCCATGACATCGCGGGAGGCACCGGTCAGACCGGGGCACGCTCCAGCAGACCGCCGCGTTTCCCGGGTGCGAACACGAGCTGCCAGCCGACCGCGGCCGCCAACGCCCAGATCAGCCATCCGACGCCGAGATGCCGCGCGAAGACGCCGAGCGCCAACAGCAGGAGCAGGCAGGGCAGCGCCCAGCCGAGCACGTCCTGCCACCGTGCACCGGAAACCGCCGCGGCCAGTACGCTGACGCCGAAGTACACCATGAGACCCGCGCAGAGCAGCCACCGGACGCCGTTCGCCGCGGGGTCGTGCGGATGCGCGACGGCCAGGCCCAGGCCGGCAGCGACGGAGGCGAGCGCGCACGTCGTCAGGCAGTGCAGGGACAGGGCCAGCCGCACCGGGAGATCGCGTCGCCCGGTCTTGGGGATCCCACCGGAGCCGTAGAGCAACGACATGCTCCACAGGCCGGACAACAGGGCGAACGAACCCGCCGCCGCGCCGGCCAGGTGCACGTCCCAGGAGGTGTCGGCGGCGACCGAGGTGATCTGGATGACCCCCTCGCCGAGGACGATGATGACGTAGAGACCCAGCCGCTCCATCAGGTGCGGCACATCGGCGTAGGCCGCCTCGATCACCGGCAGCCGCCCGCGGTCCCCGTTCTTCCTGACGAGGCGCTCGGTCCACTCCTGCGCGCCCCGCAGCATGCGGCCGCCGGCGTCCGTGAGTATGGCCAGCAGGTCGAACCCGATGCCCAGGGCCCACAGCCAGTAGCGCCCCGGAGCATCCACCCACAGCGACACGATCCACGGCAGGACACCGAGGCCCATCTGGGCCACCGGCCAGTCCATCACGACCCGTCCGCGCCGCCAGAACCGGCTCGACAGCCAGCGCAGGAAGACGTAAGCGGCGACGAACGCGAGGTAGTGCCTCGTACCGCGCATCCCGGGGACGGCCGCGACCATCACGGCGAGGCCGACCATCGCCAGCAGGAGACCGGGTGTCCAGGCACGGTCCCCCTCGACGTTCCCGTAGACGGTGAAGCAGACCCAGGCGATCCAGAAGGCGAGGTACAGCAGGACGTACAGGGCGAGATCAGCGGCCGTCGGGCCCTCGTGCAGGAGGTGCGAAAGCTGCAGCACACCCGCGACGACGACGAGGTCGAAGAAGAGTTCCGTCCAGGAGGCGTGCCGCTCCACGCCGCCTGCCGACTCGGCGGAGTTCATCAATGTCATGAGGTGATCATCGGTCATGCTCGGCCGCGAACGGGCCGTCGGCGTGGCCGGCTTGACCTGCGGGGTCGGTCCCCGCAGAGTCGGAGCGCGGTGACGTGAGGCCGCGGTGGTCCGCCGCCGCGTCCGTCGAAGCCGCTCCGGGCTTGCCGGGCGGGGTATCGACGTGAGGGAGCGGATGGTCCGGTGGTTGCCGACTTGCTCGTGATCGGTACGGCCATCACTCTCGGACCGCTGCACAACACCGCCTTCATCCTTCTGCTCTCGTCACGGCGCGGCGTCCGCAAGGGCCTCGCCTTCCTGCTGTCCTGGCTGGCCAACCTGGTGGCGGTCATCGCCTGCGTTCTGCTGCTGACCGGTGGGACACCACCTGTCCACCACAGCTCGCCATCGAGTGCGGCTCTCGCCGCGAAGCTCGTGATCGGCGTCGGCCTGGTCCTGTTCGGCGGCTACCGGAGTCGGCAGCCTCCCCACCCCTACCGGCCGCCGAGCTGGACGGGACGCGTTGACAACGCCGGGCTCGGGACCGCCGCCGGACTCGCCTGGCTGCTCCAACCCTGGGCCCTGGTCGGAGCCGGCGCCGCCACAGTCGTCGATGCCGACCTCTCCTCCCTCTCCACCTGGCTCGACCTGACCGGCTACTGCGTGCTGGCCACCCTCAGCCTCCTCGTGATGGAGTTGTACTCCGTCTGGGCCCCGGAAACCTGCCACGCCCGGCTGAACGCCCTGCGGACCCGGCTCGAGCAGCGCCAGGACCAGCTGATCATCACCCTCTCCCTCCTGGCCGGCCTCTGGCTTACCGCCAGCAGCATCTATGACCTCGTCACCTGAGCACCGGACCCAGCAGGCGGTCTCGAGTTCGGCAAAGGCCGACTGACGTCCGCACGGGGGCGTTCGCGCGCGGCTGCTACGAGGCGACCCAGCCCGGGAGGGTCGGCAGCAGGGTCTCGGCGAGCCGGTTCAGCATCTCGTCGTCGACGGTCGAGCCGTTCTCGCGAGCGACGATGATCTCGAAAGCCCGGCCGCCGGGCGCCCCAGGGTCCTCCGCGACGACGAGGTTGCGGGTGGCGGGCCCCACGGCGGTGGTGGGCGCCCCGCTCCCGACGCTCGGGGAGACGAAGGACAGCATGCTGCTCGAATACCTCGCGGCGGGGTGGCCGAGGACGGTGTCCCGCTTCGCGAAGAACTGCGGCATGCCGAGCATGTCGTCCACGGAGGGGGTGCCCTCCATGAGGCCGACCACGGCGTGCTTCAGCCGCACCTCCACCATCGGGTCCTTCCCGATCGCCATCGGCATCGGGTGCGCGGTCACGATGCGGTCGTCCGGCGTGCCCAGCAGCGCCGGCAGATCGGGCCGGTTCAGCTTGGCGCAAACAGCCGCGTACCCCTGCGAGTCGGTCGGCCGGGGAGCGGCGCACATGACCGGAGCCTCCTCCGCGGCCTGTACCGGCAGGCCGGGGAACGGCTTCGGCTGGCCGTCGAATGCCCCCGTCCCCCACATCCCTGCCACGACTGCGCCGGCCACCACCGCCACGGCCGCCAGCTTGAGGCCCGCCCGATCCTTGACGGGCTGGGCGCCCTTCTCGACGTCCGACTCGGCACTCTCCTCGACGTCCTGGTCGACGACGATCCTGTTCTCCACCCCTGAACCCTCCGCGCGAAAGCCCGACCGCGCTCGAAGCGTTCGTACCGGACCTGCGGCCTGGGATTGCTCCCTAGGAGCCGGCGGGCATAAACCGGCGATCATCATACCGGCCGAATTCCGCAGCGTCTGAAGGCCGACGGGCTGCCCCGGCCACCGGCCGCTCTCAGCCGTCGGTGTACGGGAGTCAGGAGTTCTGCGAGCAGGCTGCTGCCCGCGGGTGCCTCTGTGTCCTTCGTCAAGGCTGTGCGGGTCATGCTGGCGTGGATTCGAGGAGGTCACGAGTCTTCGTCGGCCTGCTTTGCGCAGGGTGGCGGGGAGCGGCGGTGTTCGGGCCCCAGACGGTGCGCGAACTGCAGGGCGAGGACTGGAAGGTGGAATCCGAGGACCTGGCCGAGGTCTCGCCCTACCTGACCGGGAGGATCACGAGGTTCGGCGGGTGCCCCGCCCACGAGCTCTACCTGGCACCGGCACCCGAGGCGTACGAGCCGCACCTGGACGTCGACTTCACCAAGCTCAGCCCGGAGAACGAGGCGGCTCAGCCGCGTTCCTCAACGGTGTGGCGCCTCGGCGGCCGCAGCGCGGCTGAGCTCGGCAACCGGAAAAGGTATCTGCTTGCTCTCCGTCAGCAGCCGGCGGTGGAAGCTGTCCAGGACGAGGGCGGTCCGGGCATTCCGCTCGATGATCGCCGCGATCTCTGGCGGGACACCGTCGGGCCTTCGACCTGCGATCCACTCCTGCAGGAACACGTCCGTCTCCGCAGCGACCCGAAGCCGGTCGACGAGGTGGTGGCGCAGCAGACGGCTTGCGGTGTAGTGGCGGTCGCACGCGAGATGGTCAGAAAGGAACTGCGCCTCGGTCGCTGAGAGCCCGTAACAGGATCTTGTGGTTTTGGGCTGGTGGGCCGTGTCCGATGTGACGATCCGTCCGTTGGCGGTGGTGTGAGGGCGCCGTGGATGGTCAACGACGAGCTGTGGTCCTTGATCGAGCCGATCCTGCCGCCATGGCCGGAGCGGTCGTCGGGGCCTCGGCCGGTGGACGACCGGCTGTGTCTGCAGGGTGTCCTGTTCGTGCTGTTCACGGGTGTCACGTGGCAGCAGCTGCCGCCGGAGCTGGGCTTCGGCTCAGGTCAGACGTGCTGGCGCCGACTGTGCCGGTGGACCGAAGCGGGAGCGTTCGACGAGGTTCACCGGTTGCTGCTCGCAGAGCTCAACACGGCCCGGCGGATCGACTGGACCCGGGCCTGCGTGGACGCCTCCCACGTGCGGGCCAAAAGGGGGGGTGCCGGGGTTGGCCCGTCGCCGGTCGACCGCGGCAAGTCGGGCGGCAAACACCACCTGATCTGCGACGGCAACGGCACCCCGCTCAAGGTCATCACGACTGGTGGCAACGTCCCCGACATCACGCAGGCCCTGGCCCTGGTCGACGGTGTCCCACCCGTCGCCGGCCTGCCGGGGCGGCCGCGCACGCGGCCCAAGTCCCTGCTTGGTGACAAGGGTTACGACAGCCGGCATCTCCGCCGAGAGCTGGCCCGGCGTCGAATTCTGCCCGTTATCTCCCCCCGAGGCGAGCCCGACATCCGCGGCCTCGGCAAGCTCCGCTACGTCATCGAGCAGACCTTCGCCCTGCTCCACCAGTTCAAGCGCCTCGCCACCCGCTGGGAACGCCGCCTCGACCTCCACGACTCACTCGTCTCGCCCGCGTGCGCACCCATCTGCTGGCGGAGGCTCAACAAGCGGACATTGTAACCGTGTTACGAGCCTTAGGTGCCTGCTCGGTGCGACCGAGATCCGCCCCAGCCAGCTCCTCCAACAGGGTGCGGGCTGAGGGCCTGGACTTGCGGTACTTCTGGGGTTTGCAGAGCCGGGGCGCTCGTGGGCGGCCCCGACTCCGGGCCGGCACGTCCCGGCGGGCGGGTGCTTACTGCGTCTGCGGGGCGTCCTTGAGGTCGTCGATCACCAGGTTGTCGGTCCGCACCTGGTACTGGACAACGGTGTGGGTGCCGTCGGTCCAGTTCTCGGTGAGGAGCACGGTGGTGTGACCCGCATCGGAGTCGCCGAGGGCGATGGACCAGCTGTCGGGCACGTTCTGGGCCCGGAAGATCGGATTGGCATCGTGGTCGCTGGCCCACTGGTCGAGAACGGGCTCAAGCTCCGGGGCCAGGAACTCCTTCCGGACCTCCTGCGGGTCCTGGGAGGGCTGGTCGAGGACGGCCTCCCGGTACTTGCCGAAGAAGGAGTTCACCTGGATTTCGGCTCGGGTGGAGGCGTGGGCGGTGCCGGCGGTCGGGAGCAGGGCGGTGGCGGAGATCACGAGGGCCGCGGCGGCGGCGCGCAGTCGGGTCATGGAGGGCAGCGTAGGGCCCGGCGGTCACGCTTCGTGTGCGGCGCGCTCGGCTGCGTGATGAATCGTCGGGGTTGGTGGTCAACTGCGCCGACCGGCGGGGTTACGGGCGTCGGCGGTGCGCCGGACAGTTGCCTGCCCTCTGCCGGCCTCCGTCGGGTTGATCGCGGCCGTGATGGCGAAACCGCTGGGCAGTAGGCGGATCGGCTGGACGCAGGCGTGCGTGGACGGCTCTCACGTGCGCGCGAAGAGGGGGAACCGAGGTTGGTCTGTCGCGGGTCGATCGTGGCACGCCGGGCAGCAGGCAGCACCTGATCTGCGACGGCGACGGCACCCCGTTGAATGTGGTCGGCACCGACATCGCCCTGGTCGACGGTGTACCACCAGCTGGCGGTGACTCAACAAACCGTCGTCATGATCGTGTCACGAGCTCTGAGAGCTGTTGCGGAAGTGGGCGTCGAAGTGCACGAGTCCGCGAGAGCTCATGAACGCTGCACCCTGCGCCAAGCCGTCTTCCACCCACGACCACGGTGGGTCGCTGCCGGGCACCGTCATCTCCCGGCGCTCGTGCAGCCACGCGCCGACTGTCTGCGGCACATGCTCCCGGAAGAACATCAAGCTGGGGGAGGACCGACCGATGGCCTCCAGCCGCTCGTGTACGGCCGGTGAGCCGTCCCAGTGCGCGACCGCTCCGTCGATGCCCCCGAACTCGTCCACGAAGCCCTCGGGAGGGGAATCGGGCCGGACGCGCCAGTGGTACATCAGCGGGAAACCCGCGTACTCCTCGCCCAGGACCCAGCTGGTGGTCATGGCGTGTACGGCCAGCTCCCGCCAAGCGCCGAAGCCGGCCGAGCCCACTCCGTACTGGTAGAACATCGGCAGGCCGAAGAGGTTCGCCGTTGACCGTACGTTCTCCGGCCGGGTCTCGACCTCCGTCTGCGGCACCGAGCAGGCCCCGCCCATGCGGCCCGTCGTACGGCGCCGCCGGTTCTGACCGACCACGCGGGCCCTTGGAGCCCGCTGCCCGCAAGCTCTGGTGCCTGACCAAGGCCGTCCACGCCGTTCACCGCGCCTACATCCAGGACCACTGACAGGCGACGACGGCAGACTGTCGGCGGCGGTCGCCACGGCGTCTTCGCGCGCAGACGGCCCGTCGCGGCGGGCTCCGTCTTCCGCAAGTTGCGTGGTTGCGGCGCAGGGTCAGACGAGCTGGTGCTCGTATGCGTAGGCCGTTGCCGCGGCACGGGAGGTCACGGCGATCTTGAGGAAGATGTTGTTCAGGTGGCGGCCCACGGTCTTGTCACTCAGGACCAGGTCCGCCGCGATCTGCCGATTGCTCTTGCCTGCGGCCACCAGCCGCAGCACTTCGGCCTCCCGGCACGTCAGCCCGCCGGGCAGCTCCGTGCGCTTGGCCTTGCCGAGCAGGCGCTCGGCGTGCCGGCGGTCGGGCGTCGCGCCGAGCCGGGCGAAGGTGTACCGCGCGGCGTCGATCTCCAGGCGCGCGGTGTCCTCGTCGCAGAGGGCACGGCACGCCAAACCGATCTGCAGGCGTGTGCGGGCCGCCTCGTACGGCACGTCCAGCTCCTACCACAGCTGCCACGCCCGGCGCAGGGAGGCGAGCGCACCGTCCGCGTTCGTCTCGGTCAACCGCACCAACCCCTGCGCGTACTCCGCAGCCGCCCGTACGGCCGGGCTGTCGTCGGACGCGATGGCCTGAAGCTCGTCGGCCGCGGCCCGGGCCTCCTCGATCCGGTCGGCCGCCAGAGCGATCTCGACCCGGGCGGGAAGGAGCGCCGCCCGGGCCGCACGGTCGCGGTGGGGTTCGGCCAGGGCCCGGCGGATCGCCGCCCCGGCCTCGTCCACCCGGCCTTGGGCCATCCGCAGCAGCGCCATACCCGCTTGCGGTTCCCGGCCGAGCCGGCTGGCCTGGACGTAGGCCTCCTCGGCCGCGTGGAGATCCCCGACCAGTCGGCGGATCTCGCCGACGTCGTACATCGCCTCAGCGGCGTCCATGGCGTCCAGACCGTCCAGCTGCTCGGACGCCAGCCGGGCCTCGCGCTCCGCCTCCGGCCACGCTCCCCGGAGCCGCATGATCTCCGACCGGTGCAGGCGGCACGTGCCGGAGAACATCAGGGCATCCTCGCGGGCGCCCACCCATTGCTCATAGGCCGCGGTCCACTCCGTGGCACGGCGGAACTCCGACACGAGCCGGCACAGGGAAATCGAGCTGCAGTAGACCCAGCACACGTAGTACGGGTCGAGGTCCCCGGCGAGCACGACGATCATGGCCTCGTCCAGCAGCCTCATCCCCTCGGCCACCCCGCCGAGCCGGCACCGCGCGCGGCCCACCTGGTGCAGACCCAAGGTCGCCAGGTCGAGGTCCGAGAACCGGCTGCCGATCTCCGCCGCCCGGGACGCTCGAACGAGCGACCCCTCCAGATCACCACTCCAGAAGAGCGCCTCCGCCTCGGCTGCGAGGGTATGACCCAGCTCGACGCACTCCGGCTCCTTCTCCAGCAACCGCTGCGCGCGGGCCAACCAACCGCCACCGAGTGCCACGTCGCCCCTGAGCAGGAAGACGACGCTCAGTTGGCAAGCGCACATCGCGGCGCCGCGCGGAGTGCCGGCGCGCAGCTGTTCGACGTAGGAACGGCGGCCGACCTCCACGCACACCTCGCTCCGACCGGTGAAATACGCGCACTTCGCGAGCAGGTCCAAGTCCTCCGCGCCGAGCGGCGAGGCCGTGTCGACGCTGCTGAGCAGTGTGAATGCCTCCTCCCACAAGTGCCGCTCATACGCGGTGCGCCCCCGTTCGAGATCTTGGGACACCACACTCATGGCTGCTCCCCGTGCGCGAGATACCGGCGCGAGTCCCCATTCAGAGCTCCTTGTCCCAATCTAGTGGAGAGCCCCGGAACCCGGCGGGTCCGGCAGTCGGCCCGTGGGTCGTTCGACCCATGCCACGGGGACGGTGCGTCTTGAGCGATTCACCCGACGCCGCGGGAGCGCGCGCCCGGATAGCTTCGACGGTGTGATCCGGTCGAGGCGCAGGGCGATCCGTAAAGGATCCCGCCGCATGGGACACCGGTACCGCTGACTACCCACAGCGATATGGGAGCCAACCATCTCCGGAGCGGTCCTTCGCCCGCTGAGGCGCAAGGGATCCAGAACCCACACCGTGGTCCCAGTAGTCCGGCCATTCTGATCCATGGCGAGGCAGATGATGAACATCACCATTGACGACTTCCTTCAGGGGCTCGCCGACGATGGCTACCCCTTCACCGAGAACGCGAGCAATCCCGAGTTCTGTCTTCAGCATGGCTGGCACGACAGAGAGCATCACTGCCCTGCCTGCCGTCGACACTTTCTCGCCCAGCTCGGCAACGCGAACACGGCTTTCGATCGGCGGCGATCGTTTCATGAGCGGTGATTCCGCCGTGGATGCGGACGGTAGAGCGTGGATCAGCGCGTAGGAACTTCACCGAAAGGAGAGAAAAATGAGTTTCACTCATCTCGCGTCCGGCGGCAACGGAATCCTCTACGGAGTGGACAGTAATGATGGGCGTCTACTGTTCTACCGGGACGAGCGCGAGGACGGCTCCAATGCGCCCGATGGCTCCACGGGGTGGGCCGCGAACTCCGGTAGGCAGATCGGACAGCACTGGGAGGGTGCGCGGCTCCTGGTGG
>NZ_JBIWPA010000041.1:21242-76057 GCF_044768035.1 Kitasatospora sp. NPDC101176
GGCCGCGAACTCCGGTAGGCAGATCGGACAGCACTGGGAGGGTGCGCGGCTCCTGGTGGGCGGCGGAGACGGAATTCTGTACATGGTGCACCAGGACGGTCGCCTGCTCTACTACCGGGACGAGCGCCAGGACGGCTCCAATGCGCCCGATGGCTCCACGGGGTGGGCCGCGAACTCCGGCAAGCAGATCGGACAGCACTGGGAGCAACTGAATCGAATGATCGGTGGACCCAAGGGGGTCATCTACGGCGTGCAGCAGGACGGGCGTCTGTTCTACTATCAGGATGAGAATCGAGATGGAAGTAACGCGCCCGATGGCTCTACTGGATGGTCCGCCAACTCCCGCAAGCAGATCGGCCAAGGTTGGGCGTGATTCCTGAGAGCCTCTGCCTGGCAGCTCGGATTCTCACCTCACCTCGAACCCTTCACGACGGCCCGTCATTTCGGCGGGCCGTCGGTTTTCTGGCTGGCGGTGAGCCCGCCTACAGCCAGCTGTCGCGTCGGGCGGGCGCCGGGTGGTTCCCTCCTCGGCGCCGATCTCGACCGTTCTCCAGGCGCCGGCGGGATGTCTCGACGGCGGCGACTTCGCGCAGGTTCTCCACTGGCTCGACGGCGAATGGCCGTCCAACCGTCAATCCGAAACGACCAGGCAGTCGGGTTGGGGGTACGCCACGTCCAACAGGCCCTGGACGAACCGGTCCAGATCGTCGAAGCCCGCGCTGGCGAGGGTGGCTGGGCCGGCGTCCAGCAGGTGGGGGATGGCGGCGTGCAGGGCGAGGGTGACGGTGGCGGCCCGATGCGGGGTTACGGGCAGTCCAGCGGCTCGCTGGGCGTGCTGGAGGCCGGCGAAGTCGGCGGCGGCGATCTGGTCGAGGACGGCCGACAGCCAGGGCTGGCGGGCTGCCTCAGCCTGCAGCTCGAGGTAGGCGAGCATTCTGGTCCGGCCTGGTCCGGAGACGTTCTCCAGCAGCACTCGGAGCATGGCTGCCAGGCCCTCGCGGTCGGTTGGGGCGGCCCCGGAGGCTGCCAATCGCGCCGCGACCGCGCAGTACTGTGTCGACAAGCCCGACGGACAGGCTGTCATGCTCGACGCGGGGGCGAGTGGTGCCCGCGGCCGGGCCGGTGACGGTGACCCGGGCGTACCCGGGTGTCGGCTCGGTGCGAGGGAGGGGTCCGTGCGGAGTGGCGAGGGCTCGTCCGGGGGTACGGGGTTCGGGTGCCCCACGGGTCCGCGGTACGGTCCGTTCTGATCTGCACGGTCACCTCCGGGGCTCGCACGGTCGTCCCCGTCCACCGGTCCGGCCGCCGGACGAGTCGGGGAGGTCGGGCGGGTACGACCTCGACGTGGTCAGGGGTGGAAGAGGATCTTGACGGCGCCGTCCTGCTTCTTCTGGAACATCTCGTAGGCCTGGGGTGCCTGGGCTAGCGGGAGGTGGTGGGTGGCGAAGTCGTCGACGCCGAGCGGGTCGCCGTCCAGGAGCAGGGGGAGGATGTCGGGTGCCCAGCGGTGGACGTTGGCCTGGCCCATCCGCAGCTGGATCTGCTTGTCGAACATCGTGAGCAAGGGCAACGGATCCGTCTGTCCGCCGTAGACGCCGGACAGGGAGATCGTGCCACCGCGGCGCACGATGTCGATCGCCAGGTGGAGTGCGTGCAGCCGGTCGATTCCGGCGCGTTCCATGAGCGCGGCGGCGAGCCGGCCGGGCAGGAGGGAGGTCGCCTTCTGGGCGAGTTCGGCGCCACGGGACCCGTGGGCCTCCATGCCGACGGCGTCGATGACCGCGTTCGGGCCCCGGCCCTCCGTGAGGTCGCGGATCGCGGCGGGCAGGTCCTTGTCGTGTTCGGCCAGGTCCAGCACCGTGATGCCGCGGGCCCGGGCGCGGTCCAGGCGTTCGGGGACCAGGTCCACGCCGATCACCTGGCCGTCGTCCAGGTGCCTGGCGATCCGGGTGGCCATGTCGCCGATCGGCCCGAGCCCGAGCACGACCAGGCTGCCGCCCCGGGGGAGGCCGGCGTACTGGACGGCCTGCCAGGCGGTGGGCAGCACGTCGGAGAGGAACACGAAGCGGTCGTCCGGCGGTCCGATGGGCACCGTGATCGGGAGGGTGTTGCCGAACGGGACCCGGAGCAGTTCGGCCTGGCCGCCGGGGACCTGGCCGTAGAGCCTGGTGTAGCCGAAGAGGGCCGCGCCGTTGCCGAACTCGTGGACCTGGGTGGTCTCGCACTGGGAGTGCAGACCTTCGCCGCAGGTGCGGCAGGTTCCACAGGAGACGTTGAAGGGGATCACGACCCGGTCCCCGCTCGCGACCTCGGTGACGTCGCTGCCGACCTCCTGGACCACGCCCATGGGCTCGTGCCCGAGGATGTCGCCCTCCTCCAGGAACGGTCCGAGGACTTCGTACAGGTGCAGGTCGGACCCGCACAGGCCGCTGGAGGTGATCTCGACGATGACGTCGGTCGGATCCGTGATGACCGGGTCGGGTACCGTCTCGACGCGCACGTCCCGCCTGCCGTGCCAGGTCAGGGCCTTCATCCGTGTCACCTCACTCAGTCGTGGCCGAACGGGCGTGCGCCGCCGGCCGGCCCGGCCCTCGGTGGCTGCCTGCGGCCCCCTGGACCCTTTCGTTCTGCGGCTGCCCGACCGCCCACCTCGAAAACCCTCTGCTCCGGGGTCGGACGGCCCGCTCGAAGCAGGGGCGGTCGCGGACGGGCCCGGCGACGAGCACGGTGCGGTTCGCGTTGCGCGCGGAGTGCAGGGCGAGGCGCGGTCCCTTCTCCGGGACGATCCGTCCCGGTCACACCACGGGGTCGCCGCCGGGCCCCGGTGTCCACAGGGCCGTGTCGACGCCGTTGCGCACGACGGTCTCGTGGTCGACGACGTGGGCCCAGGACCGAGCGCTGTGCTCGCTGACGGCGGTGAACGTGACTGGGCAGGCAGCCTGTTGGTGTGCACGAGGTCGAAGCCGTCCGCGCCGGCGGCCAGGCGGAGCATCAGTTGCAGGTAGGCGCGGTGCTCGGTCATCAACTCCGCGGAGGGCATGCACTGGATCCCGTTGTGCGCGTCGCTGTGTCCGCGAGCCTGTCCGGCCCTGGGGCCTTGAAACGACGCGCTGCCCGGGGCCGGACGGGCGGGAGCGGTCCGGGCCTCCTCAGGACGACAGGCGCGTCTTCGATGCCGGGGGTCGGTGCATCTCCCGCAGCGCTGGCCCGCTTGGTGGAGTGGACCCCGTGCGGCGGGGAAGCCGCTGGTGGCAGCCACGTCGCACACGGGAGACGTTTCATGGACTCAGCCAGGAAGACGCCCGACCACCGGGTGAAGGCGCGCGGGCGCTTCCCGCGCCATGAACGCCGCGGCGAGGCCCGGCTTCCCGCCGTGCTCGCCACCCTGGCGGCGATCCTGCTCTACCTCGTCCTGCCGCAGCGGCTGCTGTTCGTCCCGCGCTTCGTCCTGCCCGGCCTGGAACTCCTGTTGCTGGCCTCGCTGATCGCCGTCAACCCGCGTCGCATGACCCGGCAGAACCGCTTCTCCCGGATCGTGTCGCTGACCCTGGTCGCCCTCATCGGCATCAGCAACCTCGTCTCACTCGGCCTGCTGGTGCACGCCATGGTCACCAGCAAGGCCCAGCAGGGCGGACCCCTGCTGCTGGCCGCGCTCCAGGTCTGGACCACCGGCATCATCGTCTTCGGCCTCGCGTTCTGGGAACTCGACCGCGGCGGCCCGGTGGTGCGCACCCAGGCCGAGCGCTCCGAACTTCCGCTCGCGGACTTCCGGTTCTCCCAGGACGAGAACGACGACGCTGTCGAGGAGGTCGCCGACGGCTCGTCCCGCACCAGCGACTGGGTGCCCACCCTGATGGACTACCTGTACGTCTCGGTCACCAACTCCACCGCGTTCAGCCCCACCGACACCATGCCGCTGTCCACCCGGGCCAAGGCCCTGATGTCCATCGAGAGCATCGCCGCGCTCATCACGTCGCTGCTCGTCATCGCCCACGCGGTCGGCGTCCTCGACAAGTAGCACGGCACACCGGTCCAGGCTCAGGAACCGGGCTCCGGCTCGGGCTCGTCGGACGTGTTCGGGCGGACCGTCGGCCGAGGCGCCCCGGCGCCGCAGCGCGGTGCCCGCTGCCGCACCGCTCCCACCTGCGCGTCGATGCCGGTGAGGCCGGTGGTGCGTCCGTGCTCGAGGATCCGCTGTGTCCGGGTGTTCCCGCGGGCCGGAGGGGAAGATGCGTCACGGGGCGGGAGCAGTGGGAGAGGAGCGTGGTGGGCGATGGCCGGCAGGCGGAGAGCACGTGGCCCGCGGCGGCACTCGCGGCCGCCGGGGATGGACGACGCGACGGTGGCGGCCCTGGGGCTGCTGTCCGAGGCACTGGAGACGACGGAGCGGGCACGCGGGCGCCTGTACGACTTCCACCAGCTGACCGGCGGCGCGGACAAGGCGGTCGGAGAGGCGGTCCGGCTCCTGCGGCAGGCCGGCCACGGCACGGAGGCCGACCTGGTCGAACGCGAGGTGCGGGGCGCCGACGTCCTGCCGGGGATGTGGACGTTCGAGATCGTGGAAGCCTACGACGACGGCTACCACCAGCGGTTCCGCGAGGTCGAGCGGCAGGTCCGCGAAGCCCTGGCGGGGGACCGCGACCACATCGCGGAGGCCGAGATGAAGCAGCGCCGCGAGACGACCTGAGGGGCCCGCCGGCTCGGCTCTGCGGTGAGGCATGGAGCTCCGAACGTGGGCGCGCTGAGGCCGAGCGCGTGCGGGAGGACGTCACCTTCGGGCGGTTGCCGTCGGTGTCCGGCGCCGCCCGTGTCCGGCGCCGGCGGTACGGCGTCCTACCGGGCCGCCCGAGAGCCGTCGCCGCAGCCGGCGCAGGGCCCAGGTGGCCGGCACGGCGCTCCACGGGCCCGGTACGAGCCCGAGTGGCCTGAGCGCGATGGTCGCGAGTCTCACGATGCCGGCTCCTTTCCGTCCGAGGCGAGCACGAGTTCACCGGTCGGCGCGTGCCCGGCAGTCGGAGCGGCAAACCGCTGGGGCCCGTTCGTCCTGTGCTGCCGGGGTCACGCCGTCGGTGCCGTACGTGGCGCGGCTGACCGGCCGTACCTCGACCACGGCGTGCGTCGGGTCGCGGAGCACGGGTACACGCCCGGGCCCGGCGGTGCGGTGGCGGCGGACGCAGCCGCTGGTACCGCCGGTAGCCGCGCACCACGGGGCCGGCCGAGTCGAGGGAAGGGAGTCCCCACCATGAGCGTGTTCCTGGCGTTGACCTTGATCGCCGTCGTCCTCGGGCTGGTAGGTGTCGTCGTCCACGGAGCGCTGTACCTGCTGTTCATCGGCATCGCGGTGTTCGTGGCCGGCCTGGTCTACCTCGGGTTCGCGGCCTCGCGCGGGCGCCCTGCCCGGTGACTGTCCGGCCGGCCCCGGCCGGCGGTGGAACGGTGGAGCGGCTGGGGGCTGGGGGCTGGGGGCTGGAGGAGGGCATCATGGCCCCCTGCAGCGGCGTGCCGGCGTTCCGGGGGCGGCCGTGGAGCGCGCAACCGACTGGAGGCACCCTTGCGGGACGGTTTTTCCGACGGATACTTCACGCGGCTGGCGCACGAGACGCATCCGGTGGACCTGATGTGTCTCTACCTGCTGCACGGCTCGGTCGAACGGATCCCCGGCCTGCTGGTGGATCGGGAGGCCCTGTCGTTCGAGCACCTGAGCCGGCGTGTCCGCACCGAGGACCGTTCCGGCTACGGCGACGCGGACACGTTCTCGCTGTTCGTCAGGAGGAAGGTCCGCGGGCGGCTGTACGGCTTGGAGTTCAGGATCCACTTCGTCGCCGGCGAGCCCTATGCCGACGCCGTGATTCCCTTCGGGTCCCCCGTCAGTCTGCCTCGGTTCATGCACCACCTTCGTGGCCACTACGGCTCGCAGGGAGCCCCGGGCGACTGGGACTTCGAGGCGTACACCGACGTACGGGACCTCCGCGAGAGTGTCGTCGCGTTCGGCAACCGGCGCGAGGTCTGGTTCCAGGTCCACCGCGGCCGGTTGGTGGCCGGCCGTCTCCACGGCAACCGGTTCGGGACGAGTGCCCAACTGAACGCGGGCGGAGTGATGTTCCCGGACCGCCTCGCCGCCGTCGACGGCGCCTCGGCCGAGGCGCGGGCGTACCGGCGCTACGTGGCGAGGCTCCGCGATCCCCTCCCCAGGCGTGCGGGACGGCCGGCCCGCCCCGAGTTCGGCACCACGCCGCGGCGGCGTCCGGCGCGCTGATCGATGCCGGGCCACCCGCGGGGGCGGGACGGGCGGCCCGGGCAGCGGGTCGGTCCGCTCTCGTGGAGGCCGCCCGGTGCGACGGCCACCGCCGTCCCCGCTCAGACGATGACCGCCTTGCTGCCGGGGCGGCCGGTACTGGTGGCGACGGCGGGAGCCGCGACGGTGCCCGGATCGGCGGTGCGCTGGGCGAGGTCGTCGACGACGTCGGTCAGCGCGCGGCGGCGGGCGAAGACGGCGCGCTGCCGGTCGGCGCCCGTGCCGGCGGTCAGGCGCGCCTGGACGAGCGGGCGGGCGAGTTCGACATCGCCCGAGCCGGCCAGGGCGGGCGTGGCCAGGTCCAGCAGGTCGCCGACGAGCACGGGCATCGGCAGGCGGCATCCGGTGGACGGGTGCGTGCCGGTGCCGGTGAGCCCGCCGAGCGCGGCCTGCCGGTGGGCCTCGCGCAGGACCGCGCCGGGCATCTGCGGCGGCGGTTCGCCGTGCTGGTGCGCGGACAGGAACGTGCGGGCGAGGGCGCGGAGCAGGACGGCGAGCAGGAGGGGGGTGGTCACGTCCGCGTTCGTGTCGGCGATCCGTACCTCCAGGGTGGGCAGGTGTTCGGAGGGCCGGGCGTACCAGTACAGCATTCTGCGGTCGAGGATGACGTGCCGCGCGAGCAGTCGCTTCACCGTGCGCTCGTATCCGTCCGGGTCGAGGGCGGGCGCGGGTCCGCAGGTCGGCCAGGCCAGGTAGCGGCCGGCGCGGGCGCTCGCGGCGCCGTGGTCCCGGCCTTCGCAGAACGGCGAGTTGACGCTGAGCGCCTGCAGGACGGGCAGCCAGGGTCTCAGGTGCGCGCTGATCGCCAGGGCCTCGGTGCGGTCCAGGTCGCCGAGGTGGACGTGGCAGCCGCAGATCTCGCCGCCCCGTTGGTCCGCGGCCCGGTTCACGTGGATGGCGACGCGCTGGTAGCGGTCGGTGGGAGTGACCGACAGCGGGTGGCGGCTGGGCAGGACGGGGGTGCCGGTGGCCACCAGGCGGCACCCGGCGTACTCGGCCGCCGCCCCCATGGCCCGGCGTGCGGCGACCAGCTCCGCGAGGAGACCGGCGGCGCTGGTGACGGGCCGGGTGCACGCCTCGACCTGCGTGGCCAGGAACTCGTGCTGGGCCCGGGCGCCGAGCGTCCGGGCGGCGTGGGGCACTACGAGGTGCGCGCGGGGTGAGGTGGTCCGGGTGGCCGGGTCGACCAGCAGGAACTCCTCCTCGACGCCGAACGTCAGGACGTGGGCCGCGGCGCCGTCCAACCGGGCCGTGCCGTGGGCGGAGCAGGTGTGCGTCATGAAGCTGCGCTCCCGGGACAGGGGCTGTCGCCCCCGCGTATGTCCTGCGGGGGCGAGCGGAAACCGCCGGAGCCCCGGCCGGGGCGTCGTCGCTGCGCCGTTCGCCCGCGTCCGGCGGCGCGGTCGGGCGCCGCGGCGTAGGTTGCGGGCATGACCAGTGACGAGACGGCGGCCCCGGTCGTCGGGGTCCGCCCGCTGGACGAGGTGTTCGAAGCGATCGAGGCCGCCAACGGCTCACCGCAGCCCTGGTCCGGTTTCGAGCACGGCGTCCTCGGCGCCTACCGCTGGGCCGTGGGGGCCCAGGTCGCGGCGCCGGCCACCGCCGCCACGGCGCTCGGGGCGACCGGGCCGTGCCGGGCGCAGCTGCTGGCCGAGTGCCAGGCCGTCGCCGTCCGTCTGCGGGAAGCCGTGAGGACCGGTGCGGACACCGCATGCACCCTGGGCGCCTACCAGGCGCTGGCCTGGCTGTGCGGCCACCACGAGGAACGCCCCTGATCCCGACCGACCCCAGGGGGTGCCACTCCGTGCCCAGCCCCGGCAGCCGGCCCGCCGCCCGTAACCGGGAGGATCCGTGATGAACGACGACGGTGGCCCCGGCCGGGACGAGACGCCCCAGGAGCGCGCCGACCGCCTGTGGACCGACATGCTCCAGGAAGTGCGCGTGTGCCAGACCGGCGCGCAGATCCTCTTCGGCTTCCTGATCGGCGTCGCCTTCACCCCGCGCTTCGCCGCCCTGCCCGCCTTCGACACGAACCTCTACACCGCCACCGTGGTCCTGGGCGCGGTCGCCACCGGCGCCCTCGTCGCCCCGGTGGCCTTCCACCGCCTCTTCGCCGGCCATGACATGAAACCCGAACTCATCCACGTCGCGGGCCACCTCATCGCCACCGGACTCGTCACCCTGGCTCTGACCATCGCCGCCGCGCTCCTGCTCCTGCTGCGCACCGCGACGGGCAACCCGACCGCTTCGTGGATCATCAGCGCCGCCGTGCTGCTGTGGTTCACCACCACGTGGCTCGTCCTGCCGCAGGCGGTGCTGCGGCGTACGGCCGCCCGCCAGGCGGCCGCGCGCGACCGCGGAGGGGTGGGCGGCGACCCGCGGTGACAGCCTGCCGGACACCGCCGCAGGACGGGTGCCCCGTGCTGCTACCCGGCCTCCTGCGCCAGGTAGCTGCGGTAGGCCGCGGACACGTTGTCGAGGTAGCGCTTGGCGGCCGCGCGCTCGTCCTCGGTGAGGTCCGTGGACGCCTCGTGGAGCAGGCCCAGCAGCGGGGCGAGTTCGCCCATCACGTGGGTGAGGCCGCTGTCGGTGACGTCCAGGACCTGGCGGCGGCGGTCGCTCGGGTGGGGGCCGCGGGTCATGTGCCCCTCGGCGACGAGCCGGTTGACGGACTGCGTCCCGGCGGCGCTGGTGACGCCGAGGCGGCGGGACAGCTCGACCGGGCCGATCGGCTCGCCCGCGCCCCTGGCCATGACCACGTGCTCGACCGCCTCGACGTTGGTGAGCGGCATGCCGAGGCGCTCGGCCAGGACCGCGCGGGCGAGCTGGGTCAGGGTGAGCACGTCGCGCAGCGCCCGGGAGAGGTCGTCGCCGGGCGGGGCAGCGTGCGGGCGTGCGGTTCCGCGCAGGCCGGAATCCGAATCCGGTGCGGCTCCGAAGGGCTGGTGTTGCGCCATGCGCATCAGTCTGACACGGTAAGGATCGCTAAGTTACTTAACGACTTCGAGGGTGCGTTCCCGTGTCCCCTTCCCTGACCCGGCACGCCGGGCCGCCGTCCACCGATCGCCCGGCTCCGACCGGCCGTCCGCTCCGGAGGCCGCGGGCAACCGCCTGGCTGGTCCTCCTCCTCACACTCGTCGGGCTCGGCGCCGCGTTCGCGCTCGGCCCCCGAGACGCCACCACCACCAAGGCGACCGGGACCGGCCTGCCCGCCTCCTCGCAGTCCGCCCGGGTCGCCGAGATCCTCAAGGGCTTCCCGTCCGGTGCCGCCGCCCCGGCGATCGTGGTCTTCAGCACCACCGACGGCAGCCCCCTGACCGACGCCCAGCGAACCGTGATCGACCGACGCGCCACGCCGCTGGGCACCCTGGGCCTCGCCCCGGAGGCCGCGACGCCCCGACTCGTCGACGGCAAGGTCGCCACCGTCGCCGTGCTGCTGCCCACCGCCGCCGGGGACGCCGCCAACACCGCCGCGATCGACCGGATCCGCAGCACCGCCACGCAGGACCTGCCCGCGCCCCTGCGCGCCGAGGTCACCGGAGGACCCGCGTTCCGCGCGGACATCGGCAAGGTCTTCGCCGGCGCCGACACCAACCTCCTGATCGCCACCGCCTCGGTGGTCACCGTGCTCCTCCTGCTCACCTACCGCAGCCCGATCCTGTGGCTCGTGCCGCTCCTCGTGGTCGGTGCCGGTGACCGCGTGGCCGGCATCCTCGTCGGCGTCCTCGCCCCGCACGCCGGCGTCCAGGTCGACGCCTCCGCCGCCGGGATCCTGTCCGTGCTGGTCTTCGGCGCCGGGACCGACTACGCCCTCCTGCTGGTCTCCCGCTACCGCGACGAACTCCACCTCACGGACGACCGGTTCACCGCGATGGCCCGTGCCTGGCGCGGCACCGCCCCGGCCGTGCTGGCCAGCGGAACCACCGTCGTCCTGAGCCTGCTCACGCTGCTCGCCGCCGAGCTCACCGGCAACCGCGGACTCGGCTTCGCCGGCGCCGTCGGCATCCTCACCGCGATGCTCTTCGGCCTGGTCGTCCTGCCCGCGGCCCTCGTCCTGCCCGGACGCCGGATCTTCTGGCCGCTCGTGCCCCAGGTCGGTGACCCGGTCACCGCCGACCGGCGCGGACCGTGGTCGCGCATCGGGCGGACCGTCGCCGGACGCCCCGGCCGGGTCGCCGTCGGCGGCACCGCCGTCCTGCTGCTCCTCGCCTCCGGCGCGCTCGGCATCACCACCGGACTGGCCCAGGCCGACTCCTTCCGCAGGACCCCGGAAGCCGTCCTCGGGCAGCGCACGCTGGCCGCCGTCCAGCCCGCCGGCACCGCCGACCCCCTCACCCTCCTGTCCACCACCACCGCGGCCGACCAGGTCGCCACCGCCGCGCGGCAGGTGCCCGGCGTCGCCGCCGTCACCCCGGCCGGCCGCACCGAGCACTGGGCGCGCGCCGACGTCGTCCTCGACGCCGCCCCCGGCACCGCCGCCTCCGACCACACCGTCGAACAGCTACGCCGCACCGTCGCCGAGGTGCCCGGCGCCGACGCGCTCGTCGGCGGCGCCACCGCCGAGGCCTACGACACCGCCCGGGCCAACGCCCACGACACCCGCGTCGTCGTCCCGTTGGTCCTCGCGATCGTCCTGGTCGTCCTCATCGCCCTGCTCCGCGCGCTGGTGGCCCCGCTGCTGCTGGTCGCCACCGTCGTCGCGTCCTACTTCGCGGCGCTGGGCGCGAGTTGGACGATCTTCCGCACCGTCTACGACTTCCCGGCCCTGGACACCAACGTCCCCCTGCTGTCCTTCCTGTTCCTCGTCGCCCTCGGCGTCGACTACAACATCTTCCTCATCGCCCGCACCCGCGAGGACACCGTCGCGGGCCACGACACCCGTACCGCCGTGCTGCGCGCCCTCGCCTCCACCGGCGGCGTGATCACCAGCGCCGGCATCCTGCTCGCCGCCGTGTTCGCCGTCCTCGGGGTCCTGCCGCTGATCACCCTCACCCAGATCGGCGTCATCGTCGGCATCGGCGTGCTCCTCGACACCCTGCTGGTGCGCACCGTCCTCGTCCCCGCGCTGGTCCTGCTGACCGGCCGCCGCTTCTGGTGGCCCGGCCGGCCCGAAGGAGCAGGGCCCGACGTCCGGAGCCGCTCCGCGTGAACCATGCGCCGGGGCGTGCCCAGACGGCGCGTCCCGGGAGCCGCGCGCGTCCTGACGCGCCGTCGGGGTCGTGGGGTTGGCGCCTCACGGCCGGCGCCCGCGCGAAGGCGCTCCGGGCGGTCGGCCGGGCCACGGCTTCGCGACGCGTGCGGTCCGCGCCCCGACCGCGCGGGCGGCACCCCGCGCCGGGCGGGCCCGCGGGGTGGCCGGGGTCATCGCCTCGGTCAGCCGCTGCAGCATGGCCCCGTCGGCGACCACCTCCAGGACCGTCAGCAGCACCTCGACCAGGGCGCGGTCCCCCGCGGCCACCGCGCGGCAGATCAGCTCCACCAGATCGGCGGGGCCCTGCCGCCGGGCGCGGGCGGAACTCATCGGACGCCCCCGGCGGGGTGCGCGGCCCCCGAGGCTGCCGGCAGGGCCGTGGGGCGGCCGTCGGCGGCGTCGGGCCCGAGGACGCAAGCCCCGTGGAGCAGGGCGTCCAGCAGCGCCGACACCCAGGTGTCCAGGTCCGCACCGGGCGGCAGGGGCGGCGGCACCCCGCTGACGGCGCGTCGCGCGAATCCGGTGTCCAGATGCGGCAGGCGGGCGTCGAGAACGGTGATCCGCTCCCGGCGGCACTCCGCCCGGACCGACTCGAGCCATGCCGACAGCGCGGCTTTGGACGCCCGGTACGCGGAGGTCCGCGGGAAGGGGCGGTCGACGACGGCGCCGGTGACCGCGGCGAGCGCACCGCCCGGTCCGACGACGGGAAGAGCTCCTTCGAGGACGGCCATGGGCGCCAGGGCGTTCACCGTCATCAGGTGCTCCTGGACCGCGAGCGGCACCTGTCCGGTGCGGCCGAACGCGATCGCCCCGAAGGCGAGGAGCACCGCGTCCAGGCCGCCGGATCCTTCGGCCGCCCGTGCCGCGAGCGCCCGGCAGGATTCCAGGTCGTAGGCGTCGAACACCTGCCCCGGCGCGGCGCCCGCGCGGTCGGCTGCGCGGGCCAGGCGCTCACGGTCCCGGCCTGCCACGGCCACCCGGGCCCCACGGGCGGCTGCGGCCGCTGCCACCTCACCGCCGATCACCCCGGTGGCTCCGACCACCAGCAGGCGCAGCCCCTTGATGTCCACCATCGCCTTCTCCCCTGGCAGAGCGCGTCCGGCGGTTCTGCGCAGCAGTGGCGGAGGCAGGGAGCCGGCTCCGCGGGCCGGTTGCAGCGGCCGCCGGGCGCCACGATGATCAGGTCACCCGGCGTTCTCGCCCGGGTGGTCCGGCCAGGCGCCGCGAGGACTCCTCGCCTGGCCCCGGGCTTCTCCCTCGTACCCGGCGAGGGCCAGGCCGAGCCCGAAGAAGGTGGGGGCCCATTCGCCGACGAAGATGCCCCACCGGTCGGCCCGTTCGACGCCGGCCTGTTCGGCCTTCATCGACGCGAGCCAGCTGAGCAAGGACAGGCCGATGGATCCGAAGGCCGCCGTGTAGGCGTGTTCGCTGGTGATTCCGGCTTCGTGGAGCCGACGGACGATGTTCATGGTCTCTCCGGTGGTCCGTGCCGTGATCGTTCCTCCAGCGTGCGAGCGGGACGTGCGAAGCGGGAGTCGCAGCGTTGCCGCATCGGATCGGCGGGTGGGGGGGCTCGTCGCGGGGACCGACTGCACACGACGGACGCTCGCGCGTACCGCGGGCGGGTACCCGCCCGGAATGTGGACCGGGTGGATACCGCAAGCGAGGGGGGCGGGCGCCCCCGCCCCGGGGGGGGCCCCCCCCCCGCGGCGCCTGGGACCACCGGGACCACCGCCCCGGGCTCCCCCGGGGGGGGGGGCGGGGGGCGGGGGGGGGGCCCCCCCCCGGCGGGGGGGGGGGGGCCCCCCCCCCCGGGGGGGGCCCCCCCCCCCCGCCGGGGCCCCCCCCCCCCCTCGTCGCTGAGCTGCTACCAGCGGTACCAGCGTCCGCGGCTCCCGGCGGCGGTGTTGCCGCGGGCGATGAAGCCGAGGAGCCATATCACGAGGACGGCGAGTGCGATCCACCAGAGCACTTTGACGGCGAAGCCGAGTCCGAACAGGAGGACGGCGAGCAGCAGGACCAGGACCAGAGCGAGCACGGTGCGGACTCCTTACGTACGGCGACGGGTACGGGTCTGCTGCTGCCCCGGTTTCGCCGGGTCATGCCAGCCTGTTCTCGTGCCGCCGGGTCCGCCGTGCGGGCGGGCCGCGCGCCTGCGGCCGCGGGGTGCGGAGAGTCAGGGCACGATGACCAGCTTTCCGCGGGTGTGGCCGGTCCGACTGGCGTCGAAGGCCTCGGCCGTACGCTCCAACGGGAAGGTGCCGGCGACCTCGACGGTCAGCGCGCCCCGGTCGGCGGCGGCCGCCAGCTCGGCCAGCTCGGCGCCGTCCGGGCGCACCCAGATCCAGTGGCCGCCGTGCTGCTCCACCCGCGGATCGGCCACGGAGACGTGGCGCCCGCCGTCGGCGAGCACGGCCAGCGTCGTCTCCAGTTGGCCGCCGACGAAGTCCGCGACCGCCGACACCCCGTCGGGCGCGAGCGCGCGCACCCGCTCGACCAGGCCGTCCCCGTAGCTCACCGGTTCGCCGCCCAGTTCGCGGACGAACGCGTGGTTGCGCTCCGAGGCGGTGCCGATCACCCGGGCCCCGCGGTCGCGGCCGAGCTGGACGGCGAGGCTGCCGACGCCGCCCGCGGCGCCGTGCACCAGCAGCAGGTCGCCGGGGCCGACCGCGAGCCGGTTCAGGCTGCGCAGCGCGGTCAGGCCGGCCAGGGGGAGTCCGGCGGCCTGCGCCCAGTCGAGCGAGGCGGGCTTGCGGGCCACGGCGGGGGCGGCGACCGTGACGTACTCGGCGAATGTTCCGGCCTGCACCACGTCCTTGCGGGCGTAGGCCATCACCTCGTCCCCGGGCGTGAACTCGGGCGTGTCGGGGCCGACGGCGGTGACCACGCCGGCCACGTCCCAACCGGGGACGACCGGGAAGACCGTGTCCATCATGCCGTCCAGGCCGCCCGCCATGACCTTCCAGTCCACCGGGTTGACGGCCGCCGCGCGGACCTGGATCAGCACCTGGCCGGGCCCCACCTTCGGGTCGGGCACCTCGCCGTACTGCAGCCGGGAGTTGTCCCCGGCGTACGAGTCGTAGGTCACCGCGCGCATGGACTACCTCCAGGGGGCCGCTGTCGTCGTCGCACGCCCGCCACCGGACGGGCACCGCCGGCCACGCTATGCCGGAGGCGGGCGCTCGGCCCCCGTACCGGCCCGTCGGAGTGACGGCCGTGCGGCCCGCATCCGGCCGGGTCCGCTCCGTGCGGGCGGCCGGAGTACCGGGGTGACCTCCTGCCGGAGTGCCCGGGGCCTACGCGTCGATGCCGGTGAGGGCGGTGAGGTGGGTCCACAGTTCCCGGCGGGTGGCGGGGCTGTCCGCCGCGGCGCCGAGGGCGTGGGTGATGGGCCGGGGCCGGCGGTCGTGCCAGAACAGGCCGGTGCACTGCACGGCCTCGGGGGCCGCGCCGAGCCAGACCACGGTGTCCGCGCCCTGTTCCGGGGTGCGGATGACCGGGCGGGTCAGCGCGCGGAAGACGGGCAGCCACTGCCGCACGCCCTCGGTGTCCGCCCACCCGGGGTGCATCGCGTGGACGTGGACCCCGGTGCCGTCGAGCCGGCGTGCCCACTCCTCGGTGATCACCAGCTCCTGGCGCTTGGTGCGGGCGTAGACCGGGGACGGCCGGCAGCGGCGGGGCCGGAAGGACGTCGATCGCTGTTCGACCCGGGCAACCGGATGAACCCCGGCAAGGTCGTCGACCCCCGCCGGGTGGACGAGGATCTGCGCCTGGGTGCCTCCTGGCGGCCCGAACCGCTGGCGACGCACTTCGCGTATCCCGAGGACGGCGGCGACTTCGGTCAGGCGGTGCTGCGCTGCGTGGGGATCGGCAACTGCCGCACCCGGCAGGGCGGCGTGATGTGCCCCTCCTACCGGGCCACCGGCGAGGAGGAGCACTCCACCCGCGGCCGGGCACGCCTGCTGTTCGAGATGCTCGCCGGCCACGACGACTCACCGGTCACCGGCGGCTGGCGCTCCACCGAGGTCCGCGACGCGCTCGACCTCTGCCTGGCCTGCAAGGGCTGCAAGTCGGACTGCCCGGTCGGCGTCGACATGGCCACCTACAAGGCCGAGTTCCTCGCTACGGCTACGACCTGCCTTACCTCGCCCGGATGGTCCCGGTGGTGGACTGCCTGCAGGCGGACGCGACCCGCTGCGGGGGCATCACCGTCTGGCTGCGCGCCGCCGCCCTCGCCCAGGCCCACGGACTGCAGCTGTCCGGGCACTGCGCCCCGCACGCCCACGCCCACGCCGCCGCCACCGTGCCGAACCTGCGCCACCTGGAGTGGTTCCACGACCACGTCCGCATCGAGGACCTCCTCTTCGACGGCACCCTCGATCCCGCCGGCGGCGCCGTCCGCCCCGGCCGGGGCGGCGAACCCGGCCTCGGCCTGACGATCCGGGCCGACGTGGCGGAGCGGTACCGTGTCCACCCCTGAGACCGCGACGGCACCCGCCGCCGGGGGCGGGTCGCGTGACGCGGGCGGTGGAAGGGCCCGACCGTGACGGCCCCGACCGGAGCCGACGGCGCTCCGCCCCCGCACGCCCTCCGGGACTACGCGCTGCTCGCCGACGGCGAACGGGGCGCGCTGGTCGGGCCGCGCGGCGACATCGTGTGGATGTGCGCACCCACCTGGGGCGACGACGCCGTGTTCGCGGCCCTGGTCGGCGGCCGGGGCTGGTACACCGTCACCCCCGGCGGGCCGTTCGTGTGGGGCGGTTACTACGAGAGCGGCGGCCTGGTCCGGCGCAGCCGCTGGATCACCCCCGACGGCATCACCGAGTGCCGTGAGGCGCTGGCCCACCCCGGCGACCCCCACCTCGCCGTGGTGCTGCGCCGGATCCGCGCCGTCGACGGCGGCGCCCGCGTGGACGTGGAGCTGAACCTGGCGGCGGGCTTCGGCGCCCACCCGCTCCAGGACGTGCGCCGGGACGACCGGGGCCGGTGGACGGGCCGCGCCGGCGCCCTCCACGTCCGGTGGACCGGGGCGCCGCGGGCCCGCCACCACGGCACCGCGCTGCGGACCCGCGTGGACCTGCCGGCCGGCGCGCAGCACGACCTCGTGCTGGAGGTCTCCGACCGGCCGCTGCCCGAACCGGCGCCCGCCGACACGTGGTGGCGGGCCACCGAGGCCGGGTGGGCCGCCGGTGTGCCCGATCTCGCCGGCACCCTGGGCCGGCGCGACGCCCGGCACGCGTACGCGGTCATGACCGGCCTGACCTCCCCGGGTGGGGGCACGGTGGCCGCGGCCACCACCAGCCTGCCGGAGCGGGCCGAGCAGGGCCGCAACTACGACTACCGCTACGTGTGGATCCGCGACCAGGCCTACGTGGGCCAGGCCGCGGCGGCCGCGGGCGGGCACCGGCTGCTGGACGACTCGGTGCGGTTCGTCGCCGCCCGCCTCCTCGAGCACGGGCCGGATCTCGCCCCGGCCTACACCGGCACCGGGCAGGCGGTGCCTTACCAGCGCACCCTGGACCTGCCCGGCTACCCGGGCGGCTCCGACGTCGTCGGCAACCACGTCAACCGCCAGTTCCAGCTCGACGGGTTCGGCGAGAGCCTGCTGCTGCTCGCGGCGGCCGCGCGGCAGGACCGGCTGGACGCCGACGGCTGGCGGGCGGCGCTGGTCGCCGTCGAGGCGATCGCCTCCCGGCACCACGAGCCGGACGCCGGGATCTGGGAGTTGCACGACGACCGCTGGGCGCACAGCCGCCTCACGTGTGCGGCCGGCCTGCGGGCCGTCGCCCGGGCGGCCCCGCGCCGCTGGAGCGGCAAGGCGGGCGGTTGGGAGGCGCTGGCCGACCGCATCGTCGCCGCGACCGCCGCCGACTGCCTGCACCCGTCGGGCCGCTGGCAGCGCTCACCCACCGACACCACCGTGGACGCGGCCCTCCTGATGCCCGCCGTCCGCGGCGCCGTGCCCGCCGACGACCCCCGCACCGTCGCCACCCTGAGGGCCGTGCGCACCGACCTCGCCTCGGACCACCACGTCTACCGGTTCCGCCACGACCGGCGGCCCCTGCAGGACGCCGAGGGCGCCTTCCTGCTGTGCGGCTTCACCATGGCCCTGGCCGAGCACCAGCAGCACGACGACGTGGAGGCCGCGCGCTGGTTCGAACGCAACCGCGCCGCGTGCGGGCCACCGGGCCTGTACGCCGAGGAGTTCGACGTCGCCCAGCGCCAGCTCCGCGGAAACCTCCCCCAGGCGTTCGTCCACGCCGTGATGCTCGAAACCGCCGCCCGGCTCGCGTCCGGCCCCGCGGAACCCTGACGGCGCCGCCGGGACGGGACGCCGTTGGGAGATCTGTACGGCTTCGTCCCGTTTGGGCGCCGCGGGGCCGGGCAGCCGACCGTCGGCGGGCGCCCGCAGACCGGCCTCCGCCCCGTCGACCGTCGCCGGAAGGAGCACACGGCATGACCGCCAACCCCGGCCCGCCCGAAGGCCGCCCCCACACGCTCCCGGTCACCGGCGCCCCGGACCCGGGCGCCAACCCCGGCCCGCCCGCCCACCACGGGCGCGACGCCAAGGACACCGCCCTCGACGCCGCCAGGGCCCCCGATCCGGACGGGCCGCTCACCACCGACCAGGGCGTGCGCGTCGACGACACCGACAACTCCCTGACCGTCGGCGAGCGGGGCCCCACCCTGCTGGAGGACTTCCAGCTGCGCGAGAAGCTCACCCACTTCGACCACGAGCGCATCCCCGAGCGGGTGGTGCACGCCCGGGGCGCCGGCGCCTACGGATTCTTCGAGCCGTACGCGTCACTGGCCGAGTTCACCTGCGCGGACTTCCTCCAGGAGGCCGGCCGGCGCACGCCCGTCTTCGTCCGCTTCTCGACCGTCCAGGGCCCGCGCGGCTCCGCCGACACGGTGCGCGACGTGCGCGGCTTCGCGACCAAGTTCTACACCCGGCACGGCAACTACGACCTGGTCGGCAACAACATGCCGGTGTTCTTCGTCCAGGACGCGATCAAGTTCCCCGACTTCGTGCACGCGGTGAAGATGGAGCCCCACAACGAGATCCCCACCGGAGCTTCCGCGCACGACACCTTCTGGGACTTCTGCTCCCTGCAACCCGAGTCCACCCACATGCTGATGTGGGTGATGTCGGACCGGGCGATCCCGCGCAGCTACCGGATGATGCAGGGATTCGGCGTGCACACCTTCCGCCTGGTGGACGCCGAGGGCCGCGGCACCTTCGTCAAGTTCCACTGGAAGCCGAAGCTCGGCACCTGTTCCCAGGTCTGGGACGAGGCCCAGATCACCGCGGGTCGCGACCCGGACTTCCACCGCCGCGACCTGTGGGAGGCGATCGGGGCCGGTGACTTCCCGGAGTGGGAACTGGGCGTGCAGCTGATCCCCGAGGCCGACGAGTCCTCCTTCCCGTTCGACCTGCTGGACCCGACCAAGCTCGTCCCCGAGGAAGTCGTCCCGGTGCGGCCGGTGGGGCGGATGGTGCTGGACCGCAACCCGGAGAACTTCTTCGCGGAGACCGAGCAGGTCGCCTTCCACACCGCCAACATCGTGCCGGGCATCGACTTCACCAACGACCCGCTCCTGCAGGGCCGCAACTTCTCCTACCTGGACACCCAGCTGATCCGCCTGGGGGGCCCCAACTTCTCCCAGCTGCCCGTCAACCGGCCGCTCGCCGAGGTGCGCACCAACCACCGCGACGGCCACGGCCAGCACACCGTCCACTCCGGTACGAGCTACGCGCCGAACTCGGTGGGCGGCGGCTGCCCGTTCGGCCTGGGCGGTGGCCGCCTGCCGGACGGGGTGTTCGAGCACTACCAGGAGCGCGTCGACGGCGCCGCGATCCGCCGTCGCAGCCCGAGCTTCGCCGACCACTACAGCCAGGCCGCGCTGTTCTGGCGCAGCATGGCCGGCTGGGAACAGGAGCACATCACCGCGGCGTTCGCCTTCGAGCTCGGCAAGGTCGGCGACCGGGCGGTGCGGCGCCGGATGCTGGCGAACCTGACCCGGGCGGACCAGGAGCTGGCCGCCGAGGTCGCCCGGCGCATCGGCGAGCCCGTGCCCGAACCGTCGCCCGTGGACGGCGCGGGCGGCGAGGGCAGCGGCGAAGGCGGGGCCGGGGTGCGGGTCTCGCCCGCGCTGAGCCTGGAGAACCAGCGCGGCGAGTGCGTCGACACCCGCAAGGTCGCCGTCCTGGTGACGGACGGTGTGGACACCGCCCAGGTGCAGGCCGCGCGGGCCCGGCTGCAGGCCGAGGGCGCCACGGCCGAGACCCTCGCCCCGCACGGCGGAACCGTGACCGGCCGCGACACCGTCGACGTCGCGGTCGACCGGGCGATGCCGACCACCGCCTCCGTGCTCTACGACGCCGTGGTCGTGCCCGACGGTACGGACGCGCTCGCCGGCGATCCCGACGCCGTACGGTTCGTCACCGAGGCCCTGCGCCACGGCAAGCCGATGGCCGTCCTCGGGTCCGGCACCGCCCTGGGCGAGGCCGCCGGCAGCGGCCGCCCGGAAGCGGTGGCGGGCGTCGCGGTCCCCGGGAGCGACGGGCAGGCCGACGCCGCGTTCTGGGACGAATTCGTCGCCCTCGTCGGCCGCCACCGCTTCCCGGACCGCTGACCTCGCCGTCCGCTCCGCGCCGGCCCTGCTGCCTCCCGCACGCCGTCCGGTCGTCCGTGCGGTGCGGGGCCGCGCGCAGTGCCTTCCGTGCCGGCGGGCGGTGGTCCGCCGCAGGACCGTCGCTCCGCCGGACTCCTCTGTCGTGCTCCGCCGGGGGCGCGGGTGACCCCGGGGTCCGGAGGATCATGGAGAATGCGGACAGGGGTGGGGGTATGGAACTGTCACCACGGGCGCGGCTGCGCGCCGGGGACGAGCGCGCCCTCGGGGAGCTCTACGACGCCAACGCCCAGGCGGTGTACGGCTACGCGCTGCGGTCCCCGGGGGACTGGGCGGCCGCCGAGGACGTGGTGTCGCTGACCCTGGCCGTGCCGTCGGGCAGGGACGGCGGTGCCGCCCCCGCCGCGCCCATGCAGCAGCTGGTCTCCGCCGACCGCTCCAAGTCGGTCGTGGGGATGCCGGT
Organism: Kitasatospora sp. NPDC101176; assembly: GCF_044768035.1. Taxonomy (NCBI): domain Bacteria; kingdom Bacillati; phylum Actinomycetota; class Actinomycetes; order Kitasatosporales; family Streptomycetaceae; genus Kitasatospora; species Kitasatospora sp. NPDC101176. Next base: position 41,826 of record NZ_JBIWPA010000041.1, read on the forward strand.
GACGCCGAAGCTGAGCAGCCAGCTCGCCTTCGGCGACGTCCAGAGGATCTTCATGAACGTCACGGCGCCGCCGGCCGTCGCCGGAGCGCTGATGACGGCGGCCGCGAACCTGCCCGGCACGGCGGTGGTCGCCGACGAGGCGGACGCCGCCGGGCGGCACGGGGTCGCGGTGGTCGGCACGAACGGCACGCAGCGGGTGTCCCTGGTCTTCGACCCGGTGACCGGCGCCTTCCTCGGGGTGCGGGAGGTGCTGCTGACGGACCTCCCCGCCGGCGGCCCGGGCGACCTCCCGCCCACCGGCAACCCCGGACCGGGCGCCGGGAACGGCACGGGGTACACCTTCGCCACCGCCGTCCTGGAGAGCGGCGTCGTCGACCGTGCGGGGGACAGGCCGAAGGGCTGAACCCCCGGGGGACGGCCGGGCCCTGACGCCGGGCCCCGCCGTCCCCCGCCCCGGCGGCGGCGATTCGCTACAGTCGCCCCGTGAGCGACGACGACGTGACCCCGCCCTTTGGGACCTTCCCCCTCGTCCGCCCGGCCCTGGACGTCGGCGAGGAGCTCGCCGCGCCCGTAGCCCGCGCACTGGAGAAGTGGGCCGACACCGAGGCCGCCCGATCCGTCCTGTACGTCGACACGGACCCGGAGAAGGCCGACACCGCGGTCTTCTGCGCGGCCTACGACGTGCCGCCGGAGCTGTCCGCGAACTGCGTCGTGGTCGCCGCCAAGCGCGGCGGTGACGTCACCCTGGCCGCCTGCCTCGTGCTCGCCACCACCCGCCTCGACGTCAACCAGGCCGTCCGCAGGCACCTCGGGGCGCGCAAGGCGTCCTTCGCGCCGATGGACACCGCCGTCGACGCCACGGGCATGGAGTACGGCGGCATCACCCCCGTCGGCCTCCCCGCCGACTGGCCCCTGCTGATCGACGCGGCGGTCGTCACCGCCCCGCACGTCCTCGTCGGCAGCGGACGGCGCCGCGGCAAGCTCATCCTGCCGGGTACCGCCCTGGCCCGGCTCCCGGGCGCCGAGGTCCTCCAGGGCCTGGCCGGCTGAACCGGCCCGGCTTCCGGCCCGGACGGGCCCCGGCCGCGGCGCCCGCGAGCGAGCACCGGCCGGGGCCCGCAGAAAATCGGGTGCGGGGCTGCGGCCCGGGCAGCAGAATCACCCGCGATGCCTCACCTCACTGCCGATCGGCTGCTCGCCGATGTCGAGTCCCTGCCCCACGCCCTGCGACTGCGCGAGGTCGCCCGCGCCGCCCACCGACTGGCCGAGTCGGGCCACCTCGACGACCTCCTGGACGAGTTGGCCACCGGAGGCCCCTACGAGCAGCGGATCGCCGCGGTCGCGGCCCTGACCGGCCGGCGACTCCCGTACCTCGCGAGCCGGTTGACCGACCCCGACCCGGTGGTGCGCCGCTACGCCCACCGGGCCGTGCGGGAGCTCCCGGTGCCGGACGAGACGGTGGAACGGGCGGTGCGCGCCGCCCCGACCGCGATCAGGGACGAGCTGATCCGCACCGTCCTGAAGGCCGGCCGGACGGCGGTGGCCGAGCGGCTGGTGCCCGTCCTCCGGGAGCAGTGGGGAGCCGCCGAGGCGGGACGCCTGCTGCCGGTCTGCTCGCCCGCCTTCGTGGCGCGCGAACTGCCGGGCCTGTCGCACGCCGTCGTCCTCACCCGCTCGCTCGGGGAACGGCACCCGGCGGCGGTGCTGGACGAGGCGGAACGCCTCCTCGACGACCTGCCCCACGGTGAGCGGCCGGGGTTCTGGCGGCGGCACGCCGTCGGGCTGGGCGCAGCCGCCGGCCGGCTGCCCGGGAGGGCGCTGGACCTGCTGGAGCGCCACCCCGCCACGCAGTACCGGCCGACCATCCCCGCGCCGTTGCGCGACAGGTTCGCGGTGCTGGCCGCCCACGCCCCGGAGCGGACGGCCCGGGTGCTGGTGGCCGCGGGCCGGCACCGGCACGATCCCGTGCTGCGGCCCGCGCTCGCCCGCCGGCTGGCGGCGGCTCCGCTGCCGCTCCTCACCGAACTGGCCCACCGCAGCCCCGCCGACCACGCGGCGCTGTCCCGCCGGCTGCCGCCTGCCGTCAGGCTGGAGCTGCACGACGCGGTGGTGGCCGTGTCGCCGGTCTACCCTCGCGGGTACTCCGGCGACGTGCTGGCCACCCTGCCCGCGCCGGAGCGCACCGCCCGGGCCCGGGCCCGGCTGGCCGAGGATCCGGAGGAGCTCGGCCTGCTGGTCTTCCTCCCGACCGCCGAGGCGCAGCCCCGGCTGCTGGCGGAGACCAGGACGGCGGAGTCCTGGGAGCGGGGCTACGCCTGGGGCCAAGTCGTCGCGCAGGCCGGGCAGTCCGGCGAGCCGGGCGCGGTCCGGGACGTCCTGGTCCTGCTCCGGCGCCTGCGGAACGAACAGGACATGGTTCGCGGCGAGGCGCTGGCGGCGGTCGCAGGCCTGCCGCCGCGGCTCTTCGAAACCGGCGCGGCCGGACCCCTGGCCGACCTCGCCGAGGACGCGCTGACCGCGCGGGACTGCTCGCCTTACACGCGGACCCAACTCGCCCGGCTGGCCTGCTCGGTGCTGGCCGAGCACGCGGGAGGCGCCGCCCGGGCCCTGGTCGACTGGGCCGTCCGTACCATCGAGCGGACGGGGCCGGGCGCACCGGCCTTTCCGAGGAGCCGCCAGGCGGCGGTTCTGGCCGAACTGCGCCCGGCGCTGGAGCGATCGACCGCCCTGCTGCTCGCGGTCGTCGGCGGTCTGCGCCCCGCGTCGCGTCGACTCCCCACCGTCATCGCCCTGTTGGAGCGGGTGCCGGTCGACGACCGGGAGTTCGAACGGGCGGTGAACCACCTGCTCGCGGACGCCGCCACCCGCGGGGAACGGGTGACCCGCCTGATCGGGACGGCGCCCTGCACGGCCGCGCTCCCCGCCGTGCAGGAGGTGCTCACCCGGGTCCGCACCGACCTGCTCGGCCCGCTGCTCGCGGCCGGGAGCGCCGGGCCGGACGCGCTGGGCCTTCCACTGGACCTCCGTTCGGCCGACCGCTGGACGGACCGTCAGGTGCGGTCCGCCGCCGCCCAGGTGGCGCGGACGGTGGACGAACCCGCGACGACGGCCCCGCAGCGGACCGCCGCCCTGCGGGCCGCCGCGCACCTGCCCGGCCACGGCCTGGACCTGCTGCTCCGGTACGTCGACTCCACCGACGTGCTCTGCGCAGAGGCCGCCCTCGCCGCGCTGCCGTGGACCACCCGGCCCGCCGAGGTGCTACCCGTCCTGCTCGGGCACGCCGGTGACCAGCGCGCCCGGGTCGCCGTGTACGCGGCCGGCCGCGCCGCCCGGTTCACGCCGGCCGAGGACCTCGGTCCGGCGTTCGCCCGGATCGTGACGGACCCGACGGCCAAGGTCACCAGCCGCAAGCAGGCCGTCCGGCTCGCGGCCGCACACCTGCCGCTGCCCGCGGCGGCCGCGCTGCTGGAGGCGGCCCACCGGGCGCCGGAACAGCACCAGGACGTGCGGAGGGTGGTGGTCGAGCAGATCGTGGCCCGCCCCGCCGACCTCCCGCTCTGGGGCCTGCTGACGGAGATCGCCGAAGGCACCTCCGAGCTGCGGACGGTGCTCGGCGCGGAGCTCGACCCGCACACTCTGCCGGCCGACGACCGACGCCGCTACGCCGAGGTGCTCGGCCGGCTGGCCCTCGCGGGGGACGGCCCGGTCGCGAGCCTGGGCGCGGGAAAGCTCGCGGTCTGGGGGCGCTACGCCCCGGAGGTGGTGGCCGCGATGGTCCCGGTGGTCACCGACCTGGCCGAGCGGGAGCGGTGGCGGGCCGCCGCGCGGGCGGTGAACGGGGTCGCCTGGTCGGGGGCGCCGCACCCGTTCGGTGGGGTGGCTCGCGGGAGCCTGCTGGAACGGACCCTGAGCGGCCTGATCGACGTCGTCCGGGCCGGTGGGCCTGCGCCGGACGAGGGCCGGGACGAGGCGGCCCGCCAGCGCATCGAGGAGTTCAGCAGCCGGCACTCCTACCTCACGGAGATGACGGCCGACGGCCGGGCGAAGGCCCGGGCGGTGGCCGCGGTGCTGATGACCGAGCCGTCCCTGCTCCCGCAGGCCGTCCCCCGGCTCTGCCACGCGATCGACCTGGAGTCCGCGGTCCTCGGTGACGAACTCGTCGAGCTCGCCGAGGTGTTGGCGGGCCGCCCGCTCCTCGCCGGGCAGGCCGCGGAGATGCTGCGTCCGGAGGAGGGCGGGGCGCCGCCGTCGCCGTACGTCCTGGCGGCCGTCCGGCGGTTGACGCAGGACGGCGGCCTGGCCGCCGGGCTGTTCGCCGTCAGGCTGGTGGCCGCGTACGGCCCCGGCCGGCAGTGGTCGGCCGAGTGGCGAGCGGCCCTGCACGCGCTGCGCCGGCACCCGCAGGCCGACGTCCGCGACCGCGCCCTGAACACCTGGACCGTCAAGGAGTGACGTCCGGCGACCGCCGTGGGACCCGGGCCGGAGCGCCTTCGGCGGCGCGGCCGCGTCCCCTGCCCGCACCGGGTCTCCGGGTGCGGGCGGGGGCCGGCAGCGGCGGTTGACGGGCGGTCGGGGGCCGGCCGTCACGTGTGCCCGGTGGGGGCTCAGCCGCCCTGGAGGCTCAGCGCGGTATCGCGGATGTCGGGGAGCTTGGCGTAGAGCGCACCGCCGGGGCACTCGGTGGCGAAGCCGTCGCGGTGGCCGGAGATGGTGTTGAACTCGACGCTCGTGCCACTGGCGTAGAGGCTGGCGGAGGAACCGGAGGTGAGGTGGGTCGCGTCGCCCGCGGTTTGGCCGGTGAGGCCGAGCTTCCAGGCCGAGATCTTCGCCAGGCCGTCCTGCAGGGCCTGCGGCGGCGTGGTCGAGCCGTAGGTGCCGATGGCGGCGATGCCGGAGGAGTTGGTGTTGAAGCCGAGGGTGTGGGCGCCCAGGACGGGCTGGTCGACGCCGCCGGCGCGGCCCTCGTAGATGGTGCCGCAGCGGTCGACCAGGAAGTTGTAGCCAATGTCGCGCCAGCCGTTGCTCTGGACGTGGTAGGCGTAGATCGACCGGATGATCCCGGGGGCGTCGCTGCAGGCGTAGTCGGTCGAGGTCGCCGTGTGGTGGATGAAAGTCACCTTCACGGTGCCGGTGTAGACGAATCCGGACTCGCGGATGGACTCGTCGGCCCCCCAGCCGGCGCGGGTGACGATGCCGGGGCGCGGAGCGGTGCTGGTGGATCCGGCCGGACGCTCGGGCAGGGTCGTGCTCTCCCTGGTGGTCGCCCCCCGCCCGGGGTCGACGAGTTCGACCCGCAGTCCGCGGGGGAGACCGGCGGGGCCTGGGCGAACGTCCACCGCGACGCCGTCGCTGCGGCCGGTCCACAGCGGGGCGGTGGCGCCGCGGGACGCGTCGTCGGGGGCGTCGGTGGCATCGGCCTCCAGCTGCTGCCAGTCGCTCCAGCGGCCGGTGGCGTGGTCACGGGTGCGGACCCGCACGGACCCCTGGGCGAGGGCGTCGGGGGCGCCGTCCCAGACGACGCCGAGGAGTTGGAACGGACGCGTGGCCCGGGGCGCGACGGCACCGCCGGAACCGAGGGCCAGCGAGGTGACGGAACCGCCTCCGGCGGAGGTGCGCACCGAGGCGGAGGGGCTGCTCGAACCGTCCACGGCGGTTGCCACGGGCTGGAAGAGCAGCGCGGTGGTGCAGCCGGCGAGGACGGCTGTCGGGATCGAAAGGCTCATGGAACGGATGGTCACCACGAATCAGCGGCCCCGCATGCCGCCCGGCGGTCGCGCACCGTGACGGATGGCCTCCGGGCTGCGAGGACGAGGCCGAGGAGATCCCCGACCGGATTCACCCGGTCAGGCGGTGGGCGCCCGTTGTCGGCGGGCTCCGGACCGGTCGCGCACCGGCTCCGCGGGGCGGCTCCGTGCGGCGGCGGAGGGTGGTCGGTCCGGGTGACGGCCGGGTCGGGTCGCGGGCCCGCCGCGCGAGCGTGAGCGCCGGATCGGGCCCACCGGGCGGCATGCGCCCGTTAGCCGTACTTCGTTGGGCCGTCGCGGTGACCCTTGCCGCGACGCTCGTCCCCTGCGGGTGGCGGGACCCTGTAGACGGAAGATCCGTTTTGCGGATCATCTGGGAGCACTATGCGTACTCGAATCACCGCCATGGTCCTGTCCGGGCTGACCTCGGCCGCCCTCGTGTGGGGCACGGGCGGCGTCGCCTACGCCTCGCCCGTCGCCGACCAGGGCCCGGCGGCGGCCCAGGGCGAATGGGTCGCCAGCCTGCTGCGCATGGCCGAGGAGGGCGGCACGTCGGCGGGCGGCGCCTGGGGCTTCACCGGCCGCAGCGACCTGAGGGCGGAGCCGGTCGTCCGCACGGCCGACGGGGGCGACGAGGCGGAGGCGGCGACCGCCGACGGGACGGAGACCGAGCGGATGCAGGCGGACGGGGCCGCCGGATTCGGCCAGCAGGCCGAGGAGGGGGAGCGGACCGCGGAGCAGGCGCCGACCACGCTCTCCTCGCAGAAGGGAGCGGGTGAGGGCGAGAACTGCGCCGGCCCCGGCCACGAGGGCCACGGGCACATCGGCGGCCCCGGCCCCGGCGAGTGCCACTGCCTCCCCGACGTCCCGCCCGGACACGGGGACCACGGGGACCACGGCGACCATGGGGAGCACGGCGACCACGGTGACCATGGTGACCACGGGGAGCACGGCGACCACGGTGAGCACGGCGACCACGGGGATCATGGTGACCATGGTGACCATGGTGACCATGGTGACCACGGGGACCACGGGGACCATGGTGACCACGGCGAGCACGGTGACCACGGGGGTCAGGAGCAGGGCCAGGGCCAGAGTGGTCAGCAGAACCAGAACCAGGGGCAGGGCCAGAACCAGAACCAGGGTCAAGGCCAGGACCAGGGCCAGAACTCCAGCCAGAACCAGGGCCAGGACCAGCACGTCGACGTGAACGTCATCGTGCAGAACTTCGTGGCCAACTACCTCAACAACAGTGCCAACAACAGCGCCAACAACAGCGCGAACAACAGCGCCACCAGCAACTCGAACAACTCCGCGCAGAACAGCGCCCAGAACACGGCGCTCAACCACCAGTCCGCCAAGCAGAACAACAACCTCTCCAACCAGCAGAACGCGCTCAACCTGAACAAGATCAAGCTCGTCGCGCAGGAGGAGGGTTCGGGCCGTCCGCCCCACAAGCAGCCCCACGGCGGCGGCCACGAGTCGACGCCCGGCCACCACGGCTCGGGGCACGAGGAGCACGCCGGGCACCACCACGGCGAGCTGGCCGAGACCGGCACCTCGTCGAGGACCCCCGTCCTGCTCGGCCTCTCCGCCGCGTTCCTCGCGGCCGGTGCGGCCGCCGTACGGCTCAGTCGGCGCCGCGCCTGACCGGTGCCGCGCCGCGGTCCGCGTAGCGGGCCGAGGGCGAGCGTGACGACGGGCCCCGCCGGGCAGGTGTCCCGGCGGGGCCCTGTCGTGCGCGGTCGACTCTCCGGCCCGTCGAAGCCGACCTCCTGACGGAACGTCCGTCCCGGCGGTTGACGTGACGGATGGACGACACCGCCCTGGTGGGCCGTGCGCAGGACCTGGGGCGGCTCACGACCTCCTGGCCGAACTCCCTTACGCCGGTGGGGCTCCGGTGCCGTCGGAGACGCCGGGATCCGCGCGCCCGGGCCGGTGGGGCAAGCGGCGTGCGGATCCCGTGGGTGGTGCCCTCAGGAGGCGTCGAGGAGGGCGGTGATCTTGGCGGCCATGGCGGCCTGGGCCGGGTTGGGGCGGGGGCGGGCCTGCCGGGCGGCGTCGATCGCGGTGGTGAGGACGGCGCGGAAGTTGTCGGTCTCGTCGGGAGCCTTGGCGTCCAGCAGGGCGAGGGAGCGGCGGACGGCGTCGAAGACCTGGTCGGCGATGTCGGCGGTCGACCTGCCGTCGAACTTCAGGCCCTTGGGCTTCGCGGCCAGGACGCGTCCGACCAGGCCGGTCGCGGAGGTGATGGCCTTGCCCGCCGCCATGCCGGCCCTGGTGGAGGAGATCGCGCCGGGGTCGGAGACGGCCATCAGGCAGACGACGCCGTGGGCGGCGGTCTGCAGGGTGAGTTCGTCGTCGGCGGTCAGGGTGCCGGGGGTCTTGTCCATGGTGGTCTGCCTTCTGTGGGTGCTGTGCGTGCTGTGGGCGAGTGGTCAGTGAGCGGCGGGCAGGGTGTCGGCCGCTGCCTCGTCCTCGTCGTCGCGGGCGTCGTGGTGGGCCAGTCGGCTCGCGGGCAGGAACAGGCCGGCGAGGGCGGCCAGCAGGTAGCCGGCGGTGCAGACCAGGGCGCCCGCGAGCAGGGCGGTCCGTAGGGCGGTGGGGTCGAAGCCGTCGTGGGTCCGGCCGAAGAACACCACACCGGTGACGGCGACCCCGAGGGCGGCGCCGAACTGCTGGAAGGTGCTGTAGACGCCGGAGGCGGCGCCCGCGTCGGGCCCGGCGACGGTGGCGAGCGCGAGGTCCACGAGCGGGACGACGAGGAAGCCGAGGCCCAGGCCGGCCAGCGCGAGCGGCCCCAGCAGGTCCCAACCCGACAGGCCCGCGCCGTGGGAGTCGATCACTTGGCGTGCCCAGAGGATTCCGCCGGCCTGCATCAGCGCGCCGACGACCACCAGCGGCTTGCCCACCGTCCGGGCCAGCGGCACGGAGGCGCCGGAGCCGAGGAAGGCGCCCGCGGTGAAGGGCAGCAGCGTCAGTCCGGAGGCGATGGCGGAGAAGTGCAGGCCGAGCTGCAGGTACAGGGCGAGGACCAGGAAGAAGCCGGCCATGGCGCCGGAGAAGCACAGTTGGACGATGCTGCCGGCGGTGAAGCCGCGGTCGGCGAACAGGTGCATCGGGGCGAGCGGCGAGCCGTCGCGGCGCATACGGCGCCGCTGGTCGGCCACGAAGACGGCGAGCACCGGCGGGGCGGCCGCGAGCATGGCCGTGATCCACCCGGGCCAGCCGGCCTCCCGGCCTTCGACCAGCGGGAAGACCAGCAGGAAGAGGCCCGAGGACGCCAGCAGCAGCCCGGGGACGTCCAGCCGCAGCGGGTGCGCGGAGCGGGTGTCGGGCACCCAGAGGAGGGCGGCCACCAGCAGGGCGAGGCCGATCGGGACGTTGATCACGAAGATGCCGCGCCACCCGATGCCGAAGGCGTCGGCGGAGACGAGCCAGCCGCCGAGGAGGGGGCCGGCGACGGCGGCCATGCCGGAGACGGCGCCGATGATGCCGAGGACGGCGGCGCGTTCCCGGGGCTTGAAGAGGGCCTGCACCGAGGCCAGGACCTGGGGGACCATGAGCGCGGCGAAGGCGCCCTGGACGACGCGGGCCGCGACGAGGGTGTCGCCGCTGGTGGCGAGGCCGGCCGCCAGCGAGGAGGCGGTGAAACCGGCCACGCCGGCGACGAACACCCTCCTGCGGCCCAGGATGTCGCCCAGGCGCCCGCCGGTGATCAGGACGACGGCGAAAGCGAGGGTGTAGCCGCCGACGACCCATTCGAGCTGGCCGGGCGTCGCGTGGACGTCCTCCTGGATGGCGGGCAGGCCGACGTTGACGATGGTGGCGTCCAGCAGGTCCATGAAGGAGGCGACGATCAGGACGAGCATCGCCAGGGCGCGGCGGCGGTGACCGGGCGGGGTGGGCGCGGGGGTGGTCACGGGCGGGGCGCCAGTGGGTAGGGGGGTGCGGTGTTCGGACACGGTTCTTCCTCGATCCCTGCGGTGAACGGTGACTGGACGCGGCTGGGCGGCGGTCGGTCCGGGTGGTGCCGGACGGGCGCTGGTGTCGCTACGGGCGGGCGGGCCCTCGGTGTGAAGTCGGGCGTCCGGGCGTCTGGTGGTGGAGGGTCCGGCGGCGGGCATGGCGGTGCCGGCGCCGCAAAGTATTTCGTTCGGACGAAAGAAGCATAGCAACTGCTTCGGCGCACCGAAACAGTTTGCTAGTCTGGGATCATGACCTCCACCGACCGGCCCTCGCGCGGCGAGCTGATGGCCCGGCTGCACACGGCCGGCCGGGAACTCAGCACCGCCGCAGTGATGTTCCACACCGCCCTCGCGCAGCTGCACGGGCTGAGCGCCACCGAGGAGAAGGCCATCGACCTGCTCCAGCGCCTCGGCCCGTTGACCGCGCGCCAGCTCGGCGAACAGTCCGGGCTGGCCCCCGCCTCCGTCACCGGACTCGTCGACCGGCTCCAGCGCAAGGGCTTCGCCCGCCGCGTGCCGAACCCCTCCGACGGCCGGAGCGTCCTCATCGAGGCCGCCGAGGGTCCGACGGAGGCCCTGGCCCCCCACTTCGCGGACTGGACGGTCGCCCTCGACGGGCTGTGCGCGCGCTATGACGACACCGAACTGGCCGCCATCGTGGACTTCCTCGGCTCGGCCGCCGCCCTCCAGCGCGAGGCGACCACCCGGATGACCGCCGCGAGCCCGGGGCGGGCCGCACCCGTGGCCGAGACGGTCCTCGGCCGCGGCGAGAAGCTGACGCTGCAGACGGCGGCCCACGGCGTGGTCGCCCTGATGGCCGCCGCCGACCCCGGGGCGTTCTCCTCCGCCCGGGCGGGCATCGCCGGCGGCAAGGCGCTGTCCGCCGCGACCGGGCTGGTCGGCCGCGTTCTCGCCGAGAAGCCCAAGGGCATGAAGCTCGGCGGGAAGTCCACCGCCGACCTGGCCGACCAGGTCTTCCCCGCCCTCGCGGCCTCCGTCGCGCTGCTCCGGGACGTCGACCCCGCGGAGGCCGAGAACTTCCGTGCCGTCATGCGGATCGCCGTCGAGGCCGCGCTGCAGACCCGCGACGGCCGGAGCCCCGCCATGGCGGCCATGGCCGCCAAGATCGCCGCCGCCCTCGACGACGGCGACTGACACCGGCGAGGGGCGGGCGACACCGTCGACCTCCGCACTCCCGGAGCTTCACGACACCGTGGGGCTCCGGGCCGGGAGGCCTGCCGCGGCTGCTCACAGCGGCCGGGTCGGACCCGTCGAGTCGTGCCCGGACGGTGCTAAGGGGCCGAGCCGGCGCGGGTCAGGACCGGATCGCCCACGGCGATGAGGGCCTGCCCGCAGTAGCCGTCGGACGTGTAGGCGATGCGGAGTCTGAGCACGCCCGTCACGTCCACGGAGATCGGCACGCTGTCGCCCAACGTGACGTTCTGGCGGCTGAGTTCGTGGTCGTCGCCGTAGACGGTGACGCTTCCGCTCCGGCCCTTCGAGCTGTCCTCGATTCCGACCGTGGTGGTGAGCTTCGACCACTCCTTGCTGAGGTTGAACTCGATCCCCCCACCGGACTTGCAGTACACGTCCCCGGTGACCAGCGAGTTCTGGTAGGTCTTCCCCGCTATCGCGACCTTCGCCCGGGAGAGGTCGCAGTAGCAGTTGATCGGGGGGAGGACCATGAGGGACTGGTCCGTCGCGGATGGTCGTTGCGGCGCAGGCCCGGTGCCGGACGGAGTGTCCGGCAGCGCGGGGGCCGTCACCGTCCGCGTGACCGTGACCGTCGGGCCCGGCACGGTCTCGGTGGCCACCGCGCTGGATGCGGTGGGGGAGTGCACCACCGCTGGCAGGCCGAGGAACCCGATGGCCAGCCCGGCCACGCCCGTCAGCGCCGTGACGACGGCGGCGAACTCGCTCCACCGCCCGCCGGAGGCCGCCGGGGGCCGAGGCGGATGCGGGGGAGCCGGTGGAACCCTGCCGCTCTCGTGAGCGTCGCCTGACGGAATGCTGCTCATCGGCCCCCCGGTTGAGTCGAAGAGATGATGACACGGCCCGTGGGGCGGGGAAAGGGTGCCGTCGGCCTCCTCCGGGCGCCTGCGGGTCGCGGGGCTTGGGGGGAGCCGGCCGTCAAACCCCCGTCCGATCTCACCCGCACGGGTGAAATGACGGGCCGTTCGGGTCCGGTGACCAAGCCGGTGAGGGGAGGGCGCCGAAGGCCGGACGGAAGTGCCCGGCAACCGGCCGGGCGGACGAGCCGAGACGGGACCTGATGGCCAGCGAGCACATCGACACCCGGCTGCTGGAAGAACTCACCGAGCAGTCACAGGACTTGAACAGCGACGCGATGCGGATCACCCGCGGGTCGCTGACCGACTTCGAACAGGGCGCGCAGCCCGCACGCCGGTGGTGGCAGCGCGGGAGCGCGCTCGCCGGCCTGGCCGGGGCCGCGGGGCTGGTCGGCGTGGCGCGGGCGGTGGCGGCCTCCCCGTCCGCGACGGCGTCGGCGGACGACATCATGGCGCTGCAGACCGCCGCGTCGATCGAGAACCTGGCGGTGAGCGTCTACCAGACCGCCGCCGGACTGCCGTTCATCAAGGACGGCAACAAGACGGTCGCGGCGTTCATCGCCAAGACCACCGAGCAGCACCAGGCCCACGCCAAGGCCTTCAACGCCGCCGCGACCGCCGCCGGCGGCCAGGCCCAGAACAACCCCGACCCGAAGTACAAGGCCGTCGTCGACCAGGCGCTGCCCACCATCAAGACGCCGGCCGACGTGGTGAAGCTCGCCATCACGCTGGAGGACGTCGCCGCCCAGACGTACACCAAGAACGTCGGCCAGGTGAGCAACGCCGACCTGCGCAAGCTCTTCGCCTCCGTCGCCCCGGTCGAGGCCCAGCACCGGGCCGTGCTGCTGGCCGTCCAGGCGCTGCTGGCGGGCAACGCCGCCGACCTGATCACCATCCCCGTCGACCCGGCGAAGCTGCCCGCCGCCGCCGGGAGCGTCGGCTTCCCCGACGCGTTCTACAAGACCGACAACGCCTCCCCGATCACCGAAGGGGCCGTCCAGTGACCGCCGACCGCACCTGGCAGCCCGCCATCGCCGAGGCCGAACTCGCCCGCCTGACACGGGACATGGACGACGCCCACCGCGCAACCCTCCCGCTGATGCACGCGACCGGTGCCGAGCTGACGGAGGAGCTCCGCGCCGCGGGGCAGGCCGACGCGGGGCGGCGCCGCTTCCTCGTCGGCGCGGGCGGGGCCGCCGCCGCCCTCGTCCTGGCGGCCTGCTCCAGCAGTAAGAGCGTCACCAGCCCGGCACCCACCAGCCCCGCCTCCCCGACGCCCGGCTCGCCCTCGGCGTCCGGGCAGTACACCGGGGACCTGAAGGTGGTGGCGCTGGCCACCGCGCTGGAGAACCAGGCCGTCGTCGCCTACCAGGCGGCGCTGGACGCGGCCAAGGCCGGCAAGCTCGGCACGGTCCCCCCGGCGGTGGCGAACTTCATCACCACCGCGCAGTCCCAGCACGCCGACCACGCCAAGGCCTGGAACGCCGTCCTCACCGGTGCCGGACTGCCCGCCATCACCGGCGTCCCGCTGTCCAACCAGCCCGACACCCTCGCCGCGCTCGGCAAGGCCGCCTCCGTCGGCGACGTCGCCAAGCTGGCCCTCCAGCTGGAGAACCAGGCCGCCCAGACTTACCTCTTCGCGACCTACAACGTCACCAGCCCCGCTGGGATCGCCACCGCGGCCAGCATCGCCCCCGTCGAGGCCATGCACGCGGCGATCCTCAACTACGTCCTCGGCCAGTACCCCGTCCCCGACGACTTCCTGCCCACCGACAAGGCCGCCAGCCCCGCCCTCCTCACCGTCTGACCCACCTCCCCCGAGCAGGCGCGCGCCCGGACCCACCGGAACCGACACCCCCCGGCCACCCCGGGCGCGCGCCCCTTCCAGTGGGTGAACCCGACGCCTCCGCCCGCTGGTTCGCCCGCGATGACGGACCTCGGCCCACCCGCCCCGAGCCTTCGGGGCCGGGTGGGCCCGCGCTCGGCTAGGGGGTGCGGCGGCGGAGGGTGGCGGCGCCGAGGGCGAGGGCGAGGAGGGCGGCGCCGGTGACGACGGCGAGGTCGCGGGCGACGGCGGGGTCGGCGGTGGCGGTGGTGGTGAGGCGGGTCATCGCGTCGACGGCGTAGGAGAGCGGCAGGACGTCGGAGATCCAGCGCAGGGCGGTGGCCATGCCGTCGCGCGGGACGAAGAGCCCGCACAGGAGCAGCTGGGGGAGGAGGACCGCGGGCAGGAACTGGACGGCCTGGAACTCCGTCGAGGCGAACGCCGACACCAGCAGGCCCAGGGCCATGCCGAGCAGACCGTCGGCGACGGCGACGGCGAAGACCAGCCAGGTGGGGCCGGCGATGTGCAGGTCGAGCGGGCCGAGGGCGAGCGCGGTGGCGAGCGTCGCCTGGAGCAGGGCGACGAGGCCGAAGGCCACGGCGTACCCGAGCAGGAGGTCGAGCCTGCCCAGCGGCATGGTGAGCAGCCGTTCCAGGGTGCCCGTGGTCCGCTCGCGGAGCATGGCGACGGAGGTGACCAGGAACATCACGAGCAGCGGGAAGACGCCGAGCAGGGCGGGGCCGATCCGGTCGAAGGTGGCCGGCTGGGCGTCGAACATGTACGTGAGCAGGACGAGCAGCAGGCAGGGGACGACCAGGAGCAGGGCGACGGTGCGCGGGTCGTGGCGCAGCTGGGTGAGGACGCGGCGGGCGGTGGCAAGGGTGCGCCGCAGGGCGGGCGCCGCCGGGGGCCGGGGGTGTCGGGTGTTCATCTGGCGGCCTCCACGAGCTCCAGGAACGCGCTGTCGATGTCGGGTGCGCCGGTGGCGCGGAGCAGTTCGTCCGGGGTGTCGTGGGCGATCAGACGGCCCTCGCGCATCAGGAGCAGGCGGTCGCAGCGGGTGGCCTCGTCCATGACGTGGCTGGACACCAGCATGGTGGTGCCGGCGTCGGCGAGGCGGCGGAAGAGCTGCCAGAGGTCCGCGCGGAGCACCGGGTCGAGGCCGACGGTGGGTTCGTCGAGGATCAGCAGCTCGGGGGCGCCGAGGAGGGCGGCGGCGAGCGAGACGCGGGCGCGCTGTCCGCCGGAGAGGCGGTCGGTGACGTGCTGCTCGTGGCCGGTCAGGCCGACCAGGGCGATCACCCGGGCGGGGTCGGTGGCAGGTGCGTCGAGGACGGCGGCGAAGTAGGCGAGGTTCTCGGCGACGGTGAGGTCGCCGTAGACGGAGGGGGCCTGGGTGACGTACCCGACGCGGTGGCGCAGGGCGGGGCTCCCGGCCTCCAGGCCGAGCACCTTGACCCGGCCGGCGGCGGTGCGCTGCACGCCGACGACGGAGCGCAGCAGGGTCGTCTTGCCGCAGCCGCTCGGGCCGAGCAGGCCGGTGATGGTGCCGCGGGCGAGGTCGAGGTCGAGGGCGTGGAGGACGGTCCGGCCGCCTCGTTCGACGGTCAGGCCGGTGATCCGGATGGCGGGGGCGTCCGGCCCCGCCGAGGAATTCATCATGTGATGAGTTTTGCGCCGGGGGAGGGTGCCGGTCAAGTGCCGCGCGCCCGCTCCGGGGACAATGGCCCGGTGAGTGGCGAGGGGAAAGAGCGGAAGCGGGTCGGCCGGCGCCCGGGCGGCGAGGACACCCGGGGCGCGGTGCTGGCGGCCGCGCGGGCGGAGTTCGGGGCGCGTGGGTACCAGAAGGCGAGCATGCGGGCGATCGCCCGGGCGGCCGGGGTGGACGCGGCGCTGCTGCACCACTACTTCGGCACCAAGGACCGCCTGTTCCTGGCGGCGCTGGACTTCCCGGTGGACCCGCGGGTCGTCGTGGAGCAGGTGCTCGCGGGGGAGCGGGACCGCGTCGGCGAGCGGGTGGCCGCCTTCGTCCTGGGGCTCTGGGAACAGCCGGCCGTGCGGGACCGGCTGCTGGCACTGCTGCGCACGGCGGCCGCCAGCGAGGAGGTCGCGGCGCTGGTGCGGGGCTTCATGGTCACCGAGCTGGTGGGCCGCCTGGCCGGTGAACTCGACCTGGAGAATCCGGAGTTGAGGGTGGAGCTGGTGCTGTCGCAGATCGTCGGACTGGCGATGGCGCGCTATGTGATCCAGGTGGAACCGCTCGCCTCCGCGCCCGTGGACCACGTCGCCCCGCTCCTGGCCAGGACCGTCCAGGGATACCTGGCCGTGCCCTGAGGGGCCTCGGCCGGAACCAGCCGCGCCCGCCGCGCCCGCCGCGCCCGCCGCGGACGCGGCGGTCCCGATCCCGTCAACCGGTGCGGGGGTGGCGCGTCGCCGTGAGCAGCCCCTGGCGTTCCCAGCGGAGGACCGCCTCCGAGGACTCGGGCCCGAAGACCGCGTCCACGCTCACGCCGATGCCCAGGTCGGCCGCCCGGCGGGCGAGTTCCGGCCCGTAGGCCAGACCGGGGCCCGCGATCCGGTCGGTGGCGAAGGCGGCGAGGCGGACGGTCGTCCGGCTGCCGGTGTACTGCGCGTGCAGGCGGGCCAGATCGGCGGGCCACTGCCCGTCCCAGGCACCGACGTGCGGGCCCCTCGCGGCGTGCACGCCCCGGATGCCGCTGTCGACCAGGGCACGGACGGCGGCGTCGGAGTGGGCGGCGCTGCGCGAGTTGTGCGAGAAGTCCGGCATCGTGGTGATTCCCGCGTCGACGGCGGCCAGCGCGGCCAGCCTGGTGCCGACGTACATGTCGTGGGGCCGGTAGACCGGGGCGAGCCCGGCGAGCGTGGTGGAGACGTACCCGGCGAGGTCGTTCACGTCGGGCATGGTCCGGCGCAACTGGGCCTGCCAGGCGTGGCGGTGGGTGTCCACGAAGCCGGGCGCGAGGATCGTCCCGGTGGCGTCGACCACGATCGCGTCCGTCGCGGCCCCGCGGGCCCGGAGGTCGGTGCCGACGGCGCTGATGGTGCTGCCAGACACCAGCAGGTCGCCGACGTCGAGGGTGCCCGGCGCCGGGTCCATGGTGAGGACGGTGGCGCCGGTGAAGAGGATGCGGCGCCCCGGGTCGGCGGCGGTCCGGCGGAGCCGCTCCAGGAGGGGGCGGCGGGCGGTGTCGGTGGGGCGGTGGACGGCACGCGCGCCGTCGGCGCCGACCGACGGGCCGGCGTACGGGTCGGCGTGCGGGGGGAACTGATCGCTGCTCATGGCGACTCAACCTGGCAGCCTCCGGGGAGGGCCTCCAGGCTGCGCCGTTCCTGGGTGCGCCGCACCGTGGATCAGGGCTTCGGCCCGGCCGCACGCGGATCCGTGGTTCCCCTAGGGCTGGTCGAGGCCCGCCGGCGCGGTGCGGAAGGCGGGATAGCGGGGGAGCGGAGCCACGGTCCACTCGCGGGCGGCCTTGTCCAGCAGGTTGCGCACGGTCCGGGCGAAGGCCGGGAACCCGTCGACGGTGCTCGCGACCTGCCAGCGGTTCCGGAGGACCTGGCGCCTGGTCGCCACGGGGCGCCGGGTCCTGTGCATGGGACCGTCCTCTACCGTGCGCGGCAGCAGGCGCACGGTCGCGTTCACCGTCCAGAGCACGACGGCCTGCCGCATCCCGGCCCGCCACACCGTGTCCTCGGCCAGCGCCGGGTAGACCGGGACGACTTCCGCCCGGTAGGCCTCCTCGGCCTTCCGGGCGGTCTCCGGCGGCAGGGTGAAGACGCACCAGCAGGTGGAGAACGGCATCCGGCAGTACGCGGCCGTCAGGAACACCGACTGGTAGCAGGCGGCTTCGAAGTCGATCAGCCGCAGCCCCCGCGGCGTCAGCAGGTTGTTGTCGGGGCAGGTGTCGCCCGGGGTGAAGGCCGGGTACTCCTCCCCGCCCGCCGTTCCGATGCGGGCGAGTTCCGCACCGAGCCCCGCGGGCACCTCGACTCCGGCCGCGTCGAGCAGCGCGGGCAGGGCGGCCGCGTCCCGTGCGATCCACGGCTCGTCGTCCCAGGAGGTCGTCCCCGTGCCGTACCGGGCCCACGACTTCCGGAACTCGTCGCGTCGGTGTGCGGACTTCGCGGCCAGCCGCCCGAGCTCGCGGGCCCAGGCCACCAGGCCGTCCTCCGCGGCCTTCCGGTCGCTTCCCAGCAGCACGTCCGCCAGCGTCGGCGCGTCGCCGAGGTCCGCCATGACCAGCAGCGGGGCCTTCGGGTCCGCGCCGAGCAGCTCGGGGCCGGCCAGGCCGAAGGAGAGCCCGGCGGCCTCCGCGGCGAAGCACCGCCGGGCCTCCGGTCCTTCGGTGTAGGCCTTGACGATCACGCTGCCGCCGGAGGCGGTCCGGCAGCGCAGCACGGTGCTGCGCCGGCTTCCGCCGAGGTCGACGGGTGCGGACAGTCCGGTGTCCAGGAGTTCTGCAGCGGCGCGCACGATCGAGTCCACGCGGGCATCCTGCCAGTTCGCCCGCGCGGCTCGCGCCGGTGGGCGGTTCCGCTCCCGGCCTGCTCCGTCCGCCCCCGGGCGCGCGCCATCCCCCGGATCCCCGTTCCGGGGTCGACCGCCGCCGCGGTGACCCCGGAACGGGGGCGTCTGCCGGCCTTTCCGGGCCGGCAGGTCACTGCGCCCTACTCGGCGGCCAGCCGCGGGGTGCGGGTCGGCTCCGTCCGGCGGTCGCCCGTCGCCTCGAAGGCCGCGGCGAGGGTGAGCAGGGCGTTGTCGTCGTAGGCGCGCCCGGCGAAGGTGAGCCCGACGGGCATGCCGGTGTCCGGCATGGTGCCCATGGGCACGGTCACGGTCGGGATGCCGAGGTGACGGGGCACCAGGTTGCCGTTGGCGACCCAGACGCCGTTGCGCCAGCCGAGGTCGGCGGAGGCCTCGGACACGTCCATGTCGGCGGGGCCGACGTCGGCGACCGCGGGGAACACCACGGCGTCCAGGCGCAGGTCGTCCATCCACAGCTCCAGGTCGACCCGGCGGGTCTCCTCGAGGCCCCGCAGCCCCTCCTCGAGGTGCGGCATGTCGGTGAACGAGGCGTACGGGCGCTCGCGCACGAAGCGCGGGTACTCGACGATGGTGTCGTCGAAACCGGCGTAGCGGTCCGGGAGTTCGCCCTGCTGCTTGGGCCAGATCCGGTCGCCGTCGACCTCGGTCAGGGTGGCGAGCGCCGGGTCGCCGTTGGCCCGCAGGAAGTCGTCCCACGCCCAGGCGGAGAGGTCCTCGATCTCGACCTTGAGGAAGTCGGCGCCGACCAGGCCGCGGGTGGAGAGCGAGGGGGCGCCGGGGCGGTCGGACTCGTAGTTGGACACGACGGGGAAGTCGACCTCGACGACCTCGGCGCCGGCCGCCTCCAGGTCGCGGCGCGCGGCCTCCCACCGGTCGATCACCGAGGGGCGGGTGTCGATGCGCTGGCCGGTCTGGCCGCCGATGCCGCCCTCGGGGTTGGTGCCGGCCTCGAGGTCGGCGTTGATGTACATCCGGGGGACGCCGACGCGCTTGCCGGCGAGCGCGGCGCGGGCCGCCTGCGCGTCCGCGGGGGCGAGCGCCGGGTACGAGGTGGGGCGGACCTGCGACGGGGCGGGCAGCTGCACCCACGGCTGGGCGCGCCACAGGTCGCCGCGGGTGTCGTGGTCGTCGGCCACGATGACGTCGAGCAGCTCGAACAGGTCGGCCATCGTGCGGGTGTGCGGGACGACGACGTCCATGGTCGGCACCAGCGGCCAGTTGCCGCGCACCGAGATCACGCCGCGGCTGGGCGTGTAGGCGCACAGCGCGTTGTACGAGGCGGGCGCGCGGCCCGAGGACCAGGTCTCCTCGCCGAGGCCGAAGGCGCCGAAGGACGCCGCGGTCGCGGTACCCGAGCCGTTGGACGAGCCGGAGCCGTAGGCGCTGGTCAGCCAGTCGGCGCTGTACGGGCTCTCCGCGCGGCCGTACACGCCGCGCTGCATGCCGCCGTTCGCCATCGGGGGCATGTTGGTCAGGCCGATCAGGACGGCCCCGCCGGCGCGCAGCCGCTCGATGGCGAAGGCGTCGCGCTGGGCGACGAGGTGCTCGAAGGCGGGCGAACCGGCCGCGGCCGTCAGGCCCTTCGCGAGGTAGCTGTCCTTGGCGGTGTACGGGATGCCGTCCAGCGGGCCGAGCGTCTCGCCGCGCGCGCGGCGGGCGTCGGAGGCCTCGGCCTCGGCGCGGGCCTCGGGGTTCATCACGACCATCGCGTTGAGCGCGGTCGCGGTGCCGGGCCGGTCGTACGCGTCGATCCTGGCGAGGTAGGCGTCGAGGAGCTCGACCGCGGTGGTCTCGCCCTTCTCCAGCGCCGCGCGCAGAGCGGCGATACAGGTCTCCACAACGTCGAATCGGCGCGTCATTCGGGTGCCTCCTGGAGGGTTCGGGTCGTACGGGCGGACCGGGGGACGTCGCTGCGGCCGGCCGCGTATGCGGGGCCGTCGCGCGTCCGGTCGCACTGGCTAGATTTTCAGTCTAGACTAAGAATCTAGATCCCCAGCACCGAGGTGAGGCCATGTCGACGCCAGAGACCGAGCCCGCACCGCCGCAGCGCCCCCTTCCGACGGAGGGCGCGACCAGGCCCGCCACGGGCACGGAACCGGGCGCCGCGCCCCAGCCCGCGCTGGCCTCGGTCGACCGGAAGCGGCAGCCCAGCGGTGACGAGGCGCGGGGACGGGCGATGCGGGCCGCCATCAGCGCCATCGCCGAGAAGGGCCCCGCGGCCGTGCGGATGACGGACATCGCCGCGCGGGCCGGGATGAGCACCGGCCACATCCTGTACCACTTCGGCAAGAAGGACCGCCTGCTGCTGGAGGTCCTGGCCTGGAGCGAGGCGGACCTCGTGGCGCAGTTCCAGCAGGCCGCGGAGCGGGCCGCGTCCCCGGCCGAGAAGCTGGCGCTGTTCGTCCGCTACTACCTGCCCCGTCACCAGGGCGACGAGCGCTACGCCCTGTGGACGCAGGTGCTGGCGCAGCGCCACGACGACGCCGGCCGGCAGCTCCTCACCGCGCTGTCCGAGGCCTGGGAGGAGCAGCTGGAGGCCATCGTCCTGGAGGGGCGGGCCCTCGGGCAGTTCGCCGACGTGGACCCGTCCGAGTTCGTCATCAGGACGGTGGCCATGCTCAACGGGCTCTCCGGCGACGTGATGTTCGGGCGCCCGCGATGGCAGCGGGACTCCGCGCACACCTTCGCCCTGTCCGCCCTCGAACGGGAGTTGCGGCTGCCCGGAAAGGCGTGAGGTGCGCAGCCGGGCGTGAGGCCGCTCGGGAGTGAGGCTGCCCGGGAAGGCGTGAGGCCGCTCGCCCTCCTCGGGAGGGCGAGCGGCCTCGGGTGTCGTCCGGGACGGACGCCGTGTCAGAAGGCGATGCGCACCTTCAGCGCGGTGCGCTCGTCCATCGCGCGGTAGCCCTCCGGCACGCCGTCGAGGCCGACGGTGCGGTCGAAGACCAGGCCGGGATCGATCGCGCCGGACAGCACGTCGGGCAGCAGCTCCGGGATGTAGGCGCGGGCGGGGGCCACGCCGCCGCGCAGCGAGACGTTCCGGTCGAACATCTGGGCGATGTCGACGCCGGCGGGGCCGCCGTGCGGCACGCCGACGTAGCCGACCGCGCCGCCGTCCCGGGCGATGGAGATCGCCGTGCGCATCGACTCCTCGGTGCCGACGGCCTCCAGCACGGCGTGTGCGCCCTGACCGCCGGTGAGTGCCTTGACCGCCTCGACCGCGTCCGCGCCGCGCTCGGCCACCACGTCGGTCGCGCCGAAGGTGCGGGCGATCGCCGTGCGCGCCTCGTGGCGGCCCAGTGCGATGATCCGGCCGGCGCCGAGGCGCTGCGCGGCGAGCACCCCGCAGAGGCCGACCGCGCCGTCGCCGACCACCGCGACGGTGCTGCCCGGCCGGACGCCGGCGGTGACGGCGGCGTGGTGGCCGGTGCTCATCACGTCGGAGAGGGCGAGGAGGGCGGGCAGCAGCTTCTCCTCGCCGGCCGCCTCCTTCGGCAGTCCGACCAGGGTGCCGTCGGCGAACGGGACGCGGACGGCTTCGCCCTGGCCGCCGTCGGAACCGACCTCGCCCCAGAAGCCGCCCTGCGGGCAGGAGGTGTGCAGCCCCTCGCGGCAGTGGTCGCAGGTGCCGTCGGACCAGACGAAGGGGGCGACCACGAAGTCGCCGCGCGCGAAGCCGGTCACCTCGGCGCCGACCTCCTCGACGATGCCGAGGAACTCGTGGCCGATCCGCTGGCCGGGGACCCGGGCCGCGACGCCCCGGTAGGCCCACAGGTCGCTGCCGCAGATGCAGGCGCTGACGACCCGCACCACGGCGTCGGTCGGCCGTTGCACGACCGCGTCCGGCACCTGCTCGATCCGGATGTCGTTGGGGCCGTGGATGACGGTGGCACGCACGAGGCACTCCTGGCACTGTTTGATGGGGGTGGAACCGGCAGCAGCCAGGGTCGCCGGACAGGGTGCACGGCGTCCAGCTACATCTCCTACAGTCGTTCGTTAAGATGGACTGATGCTCGATGTTCGTCGCCTCGTCCTGCTCCGCGACCTGGAGGTGCACGGCACGGTGACCGCCGTGGCCGATCTCCACGGCGTCACCCCCTCCGCCGTCTCCCAGCAGCTGCGGCTGCTGGAGGAGGAGACCCGCACCCGCCTGCTGGAGCGCACCGGCCGCTCCGTCCACCTCACCGCCGCGGGCCGCCGCCTGAACGGCGACACCGAGCACGTGCTCGCCGCCCTCGAACGCGCCCGCAGCCGCCTGCACACGGCCGCCGGTTCACCCGCGGGCCCCCTGCACCTCGCCTGTTTCCCCAGCGCCCTCGCGCCGGTGGCCGCGCCGCTGGCCACGGCCCTGGAGGACACCCACCCGGACGTCCGGCTCCACATCACCGAGGCCGAACCCGAGGCCGCCGTGCGACTGCTGCTGCAGCGCCGCGCCGACGTCGCCCTCGTCTACCGGTACGACAACCTGGCCACGCCGCCGTCCGAGGGCGTGGAATACCGGACGCTGCTCACCGACCCCCTGGTCGCCGTCCTGCCCCGCCACCATCCGGCCGTCCGGCCGGACCGGGCCCCCCTCGACCTGCGGGAGCTCGCCGACACGACATGGATCACCGCCCCGGCGCAGACCGCCTG
This sequence comes from Kitasatospora sp. NPDC101176, assembly GCF_044768035.1. Taxonomy (NCBI): domain Bacteria; kingdom Bacillati; phylum Actinomycetota; class Actinomycetes; order Kitasatosporales; family Streptomycetaceae; genus Kitasatospora; species Kitasatospora sp. NPDC101176. The sequence goes on from NZ_JBIWPA010000041.1 coordinate 64,628, forward strand.
CGGGGACGCGGTGCTCCAGGCCTGCCGGTCGGCGGGCTTCACCCCCCGGGTGCGGCACGTCTGCACCGACTTCACGGCCATGATCGCCCTCGCCGGGAGTGCGGGCCACGCCGCCCTGATCCCCCTCCTGGCCGCCTCGCACCTGCCGCCCGCACTCACCGCGCTCCGGGTGACCGACACGGCGCTCGCCCGCACGATCGAGGCCGCCGTCCGCCCCGGCACGGGGCACGAGCCCGCGATCGCCGCCACCCTCGCCGCCCTGCGCGCCCTCCGGCCGGAGCCGGTCGGGTGGCCGCCGGCCGCCTAGACGCTCGGTGCGCCGCGCCGGGGTGTCCGGCGCGGCCGGGTGTCCCGGCCGCGCCCTCACGCGCTGCGCGAGGCGCCCAGGGGCAGCACCATGATCGGCGCGGTGGTCGGGTGCGGCGATCCGCCCGCGGGTTCGTCGGTGACGGCGACGGCGCGGGCGCGGTCGAGCGGGGCGGTGAGGACGAGCGAGCCGTCGCCGCCGGGCAGCAGGCCGGCCGGGCTCATGGTCCCGTCGTGGTTCAGCCACAGTTCGTAGACCCGCCCGGGAGCGGGCTGGGGCATCCCGGCGGCGAGGAACCCGGCCTGGTTGTGGCTGGGGGACCAGACCACGGTGCCGGTGCCGGTCCCGGGTGTTCCCGAGGCGGTGGTGGTGACGCGGACGTCCGGGGCGGTGAGGAGCTCCCCGAAGACGGTCTGCTGCTCGCGGAGTTCGGCGGCCTGGCTGCGCGCGGTGTCGGCCCGGTCGTGCTGCTGGTAGGCGAGGACGCCCAGGGAGGTGGCGAGCAGCGTCGACGCGGCGAGCGCGAACCGCGGCCAGCGGGTGCGGCCCGGCCCGCGCCGCGGCGCGGGGAGCGGGGTGGACCGGGTGCGGGGCGGCAGCTGGCGGGTCTGCTCCAGCCGGCCCAGGACCCGGGGTCTCAGCGCGGGAGGGGGCAGGACGGCCTGGGCGGCGCCGAGCCGGGCCAGGGTGGCGGCGAAGCCGTCGACCTCCAGTGCGCAGGCCTCGCAGTCGGCGAGGTGGCGCTCGAACGCCTCGCTCTCGGCGGCGTCCAGGGCGTGGGCGGCGTAGGCGCCGGTGAGCAGGTGGACGTCGGCGTCGTGTGCGATGGTCATGAGTCGGCTCCCAGGCAGTCGCGGAGCCGGATCAGGCCGTCCCGCAGGCGGGTCTTGACGGTGCCGAGCGGTGTGTCGAGGTGGGCGGCGACCTCGCTGTAGGTGAGCCCCCGGTAGTAGGCCAGCAGCACGGACTGACGCTGCAGCAGGGTGAGTCGGCGCAGACAGCGGCGGACCTGCTGGTGCTCGAGGGCCGTCTCGACCTCCTCGGCGACGACGTCGAAGGAGGTCTCCCCGGTGGTGGCGGCGACCTTGCGGTCGCGCTCGGCCGCGGCGCGGCAGTAGCGGACCCGGTCCACGGCCCGCCGGTGCGCGATCGTCATCACCCACGGCACCACGTCACCGCGGTCCGGCTCGTAGCGGGCGGCGCTGCGCCACACGTCGAGCATCACCTCCTGGGTCACCTCCTGGGACTGCGCCTCGTCGCGCAGCACCCGGCGCACCAGGTTGTAGGCGCGGACCGCCAGCGCGTCGTACAGCTGCGTGTAGGCGTCCCGGTCGCCCTTGGCGACGCGGGCGACCAGCGGCTTCAGGTCGGGATCGGGCTCGGGGGCGGCGGACAGGTGGGCGATCGTGTTCATGGCCGGGCCCGTGCCGTCCGTCCGGAGCGGTGTCCTGGCGGCGGTGCGGTGCGGCCGGGTGTGACGGGCATGGGGATCTCCAGGGGAGGGCGGGCGGAGCGGTGGCGGGGGCTGCTCCTACCTGGCATTCGAGGCCGCCGGGGTGGCCGATTGGTCCTCTTCCTCGCCGCGCCCTCGGGCCCGCCGCGGCGGTGCCGGCGGTTCCGCGGCCTACCAGGTCCGCGTGCGCCCCTCCGGCCGGGAGGTGGCCCGGGCCACCGGTGGCCGGTCGGTCAGCGTAGCGCGCAGGGTCTTGCCCGCGCCCGGGTCGAGCGTGACGTCGAGGCGTTCGCAGACCGCGGCGACGAGGACGAGGCCGCGTCCCGAGAGGCCGCCCGGGCTGCTCAGGCGGATGACGGGCAGTCGGCGGCTGCCGTCGCCGACCGTGACCTCGGTGCCGTCCGCCCGTGCGGTCAGGGTCAGCAGACCGGGGCCCTCGGTGTGGCGGACGACGTTGGTGGCCAGCTCGGTGACCACCAGCAGCACGTCCGCGAGGTGAGCGGCCCGCCCCGGGCGGGTGCGCAGGACGAACGTCCGCGCGAAAGACCGTAGTTCGGGGATCCGGCGGACGTCCCGGTCGAACCGGAGCGCGGCGGACGACGGGTCGGCCGGCAGCTGGTCGGCCGGGCGGTCGGTGCGGTCCGGCCGTCGGAGGGGTGCGGTGGTGGTCATGGCTCTCACGGCATTTCCACGGCGGTGCGCCGTCGGCAACGGCGGCGCGGGTGTCCTCGGACCTGCCGGCAGCCGTGCGGCGGCTGCCGGCCTCGCCGGTGCGCGGCCCCACGGGTGGGAGCCGCGCACCGGTGCGTGGACGGGGCCCGGGCAGGGTCACGTCCAGTAACCGGCGTACCAGACCTTCTCCCAGTGGGCGCTCTGCCAGCGGTTCTCCCACCAGCCCGGGTGCCACATCTTGTACCAGTAGCCGTGGTGCCAGTGGTGGTGGCCGTCCCACCAGCCGGGGTGCCACTGGGTCTGCCACCAGCCGGCGTGCCAGACCTTCTCCCAGCTCCCGGAGACGAGCTTGTTCTCCCACCAGCCGGGGTGCCAGGTGTACCGGCCCTGCTGCTGGGACTGGGAAGCGGCCGTGACGGGCGCCGCCGAGGCCGACGCGGCGGTGGTCAGGGCCGTACCGCCGGCCAGTGTCACCGCGACGGCGGCAGCCGCCAGCGAGTTCCTCATCCGGTTCGTGCGCATGGCTGTACACCTCCTCTCACAGACGTGCCGTCAGGGACGGGAAGGCGGCCGGGCGCACCCGGCGGACGAGCGCGGAGACCGCTCCCTCCGTGCGGAATCGGGCTCGGGGCTCCGTCCTGCAGGGGGCGGCTCCGGGGATTCACGCCGGTGGGCGGAGAATCCGTCGCCTTCCTGCCCTTGATTCGCCGCCACCCGCCGCGCCGGATTGCCGGGTTCCGTCTCCGCTCCGGACCGCGGCCGGAGCGGTGGGGCTTGCCCCTTCCCCAGGGGCAGACGGCACAGTGGCGGCGTGCAAGAGGACTTGATCACCATCGGGGAGCTCGCGGCCAGGACCAGGCTCAGCCCCAAGGCCCTACGGCTGTACGGGGACCGCGGGCTGCTGCCGCCCGCCCGGGTCGATCCGCGGACCGGGTTCCGCCACTACGGCCCCGCCCAGGTCGAACGGGCCCGCCGCATCGCCCTGCTGCGCGCCGCCGACGTGCCGCTGGCACGGATCGCGGCGGTGCTCGACGCGGACGGCGAGGAGGCGGCGCGGCTGCTCGACGGCTACTGGCGGGAGCAGGAGTCCGTGCACACGGCCCGCCGGGAGGCGGTGGGCTACGCCCGGGCGGTACTGACCGGAGGGAACCCGACCATGTACGAGATCGCGGAACGCGACGTGCCCGAACAGACGGTGCTGTTCACCCGGCGCCACGTCACCGCCGCCGACCTGCCCGGCTTCCTCGCGGAGGCGAGCGAGCGGCTCTTCACCCGGCTGAGGGAGACCGGGGCGTGCCTCTCCGGCCCCGTCTTCGCCGTCTACCACGGCCTGGTGAGCGAGGACTCCGACGGCCTGGTCGAGGTCTGCGCCCCCACGCGGAACACGGTCGAACCGTCCGGGCCGATCGGGGTGCGGATCGAGCCCGCGCACCGCGAGGCGTACACCGCCCTGACGAAGCGGCAGGACGGCTACCGGGCGATGGCCGCCGCCCACGACGCCGTCGGCGCCTGGCTCGCCGAGCACCGCCGCGTCCGCAGCGCCGCCGACCGGGAGGTGTACTACCCGAACTGGGGCACCGCCGAGCCGGGCGAGCACGTGGCGGACGTCGCTGTGCCCTTCCACCCGCGCTCCGACGGGTAGGCGGCCCTCCGGTCGGCGGGCGGGCGCTTCGGCCGGTGTCGGCGTGCCCTCCGGCCGGGCCGCCGGTCGGGGTCGTGGCCCCGACCGGGCGCCGCCCGGCTACCGGTCGGCGGTGAGCTTGCCGGCCACGCCCCAGTTCTGCGCCGGGTACTCCTGGATCCACACGAACACGCTCTCCGCGGGGACCTCCAGCGCCTCCACGAAGGCCTCGGTGATCTTCTCGACCAGCTCGCGCTTCTGCTCCACGTCGCGCGGGCCCTGCTGAATGGTGACGATCGGCATCCTCGGCTCCTCACCGGACTTCCGGCCGGTCTCTCCGGCCGGGAGACAGTCCATCCGATTCCGCCGCCCGCACCCAGACCCGAATCGCTCCGGCAGCGATCACGAATCGTGATCGTCGCAGCCCGGGGGCGTTCGGCAGGCCTCCAGGAGCAGCCGGGGGAGCGGGGCGGAACGCCGGACGGCGACCGAGGTGGGCAGGGACAGCGGGGTGCGGCAGGGGCGGAAGACGACCCGGCGGGCGTTGGTCATCCGGGCGTTGGCCGCGTACACCACCGTCCACATCGGGGCACCCGTGCCGATGGCGGCCAGGGTGTCCTGAAAGGTGGTGTGGGCGGGGCCGGGCACCGGGCGGAAGCCGGCCCGCGCACAGGCCTCCGTCACCAGGTCCACCAGCGCCGGGTGGTTGCGGCGTTCGGTCATCCGCAGCGGCAGGTCGGCGAGTTCGGCGAGTTCGACCACGGGTTGCCCGGCGAGGGGGTGCCGGGCGGGCAGCGCGATCACCAGTTCGTCCTGCCAGCCGGGCAGGAAGCGCAGGTCCGGGCTGTCGTCGGGGACGGCGCCGCGGACGAAGGCGGCGTCGAGCCGACCGTCCGCCAGTCTTGCCAGCCGGTCGCGGACCGGGGCGGCGTGGAGTTCGACGCGCACCCGGGGGGCACGGAGCTGGTAGGCGTCCAGGATCCGGTCGAGCCGCTCGCCGAGCCCGGTGACGGTGCCGAGCCGCAGCACGGCGGGCGCGGCCAGGTCGGCGGCGAGCGCGCGGGCGGCGCCCTCCGCGGAGAGGACGTCCCGCGCCGCGGGCAGGAAGCGCTCGCCGGCCGGAGTGAGCCGCACGTACCGGGGTGAACGGTCGAACAGCTCGACCTTCAACTCCCGTTCCAGCCGCCGGACCTGTTGGCTCACGGCGGGCTGGCCGAGCAACAGCCGTTCGGCGGCCCGGCCGAAGTGCAGCTCCTCGGCCACGGCGACGAAGCAGCGCAGCTGCCGTAGCTCCATGCGGTCCCCCTGCTCGGTGCGGAAGGGGACATGGTCGCAGGCCGGCGCACGGCCCCGGGACGGCGGGTCGGTGGCCCGGGGCCGCGCGGGCGGGGGTCAGCGGTCAGGGTTTCAGTGGTCAGGTTTCAGCGGGTGGCGCGGGCGAGGCGTTCGGTGAGTGCCTCCCTGACCGCCGGCCAGTCCGGGCGGACGACGCTGAAGTGGCGGTGGTCGAGCGGCTCCAGCCGCACGTGGGTGCCGGCGAGCGGTGTGGCGTCGAGCATCGTGTCGTCCCCCGGGGGTCTCGTGGCCGTGCCGGGCGCACGCTACCGGTGGTCCCGTGCGGGCGGCGACGGGTTTCGAGGGGCGGACGAACCGCGCCGGCGGGCCCTGCTCAGGGCACGGCGGCGGTCAGGTCGGCGAGTTCGTCGACGACGGCCGTCAGCCGGCGGTGGTGGTGGAGGGCGCGCCGCTGGCGGGTGGCGCCGGTGCCGAGCCGGCGCAGGCCGCCGAGCGCGCCCTCCACGAAGGCCAGGTCGCCGGCCGCGTCCAGGCCGGGGGCGGCGCGTTCCAGCAGCCGCTGGACGAGGACGGCCATCGGGGTGCGCCGCCGGGTGCCCGGGTCGACGCCGTCGCCGGCCAGCCCGGTGCGGGCGGCCTGCCAGTGGGCGGCGCCGAGGAGCCCGGCCGGGAAGGCGGGCGCGGGCCTTCCGTCCTCGATCTCGCGGAGCAGGACGGCCGCGAGGCCGCGCAGCAGGGCGGCGAGCAGCAGGACGGTCGTCAGGTCGGCGTTGACGTCGGCGATCCGCACCTCCAGCGTCGGGACGTGCTCGGAGGGCCGGGCGTACCAGTAGATCATCCGGCGGTCGAGCAGGACGCCGCACGCCACCAGGGCGTCCGCCAGCGCCTCGTACTGCTCCTCGTCGAGGACGGGGGCGGGGCCGACGGTCGGCCAGCGGGCCCACTGGACGGTGCGCCAGCTGGCGAAGCCGCTGTCCCGGCCCGCCGTGAAAGGGGAGTTGACGGTGAGTGACTGGAGGACCGGGAGCCAGGGCCGCAGGTGGTTGCCGAGGGCCAGGGCCTGCCCCCGGCCGGCCACGCCGATGTGCACGTGGCAGCCGCAGATCGCGCCGTCGTAGTCGTCGAGCACGCCGGCGTAGTGGGCCGCGATGGTCCGGTAGCGTTCGCTGTCGGTGATGCGGCCGGGCCGGGGCCCGGGTGCGGACAGGATGGGCGTGCCTGAGGCGACCAGCAGGCAGTCGGCGCCGTCCGCGGCCGCGGCGACGACGGCGCGCAGCCGGACGAGGTCGGCGCGCAGGTCGTCGAGCCGCCCGGCGGGGCGGGTGCACACCTCGACCTGCACGGGGAAGAACTCCGCCTGGACCTGGTCGCCCAGCACCGTCGCCGCCTCGGCGATCACCTCGGGGGCGCGTTCGGCCGGAAGCCGGGTGCGGCGGTCGACCAGCAGGAACTCCTCCTCGACCCCGAAGGTCGGTACGGCGGGTCGCCGGTCGGTCGCGGCCGGCTGCCGGTCCGTCGCGGGCATCGCGTCACCGCCCCCGGGCGAGGGCGCCGGCGGCCGCGCCGATCAACAGCACCGCGCCGGCGGCGAGCAGGCCGTGGTGCTGGGAGGCCCACAGCTGGGCGCTGCGCTCGCGCGCCTCGTCGTCGAAGCGGCCGTGCGCGCCGTGGTCGTCGGTGGAGTCGGCCGGCGCCCAGAGGTTGGCCCGCTCCCCGGAGCGGCGCGGCCGGTCGTCCTGCTGGGAGCCGATCCCGGTACGGGCCAGGTAGCGGTCGAGCAGGCCGGGCGCGATCGCGTTGGCGATCAGGGTGGCGGCGGTACTGGCACCCACCCAGTACTCGCGGCGCCCCGGGTGGTCGGCGGCGTAGCGGACGCCGCGGGCCGCCACCTCGGGCTGGTGCACCGGCGGGACGGGCCTGGCCCGGCGGGGCAGCCGGTTGAGGACCCAGTCGAACTGCGGGGTGTTGACCGCGGGCAGCTGCACCATGGTGACCCGCACGCCGGATCTGCTCGCCAGGAGCTCGCAGCGCAGCGCCTCGTGCCAGCCCTGGATGGCGTGCTTGGCGCCGCTGTAGGCGGTCTGCAGCGGGATGCCCCGGTAGGCGATCGCCGAGCCGACCTGCACGATCGTGCCGTGGTCGCGCGGCAGCATGCGGCGCAGCGCGGCCCGGGTGGCGTTGACGTAGCCGAGGTAGGTGACCTCGGTGACGCGGCGGAACTCCTCGGCGGTGATCTCGGTGAAGGGGGCGAAGACGGAGGTGAAGGCGTCGTTGACCCAGACGTCGACCGGCCCGAACTCGGCCTCGGCACGGGCCGCGGCGGCCTCGCAGGCCTCCGGGTCGGCGACGTCGGCCTCGATGGTGCGTACCGGTGAGCCCGCGGCCTCGGCTTCGGCCGCGGCGGCGCGCAGTCCGGCCTCGCCGCGGGCGATCAGCACGAGACGGTCGCCGTCGGTGGCGAAGGCCCGGACGCAGGCGCGGCCCACGCCGGCGGTGGCGCCGGTGATGACCACGGTGCGGGGTTCCTGGCGGGGTTTCGGGTGCGCGCGGGTATTCATGGCAGGCGTCTTGCCGCGCCGGCCCGGCCGAAACACCGACACCCGGCGGGCGTCCGGAACGCGTCGCGGGGTTTCCCGGGCCGTGGAGCGGTCAGCCGCCCTGCGGGGGGCCGTCGGTGTGCGGGGGGAACACCGTGTCCGCGAGCGAAGGGACCACCCATGACACCCACCGCGGCAGCGCTGTTCGACGTGGACGGCACGCTGCTCGACACCACGTACTTCCACGCCCTCGCCTGGTGGGAGGCCCTGCGCCAGTACGACCGCACCGTCCCCGCCGCGCGGGCCCACCGGGCCGTCGGCATGGGTGCGGACCAGCTCCTCGACCACCTGCTCGGCACCGACCGCGACCGCGACGACGACGAGGCCATCACCGCCGCCCACGACGCCCTGTACGGCCGCTTCTGGCCGGCGATCACCCCGCTGCCCGGCGCCGCCGAGCTGCTCCGCGCCTGCGCGGCCCGGGGCTGGCTGGTGGTGCTGGCCAGTTCGGCGGCCGACCGCGAGCTCACGGTGCTGCGCCGCGCCCTCGGCGCGGACGACGTCATCGCGGCGGCCACCACCGCCGACGACGTCGCCGCGACGAAGCCGGCGCCCGACGTCGTCCGGGTGGCACTCGAGCGCGCGGGTGCCGACCCCGGGCACGCCGTGTTCGTCGGCGACACCGTCTGGGACGTCACCGCGGCGGGCCGCGCCGGCGTGCCCTGCATCGCCGTGGAGAGCGGCGGCTTCTCGGCCCGGGAACTGCGCGCGGCCGGAGCCGTCGAGGTCCACTCGGGCCCGGCCGAGCTGCTCGCCGACCTCGACGGCAGCCCGCTGGCCCGCCCGCCGGCCTGACCGGTCCGGGCGACGGATGCGGCGCGCAGCGTTAGCGGCGGGGCTGCCCGGGTAGGCGCGGAGTGAGCGGGCCGACCGAATACGGACGGAAGGAGATCCCCAGGATGCCGCCAGGACTCCTGACGACAGCGACCTCGCGCGCCTCCGGCGCCTTCGAGGGCCGTGGACGACCGGTCCCCCGCGGCGGCGGCGACCACGCGCGGGCCCCCGCCCGCTCGGCGGGCGGGGGCACCCCGACCGGCGAGGGAGGTGGGACGGCATGAACGGCACGCGGCTCTCTCCGACGGGGCTCGCCGAGCCCGCGGCGCGCAGGCTGCCGCTGACGGCCCGGCCCGGCGCGGTCGCCGAGGCGCGCGAGTTCACCGCCGCGTTCCTGGCCGACGTCACCGACCCGATGATGGTGGCCGATGCCGTCCTGCTGGTCTCCGAACTCGTCGGCAACGCCGTGCGGCACACCCGCGGGCCGCGGGCGCTGCTGCTGATCCGGGCCGGCGGACGGCTGCGGATCGAGGTCAGCGACGAGAGTCCGCGCCCGCCGACGCCCCGGCCGCCGCACGGTCCGGACGAGAAGGGCGGCCTCGGCCTCTTCCTGCTGCTCAGCATCGCCCTGCAGTGGGGCTGGCGTCCGATGGGCCCGGGCAAGACGGTCTGGTGTGACCTGCGGCTGCCGGGCGGCCCGCCGCAGGGGTGACGGCCTGCCCGACCGGGCGGCCCGCCACCCGCGGGCGCCCGGCCGGGCCTGCACACCCGCCGCGGTCCTCCAGAGGGCACGCACGCCCACCGGAGTCAGGCGGCCTGCGGCAGGATCCGCTCGCGGTAGAAGTCGAAGAAGCCCTCCTGCTCCGGGCCGATCTGGCCGACGTAGACCTCGTCGAAGCCCGCCCCCACGTACGAGCGCAGCCGGTCGAGGTGCTCCTCCGGGTCGTCCCCGCAGGTGACCGACTGGCCGACCATCTCCTCGGTGACCAGCTCGGTGGCCTGCTCGAAGTGCCGCGGCGTGGGCAGCACCTGGGCGAGCTCGCCGGGGAGCAGCTCGCTGGGCCACAGCCGGTGGGCCGTCTTCACCGCCCGTTCGCGGTCCGCCGACCAGCAGACCTTCAGCCCGCCGATCACCGGCCCGCGGCCGCCGGCCGCCCGGTAGCGGCCGATCAGCTCGGTGTCCGGACCCATGGTGACCAGTCCGTCGGCGTACTCCGCCGCCCTCTCGGCGGCCTTCGGGCCGAACGCCGATACGTAGACGGGCAGTCGGCCGTCCTTCGGGGGCGTGTAGAGCCGGGCGTTCTCGACCGTGTAGTGCGCGCCGCGGTGGGACACGACTTCGCCGGTGAAGAGCTCGCGCAGCACCGCGACGGCCTCCGCCAGCATCTCCGCCCGGACCTCGTACGGCGGCCAGCGGTCGCCCAGCACGTGCTCGTTGAGCGCCTCCCCGGTGCCCACCCCGAGCCGCAGCCCGCCCGCCAGTTGCACGTCCGCCGTCGCGGCCGCCTGGGCGGTGACGGCCGGGTGCAACCGGACGGTCGGGCAGGTCACCAGGGTGGTCACCGGCAGCGGGACCGCCTGGGAGAGCGCCCCGATGACGCCCCACACGAACGGGCTGCTGCCCTGGGCGTCGTTCCACGGGTGGAAGTGGTCGGAGATCGCGAGCCGGGTGAAGCCGGCCCGCTCGGCCAGCCGCGCCTGCTCGACCAGCTCGGCGGGGGTGAACTCCTCGCAGGACAGGAAGTAGCCGAATTCGGTCATGTCAGCCTCACTCGCATGTCAGCCTCGGTCGTCGACGTTCTCGGTTCCGTCGCCGGAGCGGCTAACCGGGGCGCGTGCGCCGAAACCTCGACGGCTCCCGCCACGCCGGCTCCTCGCACCGTGCCGGCGCCCGGTGCCCGGACCACGTCGTCGTTTGTCGGTCGCGCCGCCGGGTAGCCGGTTCGATCCGAGGCGCCCGCCGGGGGCGCCGCACCCGGAGGTGACGGTCCATGGACGCGCGCGAAGGTGACGGTGGCCCGGCCCGGGCCGTCAGCACCCCCGGCCGGCCCGATGCCGGCAGGCCGGCCGACCGGTCCGAGGCCTTGGCGGGCCCGCCCGCCCCCGCCCGTCGGGCGCCTCGACCGACGAGAGCAGGGAGCGCGACGATGCGGAGACCTACGCCGTCCTCGGTGAGGACTGACCGGGCCGCGGGCGCCGTGCACGACACCTGTCCGGGGCCCTTGCACGCCGTCCGGCGGCCGGTCCGCCACCGGCCCGGCCGCCGTTGGCCGGGTGTCGGCCACGGCGCCCGCTACCCGGCCCAGCACGGGCTCCGACGCGAAGGCCGGGGCCGACGGACCTGAGGAGGAACGATCATGGAGGACACACCGCAGGGCGGCTCCGGAGGCGTCCCGCTGCACCACGACGAGGACCCGCCCGCTGGGCGCGAGCAGCCCGACGAGCCCACGCCCGTCGAGACCGTCAAGACCGTCCGGGCCGGCACGTCCGTCGCGGACCAGAAGGCAGCGCTCGCCGGAGACGGCGACGAGGACGACGCGGCCGGGGAAACCGGGAACTGACCGGGGCCGGCCCGTCCCGCCACCCCCGCGCGCCGCTGCCCGGGGCGTTCTCGGCCTAGATGATTGATGCCAAGGGCTCGCTGGCGCGCATGACATGAAGCGAGGGAGTCCAAAGATCGGTTGTGACGCCTGATCTGGACTCCCTCGCG
>NZ_JBIWPA010000042.1:0-17699 GCF_044768035.1 Kitasatospora sp. NPDC101176
CGGCCGCATCGTCGACGAACTCCACACGCCCACCGCCGACACCGTCCTGGACCGCATGCGCCGCTTCGACGCCAAGGGCCGCACCAGCTGAGCCCGTTCGACCCCGACGCCACCGAACCACGAGCCCTCCAGGACTGACACTCCCCCATGTTCCGCACCGCACTGCGCAACGTGCTGGCCCACAAGGGCCGGCTCCTCATGACGACGCTGGCCGTCCTGCTCGGCACCGCCTTCGTGGCCGGCACGCTCGTCTTCTCCGACACCTTCGGCAACGCGCTCAGGACCCAGAACTCCAAGAGCTACACCGACATCGCCGTCACGGTCAGCGACCACGAGGCCGTCGGCCGCGGCTACGACCGCGGCGACCGGACCGAGGCCGGCCCCTCCCTCACCGAGGACACCCGCACGGCCGTCGCGGCGCTGCCCGGCGCCGCCGACGCCCGCGGCGTGGTCAGCGGCTTCGCCGGCATCGCCGACCGCAAGGGCGCCCTGATCGGCGACGGCTTCTCCACCACCGGCACCAACTACGTGCCGGGAGCCGACGGCACCGACGCGCGCTACCCGCTGGTCGAGGGCCGCGGCCCGAAGGACGCCAAGGAGATCGCGCTCGACACCAGGACCGCCGACAAGGGCGGGTACAAGGTCGGCGACACCGTCCGCGTCGCCGTCAACGGGCCGGTGATGGAGCTCAAGCTCACCGGCACCCTGCACACCAACGACCCGCGCGTGGTGGCCGGCGGCTCGCTCGCCGCCTTCGACACCGCCACCGCCCAGCGGCTCTACCTCAGCCCCGGCCACTACGCCGAGCTGGACGTCAGGGCCAAGCCGGGCACCGACGACGCCGCGCTGCTCGCCGCCGTGAAGCAGGCCCTCCCGCAGGGCGACAACCTCGAGGCCAGGACCGGCCGCGAACTCGCCGCCGAACAGGACCGGATGATCGAGCAGGGCACCCGGATGCTCAGCACCTTCCTGCTGGGCTTCGCGGGCATCGCCCTGTTCGTCGGCGTCTTCATCATCGCCAACACCTTCGCCATGCTGGTCGCCCAGCGCACCCGGGAGCTGGCCCTGCTGCGCGCCGTCGGCGCCAGCCGCCGCCAGATCACCCGCTCGGTGCTGATCGAGGCGCTGCTGGTCGGCCTCGCCGCGTCGGTGGGCGGCCTGCTGGCCGGCATCGGGATCGCCGTCGGGCTCAAGGCCGTGCTCAACGGCCCGATGGACGCCAACCTGCCGGACGGCCCGCTGATCATCGCGCCGTCCACGGTGGTCACCGCGATCGCCGTCGGCGTCCTGGTGACGGTGCTGGCCGCCTGGCTGCCCGCCCGCCGCGCCTCCCGGATCGCCCCGGTCGCGGCGATGAGCTCGGTCGAGCAGCCCGCCACCCAGAAGAGCCTGCGGGTGCGCAACGCGATCGGCCTGCTGTTCACCCTGGCCGGCGGTGGCGCGCTGGCGGCCGGCGTGGGCGGCAAGGAGGTCAAGCTGGTCGGTCTCGGTGCGGGCGCGCTGCTGATCGGCGTGTTCGTGCTGACCCCGCTGCTCTCCCGGCCGCTGATCGCGCTGTTCGCCCCGCTGCTGCGCAGGCTGTACGGCACGCCGGGGAAGCTGGCCCGGGAGAACGCCGTCCGCAACCCCCGGCGCACCGCCGCCACGGCCTCCGCGCTGACCATCGGCGTCACGCTGATCACCTCGCTGACCGTGGTCGGCGCCTCGGTGAACGAGGCCCTGGACAAGTCCACCGGGAGCGACCTCAAGGCCGACTACACCGTCGCGATGAAGAACTTCTCGATGCTCTCCCCCGAGGTCGCCACCCAGGTCGCCAGGACGCCCGGCGTCAGCGCGATGAGCGTGGAGCGCACCGTCCCGGTGAAGACCGCCGCGAACGGCACGCACGGCACGCACGGATCGGCCGACGCGGACGGCCCGGACGGCACGACCACCGAGTACCTGCGGGCCGTCGACGCGGCGACCATCGACCGGCTGGCCACCATCAAGGTCAAGGAGGGGTCGGCGGACGCGCTGAAGCAGGGCCGGCTGATGGTGAGCGCCGGCACCTCGGAGCGCACCGGCTACCGGGTCGGCGACGCCGTCGCGGTCACCTACCCGGACGGCACCAAGGGGTCGCTCACCGTCGGTGCCGTGCTGGAGGCCGACACCGCGCCGGCCGGCTTCGTCGCCCCCGACGCCGTGGTCGGCCCGCACGCGGCACCCGGCAGCGGCCTGGAACGGATCCTGGTGAAGGGCGCGGACGGCGCCACCGACGGGCTGAAGCAGGCGCTGCGGGACGCCACCGGCGGCAACCCGCTGATCGCGGTCAAGGGCGACGAGGACATCAAGGCGGAGAGCCGCCAGATGGTCACCAACGTGCTGAACGTCATGTACGGGCTGCTCGGGATGTCCGTGGTGATCGCGGTGCTCGGCGTGGTCAACACCATGGCGATGTCGGTCTACGAGCGCCGCCGGGAGATCGGCATGCTGCGGGCGATCGGCCTGGACCGCCGGGGCATCGGCCGGATGGTGCGACTGGAGTCGCTGCTGATCGCGCTGTTCGGCGGCGTGGTCGGGATCGGGCTCGGCGTCCTGGTCGCCTGGGCGGGCAACCGCACGATGGCGGACTCCTTCAAGGACATGACCACCGTGGTGCCGCCGCTGCAGATCCTCGGCTTCCTGGTCGCGGCCGCGGTGATCGGCCTGCTCGCCGCCCTGTGGCCGGCCCGCCGGGCCGCCCGGATGGACATCCTGGGCGCGATCAAGAGCGAGTAGCGGCCCCGGTCACGTCACCCGGAGCCCCGGGCGGTCCAGGACCGCCCGGGGCTCCGCCGCGTCCCGGCCCCGCCCCGCCCGACCCGGACCACCCCCGCCCCCGTAGCAGGCCCCCGGCGGGGTGCCGGGGGCCGGACGCGCGACCGCCCCGGCCGGCGGGGGCCGGTCGGGGCGGGGCGGGGGTGCGGGAGGTCAGGCGGCGGGCTTGGCCGCGACGGGCTTCGCCCGGCCCCCGAACAGGTTGAAGAAGACGGCGAGGGTCGGCGCCAGGTAGAGCAGCCAGACCACCAGCTGCAGGACCGTCGGGTCCGGCTGGAAGTTGAAGACGCCCTTGAGCAGGGTGCCGTACCAGCTGTCCTTCGGGATGGTGCTGGAGATGTCGAAGGCCTGGCTGTGCAGGCCCGGCAGCCAGCCGGCCTCCTGCAGGTCGTGCACGCCGTAGGCGAGCACGCCGGCCGCGACGACCACCAGCATGGCGCCGGTCCAGGTGAAGAACTTCGCCAGGTTGATCTTCAGCGCGCCGCGGTAGAACAGCCAGCCGAGCACCACCGAGGTGAGCAGGCCGAGGGCCGCGCCGATCAGCGGGTTGTAGCCGTCCCCGGTGGCCTGCACCGCGGACCAGATGAACAGGGCGGTCTCCAGGCCCTCCCGGCCGACGGCCAGGAAGGCGGTGACCACCAGGGCCGTGGTGCCCATGGCGACGGCCGCGTCGAGCTTGCCGTGCAGTTCGGTCTTCAGGTGCCGGGCGGTGCGGCGCATCCAGAACACCATCCAGGTGACCAGCCCGACCGAGATGATCGACAGCGAGCCGCCGAGCGCCTCCTGCGCCTCGAAGGTGAGCTGCGAGGAGCCGAACTGCAGCACCGCGCCGAAGGCCATGCTGAGCACGACGGCCGAGACGACGCCGGTCCACACCGGCGGGAGCTTGTCCCGGCGGTCGGTCTTGACCAGGTAGGCGATCAGGATGCAGACGACCAGGCTGGCTTCGAGGCCTTCGCGCAGGCCGATCAGGTAGTTGCCGAACACGCGGGCTCCTGGGGGGGTGTCGAGGTGGTACGGGGGAACGCGGTCGGGATCAGCCGAACAGGGCCTGGCCCCACCACTCCCCGGGCTTGCGGACGCCCGCCGGGCAGGCGAAGTGGGCGGAGCCGACGTGCTGGATGTACTCGTTGAGCTTGTCGCTGCCCGCGAGCCGCTGCTGGAGCGGGACGAAGGCCTTGCGGGTGTCGCGCTGGTAGGCGAGGAAGAACAGGCCGGCGTCCAGGCGGCCGAGGCCGTCGGTGCCGTCGGTGAAGGAGAAGCCGCGGCGCAGGATCATCAGACCGCTGTTGGCGTCCGGGTGGGCCAGGGCGACGTGGGAGTCGGCGGGCATGGCCTTGAGGTCCGGCGCGTCGTGCTCCTTGGCCTTGCCGTACGGGGCGCCCTCGCCCTTGGTGCGGCCGAAGACGTCCTCCTGCTCCTTGAGCGAGGTGCGGTCCCAGGTCTCGATGTGCATCCGGATGCGCCGGGCGACGAGGTAGGAGCCGCCGGTCATCCAGTCGGCGCCGTCGCCGGGGGCCGCCCACACGTGGTCGGCGAGCTTGGCGGTGTCGGTGCCCGCGATGTTGTGGGTGCCGTCCTTGAAGCCCATCAGGTTGCGCGGGGTCTGCGCGTCCGGGGTGGTGGAGGAGGTCTTGCCGAAGCCGAGCTGCGACCAGCGGATGTTGACGGTGCCCATGCCGATGCGGGCCAGGTTGCGGATGGCGTGCACGGCGACCTGCGGGTCGTCGGCGCAGGCCTGGATGCAGATGTCGCCGCCGCTGCGCAGCGGGTCGAGCTTGTCGCCCTTGAACGCGGGCAGGTCGATCAGGGCTTCGGGGCGCCTGGCCTTGAGGCCGAAGCGGTCGACCGGCTGACCGTCCGGGCCGGTCTTCTCGAACAGGGTGGGGCCGAAGCCGATGGTGAGGGTGAGCCGGGAGGCGGGCAGGCCGAGAGCCTCGCCGGTGTCGTCCGGCGGCGCCTCGGGCAGGCCGCTGGCGGCGCCGGTGCCGACCTCGCGGCCGCCGGTCATCGCGGCGGCGGCCTTGGTCCACTCCTTGAGCATCTTGACCAGCGACTCGCGGGTGGCCTTGTCGGAGACGTCGAAGGCGGCGAAGTGCAGGCGGTCCTGGACGGGGGTGGCGATGCCGGCCTGGTTGTCGCCGTAGAAGGGCACCTCGGCGCCGGCCTGGGCGGCGGGTGCCGGGGCGGGGTCGTCCTGGCGGGTGGCCGCGGCGACCGAGCCGACGGCGGCGGCGCCGAGCGCGACACCCGCGCCGGCCCAGCCGATCACGGCCCGGCGGCTGACGCCGCCGGCGGGGGCGGCGTCGGTGCCGGCCGGGGCTTCGGTCTGCTGCTGGTTCTCGGCGTCCATCGGCGGGTGGATCCTTCTCTGTGCTGACTCGCCGATGCCGTGGCGGCCGCTTGGGGGCCGCCACGGCGTCGGTGGAGGGGTGGGGACGGTGCTCGGTGGTGCCGGGGTCGTTACTTGACGACGACGACGGCGGCGGCCAGCTTCGACAGCGGCTCGCCCAGCGAGTTGACCGCGTCGGAGAAGGTCTTGCGCTCGGCCTCGGTGACCTTGTCGTAGGAGGTGAAGGTGCCGTCGGCCTGCTTGTACTTGGCGAGCAGGGCGGTGATGGCGGTGAACTCGGAGTCGAGGGTCTTGGCGAGCTCCGGGTCCTTCTCGGCGGCGACGGGCTTCAGCAGCTCGTAGGCCTTCTGCGCACCCTCGACGTTGGCCTGGAAGTCGGCCAGGTCGGTGTGGCTGTAGCGGTCCTCCTCGCCGGTGATCTTGTTGGTGGCGACCTCGTCCAGCAGCTCCTTGGCGCCGTTGGCCATGCTGGTCGCGGTGATCTCGGCGGAGGGGATCTTCTTCTGCCAGTCCTTGAGGTCGTTGACCAGCTGGGCGGCGAGGGTCTTCTCGTCGTCGCCGATCCTGGCGTCGGCCCAGAGCGACTTCTCCAGCTTGTGCCAGCCGGTCCACTGCTGGCCGGCCTCGACCTTGTCCTCGCGGGTGTCGGTCTTGGGGTCGACGTCGCCGAAGCTCTCCGCGACGGGCTCGGTGCGCTCCCAGCCGGTGCGCGAGGGCGCGTAGAGCGACTTGGCCTTCTCGATGTCGCCGGCGGTGATCGCGGCGGCGAAGGCCTCGACGGCCGGGATGGTGGCGTCGGCCTGCTCCTGGGCGTACTTGCGGTAGGCCTCGACGGCGGTGGCCAGGCGCGGGTCGGCCGCGGCGGCGCTGCCGCCCTCGCCGGTCACGGTGATCTTCTGCCGGATGCCGTCGCCGACCATGCCGGGCTTGCAGGCGATCTCGTAGGAGCCGGCCTTGATCTCGGCGTTGATGGTGGCCTTGGTGCCGGGGCCGATGTTCTCGCGCTCGGTGATGATCTTGTCACCGTCACCGTAGACGTAGACCTCGGTGGTCTTGGCGCCCTTGTTGCTGATGTCGAGGACGATGTGGCCGGCCGGGAACGTGGTCTTGGAGACCTCGCAGGCGGTGTCGGTGGCGTTGATCTTGACGGCGTCGGCGCCGCCCGCCTTGTCGTCCTTCTTGTCCGCGCAGCCCGCCAGGGTGGCGGTCGCCACGGCGAGGGTGAGCAGCGCGGCTGCGGTGGTACGGCGACGGGCGGACATACGGGCTCCAACGGAGAGGGCAGGGTGGGCCTGGGCAGCACTGAGTGTGGGCGGGGGGAACCGGGGGCACCGGTTCCCCCCGCCCACTTAGCTAAGGCATACCTTAGGGAAATCTGATTTCAGCGTCTACACCGCCCCCCACCTGTCAATCCGTCAGGTGGGGGGAACCCTTGCGGGCCGCCGTCCGTCAGCCCACGACCTCATGACCGGGGACCCTCGCGGGCCGCCGCCCAGCAGCCCGCGACCTCACGCCCCTGGCACCCGGCGGGCGGCCGCGCGGGCCGTCCAGCGGCCCTCGTGGCGGCTGATCCGGATCGGGTGGCCGAACGTCTCGCTGATCAGCCCGGTGGTCATCACCTCGTCCACCGGCCCGGCCGCCACGCACTCCCCCGCCCGCAGCAGCAGGGCGTGCGTGGTGCTCTCCGGCAGCTCCTCCAGGTGGTGGGTGACCAGCACGCTGGCCAGCTCGGGGTGCTGGTGGCGCAGCAGGTCCAGGCTGTCCAGCAGCAGCTCGCGGGCGGTGAGGTCCAGTCCGGTGGCGGGCTCGTCGAGCAGCAGCAGCCGCGGGCTGGGCATCAGCGCGCGGGCGATCAGGGCCCGGCCGCGCTCGCCCTGGGAGAGCGTGGTCCACGGGGAGTCGGCCATCGGGGCCATGCCGAGCGTCTCGATCAGCTGCTCGGCCCGGGCCAGCACCTCGGGGGCGGCCTTGCGGTGCCACTCCGGCTCGATGGTGTTGGTGTGCCCGGTCAGCACCACCTCGCGCACGCTCAGCGGGGAGCGCAGCGGGTGGCGGGGGTTGACGTGCCCGAGGTGGGCGCGCAGCTCGCGGATGTCCACCCGGCCGAGCCGGCGGCCCAGCACGTCCACCTCCCCGCGGGTCGGGTGGGAGACCGCGCCGAGCAGCGCGAGCAGGGTGGACTTCCCCGCCCCGTTCGGCCCGAGCAGCGCCCAGTGCTCGCCGGCCTCGATGGTGAGGGAGATCCCGCGCAGCAGGTGGCGGCCGTCGCGCACGACGTCCACGTCGCGGGTGCGCAGCAGTGGGCCCTCGAAGGACGGGGCGGACGAACTCATGGGGGGCGGACCTCCGATCACGGCACCGGGCAGGGTAGGGGCGTGGCGCCGCGCCGGCCGGTACGGCGCCGACCGTCCGCGTGCAGAGTACAACCGGGGCCCCCGGCAAGATCGCTTCGTCCGAGGGATGGACCTGCCAGGGCCCTTTTGCCCGGCCGGAGTTGGGAGGATGATCGGTGCTTCCGGAGCGACGAGGGGAGCGCCGTCATGACGGACGGGGAGACCACGGACGGGGAGCCGACGGGCAGAGCGGCGGCGGTCGGGGAGGCCGCCGTCGGGGAGACGGCGGGGGGCGCCGCGCTCGGGGAGGCGACGGGCGGCCCGGGGGTCGGGGAGCAGCCCGTGGTCGGGAAGGCCGCAGTCGGGAAGGCCGCGGTCGGGGCACCGCCGGCGGCCGGCACGGTGCACGGACTGGTCGAGGAGCAGGCCCGGCTGGCCCCGCTCGCCGTCGCCGTCCGGTGCGGGGCCGAGGAGCTGACGTACCGGGAGCTGGACGCCCGGGCCACCGCACTCGCCCGCGACCTGGCGTCCCGCGGCCTCGCCCCGGGCGGCCGGGCGGCCGTCGCGCTCGGCCGCGGGACGGGCGTCTACGTCGCCCTGCTCGCCGTGCTGAAGACCGGCGCCGCCTACGTGCCGCTGGAGCCGAGCGCGCCGGACGCGCTGCTGCGGCACGTGCTGACCGACGCCGCACCGGACCTGGTGGTCACCGAGGAGGGCCACCGGGTGCGGCTCGCCGACGCCGGCGGCGCACCGGTCGTCTGCCCGGACCTGACCGTGTCGGCGGACGGCCCGTTCGACGCCCCGGCCACCGGCCCCGCCGACCTCGCCTGCGTCTTCTACACCTCCGGAACCACCGGCCCGCCCACCGGCGCGCTGATCGGGCACGACAACCTGCTGGCCGCCCACCGCGGCTGGTGCGAGGTGTACGGGCTGACCGCCGAGGACCGGATCCTGCAGACGGCGAGCCTGGAGTTCGACGTCTTCACCGCCGACTGGGTGCGCGCCCTGTGCACCGGGGCCGCCCTCGTCGTCGCCCCGCGCAACCTCACCCTGGACCGCACCGCCGACGTCGCCGAGCTGCCCGCGCTGGTCGCCGACGAGCGGATCACCGTCCTGGAGCTGAACGTGCGCACCGCGCGCCGGCTGAGCGCCTTCCTCGAACGGACCGGCCGCGCCCTGCCCGGGGTGCGGCTGCTGACCGTCGGCGCCGAGAAGTGGTACCTGGACGAGCAGCTGGGCCTGCAACGGCTGCTCGGCGAGCGGACCAGGGTGCTCAACGTCTACGGCCTGGCCGAGGCCACCGTCGACAGCACCTACTTCGACGCCCGGGGCAGCGCCGTCGCCGACGGCGGCGAACGGGTCTCGCTGGTCGGCCGGCCCTTCCCCGGCACCCGGGTCTACGTGGTCGGGCCGAAGGGCCTCCCCGTCGCGCCCGGGCGGCCCGGCGAGATCGCCGTCGCCGGGAGCGGGCTCGGCCGGGGCTACTTCGACCGGCCCGACGACACCCGGCGGCGCTTCGTCCGGGCCGACTTCGACCCGGACGGGCGGGTGCTGCTGACCGGGGACGTCGGACTGCTGCGCCCGGACGGCGTCCTGGAGTTCCTCGGCCGGGCCGCCACCGTGCTCGGTCCGGTCGACCATCCCGGCAAGGCCTCGGCGGTGGCCACGGTGCTGACGGCCGCCCGGGCCGAGGGCGTGCTGCGCTCGCACCCCGCGGTCCGGGAGGCCGCCGTGGTGGAGCTGGAGCCGCGGCCCGGGCAGCGGCGGCTGGTCGGCTACGCGGTGGCCGAGCCGGATGCCGACGGCGCCGACGGCTGGTCGCTCTCGCAGCACCTGGCGGCGGAACTGCCGGGCGCCGCCGCGCCCTCGGCGGTCGTGGTGGTGCCGGACCTGCCGCGCACCCGGGCGGGCAAGCTGGACCGCTCCGCGCTGCCGCTGCCCGCACCGCCGGAGCACACCGCCGCGCGGACGGCCGCGCTCGCCGCCGGGCGCCCGGTGAAGGCCGGCGGCGGGAAGGCGGGCGGCAAGGCCGGGGGCGGCGGCGGCTCCGAGAGCCGCTTCGTCGCCGGCTGCGCGGCGGTCTTCTGCGTGCTGCTGTTCGGCGGCGCCGCGTGGGCGACGACCGACGTGCTGTTCCCCGGCTCCACCGACGTCTCGCTGGTCCCGTCTCCCTACGACGCGTACTTCAGGCTGTTGTACCTCTGCGAGAACCTGGCGTTCGGCGCGGGCGTGGTCTACCTCGCCGCCGGCTTCGAGGCGGTGCTGCGACAGGGCCGGCCGTACCGGCTGTCCGTGCTGACCCATCTCGCGATCACCTGGCTGCTGGTCAACTGGTGGCCGCAGGACAACCTGTACCGCCTCACCAGCGCCACGGACTGGCCGCGCGAGACGGCGCTGGTGTTCGTCTTCAACATCCCGCTGATGCTCGCGGCGCTGGTCGTGGTGCGGTTCGTGGTCTGGCGGCCGCCGGTGGGCGAGCGGTAGCGGGCGGCGGCCGCCGGGGGTCCGCCCGGAGCGGGTGACCGGCCGTCGCCGAAACGGCGACCGGTCGCCCGAGGCGGCCACGCGCGTCCCGACCGCCCGTCACCGCAGGGCTTCGAACATCCCGGCCAGGGCGTGGTTCGCCGCCGCCAGCAGCGCCTGTGCCGCGTCCAGCGCCTCGACGTCGGTCCCGGCCAGGGCGAGGCCGACGACGGGCTCCGGGTCGTGGCCGGCCGTCGGGATCAGCGGCAGCAGGGTGACCCCGAGCCGGGCGCAGGCCGGGCGCAGCCGGTCGAGGTGGTCGTGGAGCGCCTCCTGGGCGAGGCGGGCTCCCAGGGGCATCGCGTCCAGGGTGC
Source organism: Kitasatospora sp. NPDC101176 (assembly GCF_044768035.1). Taxonomy (NCBI): domain Bacteria; kingdom Bacillati; phylum Actinomycetota; class Actinomycetes; order Kitasatosporales; family Streptomycetaceae; genus Kitasatospora; species Kitasatospora sp. NPDC101176. The sequence goes on from NZ_JBIWPA010000042.1 coordinate 10,320, forward strand.
GGACGAGGTGCCCCGGCCCGCGCACCCGGTCCAGCCGTTCCCGCAGCACGAAGGCGACGGCCGGGCCGGTGAGCCGCAGGTTGATCTCGGTGGGGGCGAGCCGGCGGCGGCGGTCGGTGACGAAGTCCACGTCGAACCAGCCGCGGTAGCCCTCGGCGGCCAGCCGCTCCCCCACCGCGAGGGCGAACCGGCGGGCCGTCCCCGCGGCGGCGTCCGGCACCGCGCCGGGCCCGACGGTGACGCCCTGGTAGCGGGTGCCGGCCACCGCCATGACCCCGGCGCCGACCGGGTGGACGGCCCCGTCGGAGCCGACCACCACGTCGTAGGTGAGGTCGCGCAGCCGGGCGGCCGGGCCCGGGTCGACGTGCTCCTCCAGCAGCAACCCGCCCCGGGCCGGGAGGACTTCGGTGCGGACCAGCCGCCGCAGCAGGGCCCGGCCGCCGCCCGCGGCGAACAGGTCGGCGGGTTCCACCACGACGGTGCCGTAGCCGCCGACGCCGTGCGGGCTCTTCAGGACGGTGGTGAGCCCCCGGGCCGCGCGGGCGGTCAGCCGGCGGGCGGTGCGGCCCCGGCCGCCCGGGCACTCCTGGGCGGGGACGTGGACGTCCGGGTAGGCGGGGGCGAGTTCGGTGAACAGCTCGTGGGCGGCCGCCTTGGACTCGTAGCGGCGCACGGCGGCCAGTTCGGGCCCCTCGCCCTGGTCCGCGGTGCGGCCCCAGTGGACCACCGGTCCGCCGAGGCCGGCGATCCGTGCCCTCAGGGCCGGCCGTCCGGCGAGCGCCCGGGCGACCGTGCTCCCCGGCGCGACTCCCCGGTGCACCTCGACCGGGCCCCATTCCAGCTCCCGGGCCAGCCAGTCCGTCCACTCCGGGGCGACCTCCGCGGGCAGCACCAGCAGGGCCGGCTCGGGGCTGTAGCAGGCGGCCAGGCAGGCGTAGTGGTGCGCCTGCCGCAGCCGGCGGGCGCGTTGGGCGCCGTCCATCCCCGGGGCGAAGAACTGCTCGTTGAAGTCCGCGACGTTGCCCACGTGGACCGCCGCCCGCCCGCCGGTCCAGGCCCCCACCCATCCGTCCATGGCGCCGAGCCTAGAGCCGTGCGCGGGTGTGCGTAAGCGAGTGTCACGACGGGAGTGTGGGCGCAATGTTAACTTCTGATCATTTTTGATTTGAACAGGACACAACTTGGCAAAGTTATGACCTTCCCTCTAGCTCCAGCTGACTGCTCGCCGTCAATCTCAGTCGCAGCTCTTTTCCCTGCAGCTAACCCCCACTGGAGTCAGAGTGAGCCCCACCTCCTCCTCCCGCCGCCCCCTCGCGGCCGGAGCCATCGCGGTCGTCGCCGCCCTCGTCGCCGTCGCCGTTCCCACCGGAACCGCCTCCGCGGCCACCGGCACCCGCGACGCCGCGATAGCCCAGGCCCGCGCCAACGTCGCCCGCAACGCCGGGACGTTCGGCTTCGGCGCGGGTCAGGACCTCGTGGTCAAGGACGTCGTCCTGGACGCCGACGGCAGCCAGCACGTCCGCTTCGACCGCACCTACCAGGGCCTCCCGGTGGTCGGCGGCGACCTCGTCGTCCACCAGGACTCCCGCGGCCGGCTCAAGGACTCCTCCCGCGCCGCCGCCCACGACGCCGCCGTGAAGTCCACCGTCCCGAAGGTCCCCGCGCAGGCCGGCGCCGCCGAGGGCATCGCCGCCGCACCCGGCGTCAGGGACGCCGTGAGCAGCCCCGAACTGGTCGTCTGGGCCGCCGACGGCTCCCCCCGGCTCGCCTGGCGCACCACCGTCGAGGGCACCGGCGAGCACGGCGAGCCCGCCGGCCGGGTGGTCGTCACCGACGCCACCACCGGCGAGCAGATCGAGTCGTACGACGCCGAGCACGAGGCCTCCGGCACCGGCCACTCCGAGTACACCGGCGACATCACCATCGACACCACCCAGACCAGCGGCGGGTACACGCTCACCGACCCGGTCCGCGGCCACGTCACCAAGGACGCCCACAACCTCGCCGCCGCCTCGGTCAAGGCGAGCTCCGGCACCGCCTTCACCAGCACCACCAACGTCTGGGGCGACGGGAAGAAGTTCTCCACCGACCGCTCCACCGCCGCCGTCGACGCCCACGCCAACACCGCCTGGACGTACGACTACTACAAGAACACCTTCGGCCGGAACGGCATCAAGAACGACGGCAAGGGCGCCACCGTCTTCGTGCACGTCGGCACCAACTGGGACAACGCCCAGTGGTCCGACAGCTGCTTCTGCATGATGACCGGTGACGGCGACGGCAGCCACGACCCCGAGCAGGTCGACCTCGACACCATGGGCCACGAGATGACCCACGGCGTCACCAGCGCCACCGCCAACCTGCGCTACAGCGGGGAGTCCGGCGGCCTCAACGAGTCCACCAGCGACATCTTCGGCACGATGGTCGAGTGGTACGCCAACAACAAGGTCGACACCCCCGACTACCTGTTCAGCGACCAGTCCACCCCGCCGTGGCTGCGCCGCTTCGACAAGCCCTCGCTGGACGGCGCCTCGGCGGACTGCTGGAGCAGCTCGGTCGGCAAGCTGAACGTGCACAACTCCTCGGGCGTCGGCAACCACTGGTTCTTCCTGGCCAGCGAGGGCAGCGGCAGCCGGACCATCAACGGCTTCACCTACAACAGCCCCACCTGCAACGGCTCCACGGTCACCGGCATCGGCAACCAGAAGGTCGCCAAGATCTGGTACCGGGCGCTGACCGTCTACATGACGTCCACCACCAACTACAAGGGCGCCCGCACCGCCTCGCTGAGCGCGGCCAAGGACCTCTACGGCCTCAACAGCACCGAGTACAAGGCGATCGCGGCGGCGTGGAGCGGCGTCAACGTCAACTGACGCACGGCCGGCTGACCGGCCGGGCGGCGGTCGGGCCGCCCGGTCGGGGCCGCCCGGTCAGGCGGTGAACCCGACGTGGACGTGGTCGTGGTGCGTGTCGTCGGTGAAGAACTGGTTGCCGGCGCCCCGGATCGCCACCGGCCCGCCCACGTTGTACGACCCGGCGGCCGCCGCGTCCCGCATGAAGGACTCGACCAGCGCGCGGGACGTTCCCGGGTCCACCACCGGGTGGCCGTCGATCCGCCACACGTCGAAGGCCCGGCCCTGCGGATGGTCGCTGGGCCGGGTCGTGCCGAACACCAGCAACGGGTGGCCGGACCGCACCACGCTCACCGAGAGCGTGTACGGGCCGGCCAGCCGCAGCATCGCCTCCAGCACGCTGTCGTGCACGGCGCCGCTGCGCAGGTCGGCCGCCGCCCCGGGCGGCAGCTCGATCCTCGGCTCGGCGAACACCCGGGCCACCGCGGACGACGGCGTCGGCACGGCCGGGCCCGGCTCCCCCGGGTGCAGCTCGGTGACCGTCCAGCGCGGCTCGGACCGGCTCAGCCGGACGTCCACCGTGCAGCCGCCCCCGGCCACCGACCCGTCGGGCCCGCGGGTCCACTGACGGCACACCACCAGCACGCTCGCCGAGTCGGCGAGGATCCCGCCGTACTGGGCGTCGATCACCTCCAGGCTCGCCTCCGGCGCCGGCGGCGCCAGCGGGCCGGCCTGGTCCGCCAGGGCGGGCGGCAGGCCCAGCGCCGCCACCCGGGCCCGCGCCGCGGCCACGCCCTGGCCGCCCGGCGGCCAGGCCCCGAGCGCGGCGACCAGCTCCACGGCGCGCCGCTTGACGTCGGGCTGCACCTCGGACGGGCCGGGCTGCCAGAGCGGGGGGTTGGGCAGCGGGCTCGCCACCCCGGTCGGCGTGGCGCCGGAGGAGCCGCCCGGGGTTCCGCCCGCCGTCGGGGTGGTGGCGACGCTGCTGCCGGACGCCGCGGTCGTGCCCGGTGACGTGCTCCCCGGCACCGAAGCGCTCCCCCGGCCCGCCGAACCCGACCCCGCCGGACCCGCGCCCGCCGCCGGCTTCCCGGCCCCGCCGCCGCACCCCGCCGCCCCCAGCAGCAGCGCCGCCGCACCGGCCCTCAGCACCCCGCGCCGGCCGGTGCCGCGTCCTCGTCCACCGTCTCCGCTCGTCACGCGGCCAGTATGCGGCGGCGCCCGGCCCGGCGGACGGACGTCGGCGCGGGTGTCCTCAGCCCAGCCGCCGGACCGGCTCCCCGTCGAGGAACGCCGCGATGTCCTCCACCGCCTCGCCGTAGCAGCGGCGGTAGGTGTGCTGCGACCCGTAGCCCGGGTGCGGGGTGGCCAGCAGCCCCGGCGCGGTGTGCAGCGGGTGGTCCGCGGGCAGCGGCTCGTCGAGGACGTCCACGGCGGCGCCCGCGAGCCGGCCCCCGGTGAGCGCGGCCGCCAGGGCGTCCCGGTCGACGATCGCCGCCCGGGAGGTGTTCACCAGACAGGCACCGGGCTTCATCAGGGCGAGCTCGGCCGCACCGAGCAGCTCCCGGGTGCGCTCGCCGAGCTCGAGGTGCACCGAGACGAAGTCGCTGCCGCCCAGCAGCTCCGCGAGGCTCGCGGCCCGGCGCACGCCCACCTCGGCGGCACGCTCGTCCGTCAGGTTCCGGCTCCAGGCCACCACGTCCATGCCGAAGGCCAGCCCCATCCGGGCGACCGGGGCCGCGATCCTCCCGAGGCCGAGCAGCCCGAGCACCCGGCCGTTCAGGTCCGCTCCGGCGGCACTCCGCCGCGACCCGCCGCGCGGCGCGGTGCTCTCCGGCACGACGCCCTGTGCCACGCCCAGCAGCAGCGCCCAGGTCAGCTCGGCGGGCGGGGTGACGGAGCTCGACGTCCCGCAGACCGTCACGCCGCGGCGCTCGGCGGCCGAGTAGTCGATCACCGAGTGGTGCATGCCGGCGGCCACCAGCAGCCGCAGTCGCGGAAGCCGGGCGAACAGCCAGGCCGGGAACGCGACCCGTTCGCGCAGGGCCACCACGATGTCGAAGTCCGCCAGGGCTTCGGCGAGTTCGTCCTGCGACCCGAAGCGGTCGGGGAAGGCCGCCAGCTCCACCCGATCGGCCACCGGGGACCAGTCGGCGATGCCGGTGACGGCTTCCTCGTCGTCGTCGAGGACGGCGCAGCGCAGCACCTCGCGCGGACGGGGGCACTGCCGGTCGTCAGGGTCGGGTGTCATGCCCGTACTCTTCCAGGGCACCGACGCCACCGGCACGCCGGAGGCCTCCCGGTGGATCCCGCGGGGCCGGACCACCGGCGGGCCTCCCGCGGGTCCTACCCCTGGGCCAGCGGCGCGAGGACGGCCTCCGCCGTGGCGGTCCGGGCGTAGAGCACCGAGCGCCCGGCCCGGTGGGCGCTGACCAGGCCGGCGTCCCGCAGGGTCGTCAGGTAGCGGGACACGGCCGACGGCGACAGCCCCGTGCGGCGGGCGAGTTCGGTGGTGGAGGCCGGGGCGTCGAGCTCGGTGAGCAGCAGCGTCCGCGACCGCCCGAGGACGACGGCGAGGGCGCCGTCGCCCGTCGCCGGCCGGGCGGCCCAGAGCAGGCCGGTCCCCCGCGCCGGGTAGGCGAGCTGCGGCGGGTGCTCCGCCGCGACCTGGGTGAACAGCGCCGACCGGGCGAAGGCCGACGGGATCAGCAGCAGCCCGGCACCCGACGCCCCCGGGGCCAGCGGGCGCGACCTCCGGCGCAGCCGCAGCCGGTCCTCCGACCAGTGCACCTCGGTGCTCAGGTCGTTGAGGACCCGTGCCGCCCCGAACTCGGCGACCTGGCGGGCCCGGTGCAGGACGTCCGCGTCGAGGACGGCCCGGATGCGGGCCCAGTACGGGGCGAGCGCGAGCTCCCAGTACGCCTCGATCGCCTCGGTCAGCCGGGGCAGGCCCGCCGCCGGGTCGGCGTGCAGCGCGCGCAGCCGGGGGCCGAGGCCGCCCTGACGGGACGCCAGCCGGTCGAGGTCACGGCGCACCTGTGCGTCGGGGGTGGCCCGGATCGCGGCGAGTTCGCTCCCGAGGGTCGGGGCGGCGCCGGAGGGGGCGGGGTTGACGAAGTCGGGCACGTACCCGGCCGGCGGGACGATCTCGGTGAGCCACCCGCGCTCCGGCCCGGCCGCCGCCAGCCGGGGCCCCACCTGCTCCACCCACGGCCGGTGCACGGGGTGGGCGACCCCCGAGTGCAGCAGCCGCAGGCTCGGGCCGACCTCCCACATCGGCGAGACCGCGAAGCGCATCCGCGCCAGGTCGCCGGCCGTGAACTGCAGCTCGGCCGCCATGCCACCCCCGTGGATTCACACATGTTCGAATCGTTGGCGGTCAGAGTAGTGCAGTGGAGATCATGACGGCATGACCTCCCACACCACCTCTCCCGTGCACACCCCTGCCCCCGTCCCGGCCGGCCCCGCCACCGGCACCGCCGCCCCCGGCGCCGCTCCCACCACCGCCCACGCCGCCGCCTCCGGCACCTGGACCCTCGGCGACCGCCCCGTGCACCGGATCGGCTTCGGCACCATGCGCCTGCCGCAGACCGGCAAGGCGCTCGTTCCGCGCGCCGTGCCGCGCGACCGCGAGCAGGCCGTCCGGGTGCTGCGCCGCGCCGTCGAACTGGGCGTCAACCACATCGACACCGCCGCCTTCTACTTCTCCCCGCTGCGCTCCGCCAACGAGCTCGTCAACCGGGCGCTCGCGCCGTACGGCGACGACCTGGTGATCGCCACCAAGGTCGGCCCCGCACGCGGCCCCGACGGCACGTGGCTGGAGCACGCCCGCACCCCCGAGGGGCTGCGCGCGCAGGTCGAGGAGAACCTGCGCCAGCTCGGCCGCGACCACCTGGACCTGGTGAACCTGCGGATCCTCGGGTCCGACTCGGTCGCCGAACGCTTCGGCGCCCTCGCCGACCTGCAGCGGGCCGGGCTGATCCGCCACCTCGGCCTCTCCAACATCCAGCCGCACCAGCTCGCCGAGGCCCGGGCCATCGCCCCCGTCGTGTGCGTGCAGAACCCGTACGGCATCGGCGCCGCGCCCGAGCAGGACGCGCTGCTGCGGACCTGCGGCGAGCAGGGCATCGCCTTCGTCCCCTTCTACGCGATCGCCGGATCCGGCCGCGAGTCCGGCCCGGGCGGGTCCGAGCCCGGACAGGTCCTGGCGGTGGCCGGGGCCCACGGCGTCAGCACCGCCCGGGTCCGCCTGGCCTGGACGCTGCACCGGGGCCCGCACGTCCTGGCCATCCCCGGCACCGGCGACCTCGCCCACCTCGAGGACAACATCGCCGCCGGCGCCCTGCAGCTCTCCGCGGCGGACCTCGCCCTGCTGGACGAGGCCCACGCGGGCTGATCCACGCCGGGCGCGGGGGCGCCCGGGGGCGGGGGGGCCCCCCCGCCCCCCCCCCGGCCGGGGCCCGCGGGCCCCCGGGGCCCCCCCCCCCCCCCCCCCCCCGCCGGCGGCCCCCGGGAAGGGCAAACCGCG
>NZ_JBIWPA010000042.1:17709-75596 GCF_044768035.1 Kitasatospora sp. NPDC101176
CCCGGCCCGGGGGCCCCCGGCCGCGGCCGGGGGGGCCCCGCCCGGGGGGGCCCCCCCCCCCGGGGGGCGGCCCCCCGGGGGGGGGGGCGGCGCGGGGGCGGGGGGCCCCGCCGCGCCCGCGCCTCGGTCCGGGCCCGTCGTCCACGGTCGCCCGCCCTGCGCCCGCCACCGCGAGAGCGTCGACAGGAATATGCAGACCGGTCTATTGTTTTCCGCATGGGAGTCAAGGGAGAAGAGACCCGGGCCCGGCTGATCGCCGGTACCCGGACGCTGATCGAGGCACAGGGCTACTTCGGGACCGGCCTCAACCAGATCGTCGCCGCGACCGGCGCACCGCGCGGGTCGCTCTACTTCCACTTCCCCGAGGGGAAGGACCAGTTGGTCACCGCCGCCCTCGTCCAGGCCGGCCAGGAGGTCGAGGACCTGCTCGCCGCCCTGACCGCCGAGGGCGCCGACAGCGGAGCGCTCACCCGCCGCCTCACCGAGGTCTTCGCCGAGCGGCTGGCCGGCTCCGACTACACCAAGGGCTGCCCGATCGCGACCGTCGCCCTGGAGGTCGCGGGCACCAACGAGGCACTGCGCGCCGTCTGCGCCGAGGTGTACGAGGGCTGGCAGCGGGTGCTGGCCGACCGGCTGGAGGCCGAGGGCTTCGAGCCCGCCGCGGCCGCCACGGCCGCCGGGCAGGCGCTCGCCCTGCTGGAGGGCGCCGTCCTGCTGGCGTCCGTCCGGCGCAGCCGCGAACCGCTGGACCACGCCCAGCACGCGGTCCTCCACCTGCTCGGCGCGCGGAATGCGCCCGCGGCGTAGGTCGATCCGGGGTGGAGCCGCCCCCTCGCAGGGTGGCTCCACCCCTCCTTCTCGCCCAAAAAATATGCAGACCGGTCTACAGATTACGGAGCACCCCATGCCGCCCGCCCCGCCACCGCCCCGCACTCTCGTCCTCGGCGCCGGCGGCTTCCTCGGCCGCTGGCTCGTCCTCGAACTCCTCACCCGCGGCGAGCCCGTCGCGGCCGCCGTCCGCGAGCCCGACCGCGGCGGCGAGCTGCGCCGGTGGCTGCGCACCCACGACGCCGACGACGCCGCACTCACCACCGTCACCGCCGACGTCACCCGCCCCGGCCTCGGTCTCTCCCCCGAGGACGACGCCCGGCTCGCCGAGGTCCGCGACGTCCACAACCTCGCCGCCCGCTACCGGTTCGGGCTGACCCGCGCCCAGGCCGAACCCGCCAACCTGCAAGGCGCCCTGCACGCCCTCCACTGGTCCGCCACCCGGCCGCGGCTGCGCCGCCTGGTCCACCTCTCCGGCTACCGCGTCGGCCGCGACCCGCAGCCCCGCTACCCGCTCGACGCCCGCACCACCGCGGCCCGCTACGCCCGCCTCGGCGCCTACGAGGCGTCCAAGCTGCTCGGCGACGCCGCCGTGCGCGTCGCCGCCCCGCGCCTCGGCGTACCGCTCACCACCGTCAACCCCAGCAGCGTCATCGGCCACTCGCTGACCGGCGAGGCCGGGCAGTACCTCGGACTCGCCCAGCTCGTCCGGCAGCTCCACCGCGGCCGGCTCCCGTTGCTGCCCGGCACCCGCCGCACCTTCCTGCCCGTCGTCACGGTCGACCACCTGGCCCGTTTCCTCGCCGCGGCCCCGGCCCACGACGACGCGCCCGTCCGGGCACACACCGTCCTCGACCCGGCGACGCCCGTCCTCCCCGACCTGATCGCCCTCCTCGCCGACCACCTCGACGTCCGCCCGCCGCGCGGCCTGATCCCCGTCCCCCTGGTCCGCCACCTCCCCCGCGCCCTCACCGGGGCGGATCCGGAGACCCTCACCTTCCTCTCCGAGGACCGCTACGACACCGACTCCGCCGACCGCCTCGCCACCGCCGCCGGCCTCGCCCACCCACCCCTCCTCCCCGCCCTGCGCCACTGGTCCACCCGCCTCGTCGCCGAAGGCTTCGGCACCGCCTGACCCCGCACGGGAAGTCGACCCGCCCGACTTCCTTCGCAGGCACGAGAGCTGACGACGACTCGGGTCCGGACGATGGGGCGACACGGGTGGGACCCGGGTCTGTCAGACCCCACCCCTAGCATCCCGCCACGGGGCGGCGGCCCCGGGCGAAACGGGGCCGCGGACGGGCCCTTCCGACCCCGAGGGAGTCAGTGTGGAGACATCGCGGCGGCTTCCGCCCAGGTCCCAGCAGTCCTGGGACACCTTCCGGGCCCGCGTGGCCGAACTCGGGGGCGAGGTCCTGGAGACGAGATGGCTCGGCAGTCACCGCCCGCACCGCATCCGCTGCCGGGAGGGGCACGAGGGGAGTCCCTGGCCGCTGGGCGTGCTGAGGGGGCAGGGGATCTGCCGGGCCTGCGCGGGCCGCGATCCGCGCGGGGCCGAGACGTCGTTCCGGGCCCGCGTCGCCGAGTTGGGCGGGGAGGTCCTGGAACCGGCCTGGCTCGGTGTCCACCGGCCGCACCGTATTCGCTGCGGAGCGGGGCACGAGGGCACGCCTCGTCCCGCTGGCGTGTCGCAGGGGCAGGGGATCTGCCGGACGTGCGCGGGGAACGACCCCCGCGCCGCCGAGACCGCCTTCCGGGCCCGGGTCGCCGAACTCGGCGGAGAGGTCCTGGAACCGGCCTGGACCAACACCAAGACGCCCCACCGGGTCCGCTGCCGGGAGGGGCACGTGAACGCGCCGCGCCCCGACGGCGTCCTGCAGGGGCAGGGAATCTGTCGCACCTGCGCGGGGAACGACCCCCGCGCCGCCGAGACCGCCTTCCGGGCCCGGGTCGCCGAACTCGGCGGAGAGGTCCTGGAACCGGCCTGGCTCGGCTCCGCCACGCCCCACCGGATCCGCTGCAAGGAAGGGCACCACAGCTCGCCCCGCCCCCGGGACGTGGCGAGCGGGCAGGGGATCTGCCGGGCCTGCGCCGGCCGGGACCCGCGCGTGGCGGAGGCCGCCTTCCGGGCCCGGGTCGCCGAACTCGGCGGAGAGGTCCTGGAACCGGCCTGGCTCGGCGCGGACTCCCCGCACCGCATCCGGTGCGGGGAGGGACACGAGAACGCGCCGCACCCCAACGCCGTGGCGAACGGGCAGGGGATCTGTCGCACCTGCGCGGGGCGCGATCCGCGCGCCGCCGAGGCCGCCTTCCGGGCCCGGACCGCCGAGTTGGGCGGGGAGGTCCTGGAACCGGCCTGGCTCGGCTCCGCCACGCCCCACCGGATCCGCTGCAAGGAAGGGCACCACAGCTCGCCCCGCCCCAACGACGTGACGAGGGGGAGAGGGATCTGCCGCATCTGCGCGGGGCGCTCGTGGGACGCGTTCTACGTCGTCGTCGACGACGCGGGCGACCGGATCAAGTTCGGGATCACGTCCGGGGATCCACGGCCCCGGCTCGGCAACCACGCCCGGGACGGCTTCGAGCGGGTGGTGCGCCTGCTGACCGAGCTCCCGGAGTCGTTCGCCCCCGATCTGGAACGCGAGGTGAAGGCGGTGCTCGCACGGGCGGGGATCGAACCGGTACGGGGGCGCGAGTACTTCGACCGCAGCTCGGCCGAGGCGGTGATCCTCGACGTGGTGGACCACCACCCGGATCCGGCCCCGGCGGAGCAGTCGGCGGCCCCGGCTGCTGCCGAGCCGTCCTGACCCGACGCCGATCACCGCCCAGCGGGGCGGTGATCGGCGTCGAGGTGCTCCCGTCCTGCCCGTCCTGCCCGTCCTGCCGTGCCTGCCGGCCGCCGGGGCACCGTCGGAGGGGTGTGCCAGGATCCCGGGCATGAGCATCGTCGGACACTACGTGCGGCTGAAACAGGCCGAGTTGCTCCGGGCCGCCGAGGAGCCCGGCTGGTTGTCGGAGTTCGTGGAGGAGCTGGCGGAACGGGAGGCCGGGCGTGCCCTGACACCGGGTGAGCGGCGGTGCCACGACACCGGCAAGGCGTGGGACGCACTGCGGTTCCTGCTGGAGCGGCGGGGCTTCCCGGTGGACGTGGTCCACGGCGAGGAGGAGCTGCCCGGGGAGGGCGACCGGGGCTACGGCCCGCCGCGCACCCTGGCACCGGAACGGGTCGAGCAGGCCGCCCGGGAGCTGGCCGGCCTGCCATTCGACGAGCTCGTCACCGGCGGCACGGCGGCGGGCCTCGACACGGCGGCCGCGCTCGCCGCGGCCGGCGTCTACCCGGTCGGCCTCTGGGCGGACCCATCCGGCCTGGAGTACGTGTCCGCCCACTACGCGGGCCTGGTCGGGTTCCTGCGCGTCACCGCCCGCTACCGGCAGGGCCTGGTGATCCGGCACGGATAGGCCACGGGCGGCGCAGAGCCCGCCGGTCCGCCCGACGGACGGTGCCGACCCGGTAGCCCGGGCGGCGACCGGAGCTCCGGCCCCGGCCCGACGAGACCCTCCCCTACCCGGGTGGCGGACCGCCGACGGACCGACCCGACCTCAATTCGCTGGCTCCGCGGCCGCGCTCCCGGGAAGATCGCCGCATGCAACCCCTCCCGCACGGCTACACCAACCGCACCACGGGCGACGGCCGCGTGGTCGTGAAGCACTACTGCGGCCCGGAGGCCGAAGCCCGGCTGGCGCGCGAGGAGCGGCTGCTGACCGGGCTCCGGGAGCGGCTGCCCGTCCCGCCGGTGCTGGCCGCCGACCGGGCGGCGCTCACGCTCGGGCACCTGCCCGGCGTGCCCGCGCAGGACCTCCTCGACGCCGGGCACGGGCCGCGCGTACTGGCCGCGTGCGGGCTGGTCCTGGGCCGCCTGCAACAGCTCGACCCGGCGGTGTCCGGTGAGCCGGTCACCGCCCCCGGTGCGGTACTGGTGCACGGCGACTTCGGGCCCAACAACCTCCTGCTCGACCCGGACACCTTCGCCGTCACGGCCGTACTGGACTGGGAGTTCGCCCACGCCGGGGACCCGGTCGAGGACCTCGCGTGGTGCGAGTGGATCGTGCGGATGCACCACCCCGACCGGGGCGGGGACCTCGACCACCTCTTCCGCGCCTACGGTCGCCCCGTCCCGCCCTGGCCGGTGCGCCGCCGGGCCATGCTCGCCAAGTGCGCCTGGCTGGAGGATTTCTGCCGCCGCCGGGATCCGGACGGCCCGGGCGTGCGGCAGTGGCGGGACCGGAGCCGGGCCACCGCCGCCTGGGCGGACGCCGGGTAGGGCCCCGGCGGGGCCTACGGGCGGCGGGCCAGCAGGTGGGCGTCGAGGAAGCCCCGTTCGGAGGCCGGATCGTGGAGCAGCCGGGCGAACGGGGCCAGCCCGGCGTCGGCCAGCAGGTCGGCGAGGCGGTCCACCGGCCAGCTGTAGGCGGGCGTCACCTTGTGGTCGAACCGGACCGGCACCGGCCCCTCCGTCCCGAAGAAGGAGAGCAGGAACAGGCCGCCCGGCGCCAGGACGCGCACCAGCTCGGCGAGCAGCGCCGGCAGTTCCCCCGGCGGCGTGTGGATCACCGAGTAGTGGGCCAGCACGCCGCCGAGCGCGCCGTCCCCGACCGGCAGCGACTCCATCCGCGCCTCCTGGAAGCGCAGCGCCGGATGGGCCCGCCGGGCGTGGTCGACCATGCCCGGGGAGAGGTCGAATCCGGAGGCGTCCAGGCCCAGTTCGTGCAGCATGGCCGTCAGGTGCCCGGGCCCGCAGCCGACGTCCGCCGCCCGCCGGTTGCCCGTCGCGCGGACCAGTTCGGCGAAGGTGCCGATCATGGCCCGGCCGAACGGCTGGTCCTCCAGCCCGTTGGCGAACTTCGACGCGTACAGCTCGACGACCCCGTCGTAAGCCGCCCTGGTCTCGCTCTGATGATCCGCCACGGGACGGAGTCTAGAGCCGGTACGACGATCGGACGCAAGGGGCCGTCGTCCCCCACGTGTTCACGGTGCCCCGCGGCCCCGGCGCCGTTCAGTCCGCGGGGTGTTCCAGGACCAGGCCCGTCCATCGGACGTCGGCGCGGCCGTGCAGGTCCGCGCGCTCGGCGCGGTGGACCAGCCGCAGGCCGTGGGCCGCGGCCTGGGCGACGGCCTCCTCCGGCGGGACGTCGAACATCCGGCGCCCGGCCGGGACGGGGCCGTGGCGCAGGGTCAGCGCGAGGCGGCCGCCGGGGGCCAGGAGACGGGCGAGGACGGCCATCCCGGCCGGGCGCTCGGCCGCGTCGAGGTGCATCCAGACGGCGGTCAGCAGCACGAGGTCGAAGCGTTCGCCCCCGGCGCCGAGCCGGGGCAGCCCGGGCAGTGCGTCGGGCACCCAGCGGATGCCCGGTCCGGGGTGCAACCGCTCGCCGTGGGCGCGGAGTTCGGCGGTCGGCTCGGCGGCCACGACGGGGTGGCCGAGGGCGGCGAGCGCGGCCGCGTCCCGGCCGGTTCCCGCGCCCACGTCGAGGACGGCGGCGGGCGGGGCGGGGTAGTGCTGCAGCAGGTCGCGGTGGACCTCGGCGAAGGTCACGCTCTCGTACTGGACGGCGAGTCGCGCCGCTTCGGCGGCGTAGCCGGCACTTCCGGCGTACCCAGCACTTCCGCCGTTGACGGCGCTTCCGCCGTTGACGGCACTCCCCGCGCTGCCACCGCGCCCGTCGGCCGCGCCCTCCCCCGCCCCGCTCACCGTGACTCCCGGACCACGACCGCGTCACCGGCCGCGGCCGCGTCGGCGAAGAAGTCCCGCAGTTCCCGCAGGTCGGCCACCACCCGGGCCGCCCAGGTCTCGGACCACGGCGTCGGGTAGCCGAGGTGGGCGACGGTGCGGGCCAGCACGGTGTTCTGCTGGCGGACGAGCTCGCCGAGCGCGGAGTCCCGGAGGAAGGTGAAGGCGGCCGCGACCTGCTCGGGCCGCAGCACCAGCGGGCCCGCGGCGCCGGGTTCGGGGCGCTCGCCGCCGTAGACGGGCAGGCGCGCGGCCGGGTCGGGGTGCAGGCCGTTCTCGGTGAGTGCGAGTTCCATCAGCCGGGCGGTGCTCCGCACCCCGAGGAGCAGGCCGTCGGCGGCCAGCTGGTCGTACCGGACGTCGTGCCGGTCGGGCACGAGCTCGCCGAGTTCGGTCGGCGAGCACGTGTCGACGGCCGGTCCGGGCAGTCGACGCCAGAAGTGATCCACACTCACCCGGACAGCGTAACGAACTGTGGCTCACGCCTCACCGGGGTGCCAGGCGGGCCACTCCCACGGGCGGTCGGCCCAGTGGACGCGGATCGCGTCGTGCGGGTCGAGGTCGGGGAAAAGCTGGTGGACCCGGGGCTCGAACTCCTCCGGGGCGAGCGGCTCCCAGCCGTGGCCCTCGAAGTGCACCAGGCGGTAGCGGCTGTCGGTCCGGAAGTCGGCAACCTCGACGAGGGGCTTGGACGTGCTGTTGGTCTCCATGCCCCCAGCATGTGCCGCGGCGGCAATCGGCGCCCGTCCAGAACCCTCTTCCGGGTCATGTCCCCGCGTCGGCGCGCTCGTTGAGCTGAGGGGAGGGACGGCGGGGGGTTCGGCGTTGGAAGGACGACGACATGACGGGGCAACCCACCGCAGGACAGTGGCAGTGGCCGCAGGACGCCTGGCAGCCGCCCCCGGTGCCCGTGGCTCCCGCGCCGGGGCCGGTTCCGGGGCCCGTGCCCGCGGCCGGCACCGGTTCGGTCCGCCGCCGCAGGCGGCTGGTCCGGGTGGCCGGGGCCGTCGGGACGCTGGCGGTGCTGGCCGCCGTCCTGGCGATGTGCGGGCCGGGGTCGGGTGACGACCTGGACGTGGTGGCGCTGCCGCACACCTCGCCCTCCGCCTCCCTGCCGGCCGGTGCGGAGCCCGGGCCGGCCGTCACTCCGGCGCCGTCCCCGCTGCCGGCCCCCGTGCCGGAACGCGGCGGCGCGGCGGGCCCGACCGGGTCGGAGCAGAGCGGGTCGGCGTCGGCCGCCTCGGCGACGGCACCCGCGACGACGACCGCGGCGACCGGGGGCGAGTCGGCCGACTCGCAGCGCGCGGCGACCCCGCACCCGCGGCCGGGGCGTACCCCGCGCCCGGGCGCGGCGACCCACGGCACCCCCACTGCGGCAGGGCAGGGCCCCGCCCCGGCGGCCCCGGCCCCGGGCGCGGCGCAGCCCTCCCTGGGCCCGGGCACCCTCTGCGACCAGGCCGAACGCGTCGGCCGCTGGCCGGCCGGCTCCGAGCAGGCCCGGCTCTGCCGCAGCATCTACGGCTGACGGCCCGCCACCCCTGCCGCCCCGGGCACCAGCCCGGCAGGCGCGGGACGACGGGCACAGGACGGCGGGTGAGGGACGGCCGGGAACCAGGACCTCAGGCCCGGCCCGCCCCGCCCCGGCCTCACCCGGCGGCCAGCAGCCCCTTGTCCAGCCGCGGTGCCAGGACCCGGGCCAGGGTGTCGGTGATGTGCCCGGTGTCGCGGTAGAGCACCACGCCCTCCAGGACCGCCGGGCAGTCCGGGCCGCTGCCGGGGCAGAGCAGCGGGCCGAGGTCCAGGGTGCGGACGCCGTAGCGGGCGGCGAGGCCGCCGTCGAGCAGCGGGTCGGGTTCGAAGGCGGTGTCGCGCGGGAAGAAGCAGGCGTCCGACCGGCCGTCCGAGGCCGCGAGGCAGGTCGGGATGTCCTTGCCGGGCATCGGGGTGTCGCCGAGGTAGGCGAGCGGGGCTCCGAGCGCGGCGAGCCGGTCGAGGGTGCGGGTCCAGCCCTGGGCGCGTTCCTCCTGGCTGCCGTAGCGGTTGAGGCCGGCCATCAGGACCAGCCGCGGCCGGGGCCCGGCGGTGAGCCGGGTGAGGGTGTTCTCCCGCCAGCGGTCGCACTCGTCGAAGGTGCGGCCGAGCACGTTGTTGCGCACGGTCAGGGTGGCCAGCGGGCACCCGGGCTTGACCAGGACTTCGAGGGCCCAGTGCCGCTGTTCGGCCATGGCGAGGGCCGCGGAGATCCACTGGCCGGCGTGCGAGTCGCCGAGCAGCACGATCCGGTCGGGGCTGTCCTCGGCGCCGAACAGGCAGCGCGGGCTGCTGTCGGCGTTGAGCGGGATCTCGCAGCCCTTGCCGGGCGGGAAGTCCTCCCGGGCGCGGGCCAGCGACGGGGTCAGGCCGAGCAGCCGGGTACCGGGGGCGAGCAGGGCGGGGCCGTCGGGGGCTCCGGCCGGGGCGGCGACGGGTGCGTCGGCGGTGCCGCCGAGCGCGCGGACGGTGCCGCCGCCGAGGGTGAGGGCGGCGATCAGCGGGATGACCAGGGCGCTGGCGCCGACGGCCAGGCCGCGACGCGGGGCCGGGCTGCTGCCGTACCGCAGGGGCTGTTCGACGAACCGCAGGGTGAGCCAGGCGGGCAGGGCGCTGGCGGCGGTGAGGGCGGCCAGGCTGGTCCAGGGCATTGTGCCGTAGCGGGCCTGGGCGATGGTCAGGACCGGCCAGTGCCAGAGGTACCAGGCGTAGGAGAGCCGCCCGGCGGCGCGCAGCGGTCGGGTGGCGAGGAGGCGTCCGGCGTCGGCGGCGCCGAGCGCCCGGTGGGCGGGGCCGGCGAGCAGGACGGCGGCGGTGCCGAGGACGGGCGGCAGCGCGGCGGTGCCGGGGAAGGGCGTGTTGCGGTCGTAGAGCAGGACCGGAGCGAGCACGGCGGCCGCGCCGGCCCAGCCGAGCAGGCGCAGGGTCCAGGCCGTGCCGGGCCGGTCCGCTCGGGCGGCCAGGGCGCGGCCGAGCAGGGCCGCGCCCGCGCCGGCGGCGAACTCCCAGAGCCGGCTGCCGGTGGAGAAGTAGGCGAGCGGTGCGGAGGTGGCCGTCCACCGGACGCACAGCAGCAGGGAGAGCACGCCGATCGCCCCGGTGGCCAGGCCGATGGCGAGCGTGCGGCGGCGGCCGTGCAGGTACCGGGCGAGGCCGAGCAGCAGCACGCCCCAGAGCAGGTAGAACTGGTTCTCGACGCCGAGGGACCAGAAGTGCTGGAGCGGGCTGGGGTCGCGCTCGGCGGCCAGGTAGTCGGTCTGCTGGCCGACGAACCGCCAGTTGACGAACTGCCCGGCGGCGGCGATCAGGTCGCGGGCGAGGTCGGTGCCGCGCAGCGGGTCGAGCAGGGCGCCGCCGGCGGCCGCGGTGGCGACCAGCACGGTGGCGGCGGCGGGAAGGATCCGGCGGGCGCGGCGGGCGGCGAAGTCCCACAGGCCGAGCGGGCGGCCGACCAGCAGGCCGGTGATGAGGAAGCCGGAGACGACGAAGAAGACGTCGACGCCGACGTAGCCGCCGGAGAGGCCGGGGACGCCGGCGTGGAAAGCGAGGACGGCGAGGACGGCGAGGCCGCGCAGCCCCTCGATGTCGGGGCGGAAGGCGTTGCGGGGGCGGGCCTGCGGCGGTGCGACGGCCTCCGCGGTGGGCCGCCGGTCGGGCGCGGCCTGCCGGTCCACTCGGACGACGCCGGGCAGCAGCTCGACGGCGGACGGGACGGCGGGGGCCGGGGAGTCCGCGGCCCGTGAGCCCGGGGCCCGGGAGTCCGGGGCCGGTGCGGAGGACGACGGATCGGAGGACGAGGACGGTGACGGGACGGCCGTTGACACGGCGGTGCTCCTTGCAGGGCTGGCAGCGGTGGTCTGGGCCGCCGGGCCGATGGGGCGGCCGGGCGGCGAGGTCCGCGCCGGTGGGGCGACGCGCAAGGGAACGCTCGGGTGCGGCACGCGGTGGTGCGCGGCACGGGAGGAGGGACGGTGCGCGACGCTGCGCAACGCTGCGGGTTCGGTACCGCAGGACCAGGGCCAGGACCGGCGGTACGGCGGCGGCCGGGGCCGCCCGGTCCGTCAGAAGACGTACCGTCAGAGGGCCATCGGAAGGCCGTCAGAAGACCAGTGGATCGGCCCAGCCGGAGGCGAGCAGCCCGCAGAGCAGCAGCACGGCGGTGACGGCGACCGCCTCCGCGCGGCCGAAGCCGAGGTCCGAGCGCCGCCGCGACGGTGCGGCGACCTCCCCGACGGTGGCCCCGTTGCCGCCGTGCAGGAGCGGCCGGAGCGACCGGATGAGCGGGATCATGGTGTACGCGGTGAGCGCGAGCAGTGCGGCGAGCGCCCAGTAGGGCTGCCAGCCGTTGAGCGCGGCGGCGCGGACGAGTCCGGCGACGCCGGCGAGGACGACGAACCCGAGCCAGCCGACCCCGATCCGGGCGACCGTCCGGGCGAGGGAGCTGCCGCCCGACACGGCGCCGGTGGGCACCCAGTCGGCACTGCGGCGGCGCAGCGCGTGCGCGATCGCGACCACGTGGCAGAGCCCGCCGAGGAGTTGGACCCGGGTGACCTCGAAGCGCCACCGGGTGCGGGACATCGCCGGCAGCAGGACGAGCGCGACCCAG
This sequence comes from Kitasatospora sp. NPDC101176, assembly GCF_044768035.1. Taxonomy (NCBI): domain Bacteria; kingdom Bacillati; phylum Actinomycetota; class Actinomycetes; order Kitasatosporales; family Streptomycetaceae; genus Kitasatospora; species Kitasatospora sp. NPDC101176. The sequence goes on from NZ_JBIWPA010000042.1 coordinate 28,963, forward strand.
ATCGGCGGCAGGAAGGGCAGGACCTGCCAGGGTTCGATCTCGTCGGGGGCGAAGAACAGCATGATCAGGGCGGGCAGCGGGACGGCGAAGACGTTCACCGCGCTGGTGACGTAGCCGAGGATGCCGTTCCAGAAGCAGAGCCGGGCGGAGCGGGAGAGCGGTCCGCGGCGGAAGCCGGGGTCGCCGACCAGCGCCAGGGAGCCGAGGCACCAGCGGTACTGCTGGCTGATGAAGGCGGGCAGGCCGGTGGGCGACATGCCCTTGGCCACCAGCGCGGGCACGTACCGGGTGGTCCACCCGGCGCGGGCGAGCGAGAGGCCGGTGTAGAGGTCCTCGCTGTGGTCGATCTCGGCGAAGCCGCCGACGCGCATGAGTGCGGCGCGCCGGTAGAGCGCGTTGGTGCCGCAGCAGACGGTGCCGTCCTGCGCGTCCCGGGAGGGCTGGATCCAGCGGTAGAAGATCTCCTGGGTGGCTCCCGCGGCGCGTTCGAGCCAGGACATGTCGGCGTCCGTGTCGAAGCACTGCGGGCTCTGCACGATGCCGACCTCGGGGTTGTCGAGGTAGGGCACCAGGTGGTGCAGGAAGTCGGGGCGGGGGCAGAAGTCGGCGTCCAGGACGGCGACGATCTCGCCGTTGCCCTCGGCCAGGCCGTGGTTGAGGTTGCCGGCCTTCTTGAACCGGCCGCGGTCGGGGCGGGCGCGGTACCGGAAGCCGTAGGACTCGGCGAGTTCGCGCACCTCGGGGCGGGCGGCGTCGTCGAGGACCAGGACGGTCAGTTCGCCGGGCCACCGGACGGCGGCGGTGTGGCGGTAGGCGTTGTCCAGGACGGCCAGCGGTTCGCCCGCGGTCGGCAGCAGCAGGTCGACGCTCGGGTGGCGGGCGGGCTGCCAGGCGCGCATCAGCAGGTCGTGCGAGTCGCGGGTGTAGCGGCGGGCGCGCTGGCCGTCGGTGAGCGAGAGCAGCCAGGTGGCCGCGTTGAGCACGGTGAGCACGAGGAAGGGCCAGAGCAGCGGCCGGCTCAGCGCGAACAGGCCGAGGGTGGCGGTGGCTCCCGCGTAGGAGAGGGTGGCGCAGAGCAGCACCCAGCGGCGCTGCGGGCCGAAGTACCAGTAGAGCTCCTCGTCGCCGGGTGGGCTGGGCAGTCGGAGACCGGGGTCGGCCGGTATCAGGCGCGGACCGGGGTCGGGTGCGGGCATGGCGGTGCCATGGAGTACGGGCATGCGGAGATGGCCCCCCTGGGCATGGGACGGAACGTGGCCGTTCGCCCTCAGCCTCTCACATTGGCCTAGACCAATCATGAACGAGGTATGACATCTCCGCATCGGCCCTGGTCAGTGAGTTGACACGGCATCACGCCCCGACCGCGGGTCGAGCGGACGCCGACCGGGGCCCGAGCCGGCGCCGCCCGCACCCGGCCGCTCAGGCCTGCTTGAGCACCTTCGTCAGCTTCTCGAACCGCAGGTCGGAGCGGAGCGGGATGCCGAACCGCTCGTCGCCGTACGGGAACGGGGTGAAGACGCCGGTCCGGCGGAAGCCGCGCCGCTCGTACCAGGCGATCAGGTCGGCGCGCTGCTCGATCACGCTCATCTCCAGCTCGTCGACGCCCCACTCCTCCCCGGCCAGCCGCTCCGCCTCCGCGAGCACGGCCCGGCCGATGCCGCCGCCCTGCAGACCGGGGCGCACCGAGAACATGCCGAAGTAGGCGCGGTCGCCGCGGTGCTCCAACTGGCAGCAGGCCACCAGCTCGCCGTCGCGCTCGGCCAGCAGCAGCACCCCGTCCGCGTGGCCGATCACCTCGGCGACGCCGTCCGCGTCGGTGCGCTGGCCCTCCAACAGGTCCGCCTCGGTGGTCCAGCCGGCCCGGCTGGCGTCGCCGCGGTAGGCGGACTCGACCAGCCCGACCAGGGCCGGCACGTCGGCGAGGGTGGCGGTGCGGAAGACGGGCCCCCCGGCAGGCCGGGCGGGGCTGGTGGGGATGGTCTCGGACATGTCGGGTCCTCTCCTGCGTGCGGGCGCCGCCCGCCCCTCGTTCCGGGCGGGCGCGGCGCGGGCCGTCCTTGGCGACCGGCCTGCGGGCATCGTGCCACAGCGCCCGGACCGGGCCGCGGGCGCGGGACCTGCGGGAACGGCCGGGAGCGGGAGCGCACCGACCGCTGCCGGGCGGCGACCCGCCCCTCGGACACGCCGGTGGGGGGGGGGGCCCCCGGGGCCCCCCCCCCCCCCCCCCCCCCCCCCCCCCCCCCAACACCCCCCCCCGCCCCCCCCGCGGCCCCCCCCCCCCCCGCGGGGGGGGGCCCCAGAGGGGACGGGGGGGGGGGGGGGGGGGGCGGGGGGGGGGGGGGGCCCCCCCCCCGGGGGGGGCGCCGCCCCCCCCCCCCCGCCCCGGGGGGGGGGGGGGGCCCCCCCGCCCCCCCCCCCCCACCACCCGCCCCCGGATCACCGGATCACCAGGTCACGGGATCAGCAGGTCGTCACCCCTCGATCCGGTGCTGGGTCCAGAAGGAGGTCAGGTCGACGGTCGTGGCGGCCTGCGCGGCGGCCTTGAACTCGGCCGTCGTGGAGACCCCGTACCAGTGCGACTGCGCGTAGCCCTTCAGCAGCCCGGCCATCGCGGTGTCCCCGATGGCGCGGCGCAGGTCGTGCAGGGCGCACTTGCCGTAGCCGTACACCACCGTGGAGTAGCGCGAGGAGTTGGCGTCCCAGTAGGCCATCGAGTTGGTGATCTTCTCGGCCGACGAGGCCCAGGAGACGCTGTTCCAGCACCCGGAGCCGGTCTTGCCGAGCGCGAGGTCGGTGGCGTAGTCGGTGAACGCCTCGTCCAGCCAGGGGCTGTTGTACTCGTCGTCGCCCACGATGCCGTAGAACCACTGGTGGCCGATCTCGTGGGTGAGCGCGGTGGTGCTGACCAGGTCGAGGACGAAGCCGGGGTACTCCATGCCCCCGAACCAGAAGGTGTTGTCGATCACGGCGTCCAACTCGCCGTACGGGTAGGCGCCGAAGCGCTGGGCGTGCGCGTCGACCGCCGAGGTGGCGGTGGAGAGCATCGACTGCGCGTCGGAGGAGCTGATCCCCGCCACCGAGTAGATGTTGACCTTCACCCCGGCCGACGAGGTGCCGGATATCCGGGTGAACGGCCCGGCGCCCCAGGCGAAGTCGCGCACCTTGCTCGCGGTCGCCTTGGTGACGGTCCGTCCGGAGCTGCCGGGGGTGTCCACCGAGGTGCCGGTGGCGGGTACCAGCAGGCTCGACGGGTGGTCGAGCGTGACGGTGAAGTCGGAGGCCAGCGAGTAGAAGGCCTCGCCGTTGTTGGTGTACGGGTCGAGGTGCCAGCCGGCCGCGTCCCGGACGGCCAGCACCGGCAGCGCGTTGCCCAGGAAGTTGAAGGCACCGTCGCGGCCGAAGCGGTCCGCGCCGCTGGGCACGGTGATGCCCAGGTCGAAGCCGACCGTGCCGCTCTGGCCCTGGGCGAGCGGGGCCGGCAGGGTGATCTTCAGGGCGGTGCAGTTCACCGACAGCGGGGCGGCCGTGCCGCCGGTCACGTTGCTCACGGTGATCGGGGTGCTCGGGCAGCTGCCGTGCCAGTTGTCCCACAGCCGCAGGTAGACCTCGTTCAGCGGGGCGGCCGAGGCGTTGCTGAAGGAGACGCTCTCGTGCCCGGTCCAGCCGGCGCCGGTGGCGTCACTGGTGAGGTCGACGGTGTAGGCGGGCGCGGCCGGGGTCCGGGTCGGGTCGCCGGGCTGCGGCGGCGTGGTGCCGCCGGAGACGTCGAGGGTGACGTCGTCCAGGACGAAGCTGGTCTGCAGGCTGGAGTCCTCGGCGCCGGTGAAGGCGAGGGTGACGGTCTTGCCCGCGAAGGAGGAGACGTCGACGGTCTTGTGCACGTACCCGCTCTGGGCGTCCAGGTTCGAGTAGGTGGCCAGGGTGGTGGAGCCGAGCTTGACGGTCAGTTTGTCGTAGGCCGTGGTGGTGGTCGTCTCGGCCGTGTCGACGTGCAGCCAGAAGCCGAGCGAGGCGGTGCCGCACCCGGAGGGGAGGGTGACGGACTGGGACAGCGTCTCGGTGTGGGTGGACCCGTACCCGTCGAGCCAGGCGAAGGAACTTCCGGAGTGCGCGGTCTGGCCGCCACCGCTGGTGATCGCGCCGCTCGGCGCCGTCCAGGGCGAAGTCCCGGACTCGAAGCCGCCGTTGGCCACGACCTGGGCGGGCGTGCAGTCCGCGGCACTCGCCACGTTGGGGGTGGCGAGGGCCGTGGTGCCGGCGGCGAGGAACAGGGCGGCGCCGGTGAGGGTGCGCAGGAGTCTTTTCATCGAAACCTCTCGAAGGAGCGAACCGGGAGCAGCAGCGTGACAGCAAAGCCCCTCATTTGAAAGGGGCATGCCAGATCGTGCGTCGCCGATCGATGCCGCGGAGCGGCCGACCCGGGCGGGCCGCGGACGCACGGGCCGCGGACGTCCGGGACTCGCCCGTACGGGACACCGGCCGGCGGCCGTCGGAAAACCGGTTGCCGCGCCGCCGCCCCGACCGCCACCATCCCGGCATGACCGACCACACCGCCCGCCCGCTGCCCGTGACCGCCGCCGCCCGTCCGGCCCCGGTCCAGCAGCAGCCCGGCCGCCCCCGGAGGCCCGACCGCGCGCACGCGTGAGCACCGCCCTGGTCGCGGGCCTGCTCGCCGGGTACGGCGTCGCCGTGCCGGTGGGGGCCGTCGGGGCCTACCTGGTGGCGCTGACCGCCCGGACGACGCTGCGCACCGGCGTCTGCGCCGCGCTCGGCGTGGCGGCGGCGGACGGGATCTACGCCGTACTGGCGGCGTTCGGGGGCGGCGCCCTCGCCCCGCTCGTCGGGCCGGTGGCCCGGCCGCTGCGGGTCGGCTCGGCGCTGGTGCTGCTGGCCCTCGCGGCCCGGACGGCCCGCACCGCCCTGCGCGCCCACCGCGGCCGCGCCGGATCCTCCGCCGACGCTTCCGGGGCACCGCCGGGGCCGGGCCGGGCCTTCCTGACGCTGCTCGGGATCACCCTGATGAACCCGCTCACGGTGCTCTACTTCACCGCCCTGGTGCTGGGCGGCCGCCCGGCCCCGGACACCGTCGCCCGGACGGTGTTCACCGCCGGGGCCTTCGCGGCCTCGGCCAGCTGGCAGCTGCTGCTGGCCTCCGGCGGCGCCCTGCTGGGCCGGCTGCTGACCGGGGCCCGGGGGCGCCTGTGCACCGCCCTGGGCTCGGCGGCGCTGGTGGCCGCGCTGGCCGTGCAGCTGCTCGCGGCCTCCTGGTGAGCACGCGCCGACACCGCACCGCGCCGCATCACCCCGCGTCACACCGGACCGCCCCGCAGCGCGCCTCCCCGGCCCCCGGGCGAGGCGCCGGGGCCGACCCCGGACGGCATCCGGCACCACCCCCGGAGGACCCGCGGGCCGTCACGGAGGGACACATCACCCCGAACCGGTGGAAACTTCGCTTGTATCCTGGTGGTGTATCCGCCTGACCTGCCGGACGGGCCCCGGGCGCGGCCCGACGTTGTCGGCACCGACGCGGAGGAGTGCGGACATGGTTGAGCAGGACGGCCCCGAGCGGCGGGCGCGCCTGAGCCGTCCGCTGGTGCTGGCCGCGGCCGTGGCGCTGGTGGACCGCGAGGGCCTGGCCGCGCTCACCATGCGCCGGCTGGCGGCCGAGCTGGGCGTGGAGTCGATGGCCCTCTACCGGTACACCCCCGGCAAGGAGGCCCTGCTGGACGGCCTCATCGAGGCCTACTTCACCGAGCTCAACGAACGGCTGCGCGCCACCGCCGTCCGCGCGCCCGCCGCCGGGCCCTCCCCCGGCCCCGCCTGGCGGGCCGAACTGCGCCGCATCGCCGGGGCGTTCGCCGCCGTGGCGCACGCGCACCCGGAGATCCTGCCGCTGGTGGCGACCAGGCCGCTGAGCGTCCCGGTGGCCCGGCGGCCCGCGTCGGTGCTGCAGCTCACCGAGCACATCCTCGCGGTGCTCGGGCGGGCCGGCTTCGACGACGCCACCGCGCTGACCGTCTACCGCGCGTTCGTCGCGTGGAACCTGGGCTGCCTGCTGGTGGACAAGCGCCAGGTGGTCGACAACCCGGAGGAGCCGGATCCGGTGCTGCGGCTCGGCCTGCACCGGCTGCCGGCCGCCGAGTACCCGCGGCTGCGCGCACTGGTCCCCCGGTTCGCCGACTTCGACGACGCGGGAGAGCTGCTGAACGGCCTGGACGCCCTGCTGGACGGACTGCCGGCGGCCCCCCTTGACGCGTTCTACGGCGGCGGCGCATCCTGAGGATACGAGGTACACGTCGGACATATCCGCTCACCAGCACGGCACCGCCGCCACACCGCGATCCGCGATCGCCGAGGCGTGACCGGCGCGGAGCGCCCCCGACGGCGCCCGGAAGAGGTCGCCATGTCCGCTGGACCCTCCACTCCCTCCCGACCCGACATCCTGAGGCTCCGCGTCACCGCCAAGGACGCGGACACCCTGCGCACGCTGCTGCGCGAGACCCGTCCCGACGTCGGCGGCCGTCCGTACGTCGAGGCCGACGGGCGCGTCAGCATCGACGCCTACGTCCCGGACGACCGGGTCGCCGCACTGCAACGCGACGGCGTCTCGGTGACCCGGATCGGCAACGCCAGCGAGGCCGGGCGCGCCGCCCAGGCCGAGGTCGGCGAGGGCGACCGCTTCGCCCCGGCCGACGCCGTCCCGCGCGGCCTGGCCGCCAAGCTCGCCGGCTGACCCGGGAGGACCGTCATGCCGTACCTGAACACCACCGAGGTCGAGTCCGCCCTGGCCAGCCTGGCCACCGCCTACCCCGGCACCACCCAACTGATCACCCTGCCCGAGGACTCCGTCGAGGGCCGCACCGCCCACGCGCTGCACATCGGCGGCCCCGCCCCGATCCCCAAGGCCTGCGTGATGATGATCGGCGGCGTCCACGCCCGCGAGTGGGGCAGCTGCGAGATCCTCGTCCACCTGGCCGCCGACCTGCTGGAGGCCGACCACAACGGCACCGGCCTCGGCTACGGCGCCACCGTCGTCACCGCCGCGGAGGTCCACGACCTGCTCCGGCGGCTGGACCTGGTGCTCTTCCCGCTGGTCAACCCCGACGGCCGGCGGTACAGCCAGAAGGTCGACCCGATGTGGCGCAAGAACCGCAACCCGGCCAACTCCGGCATCAGCCTGGACCCGGACTGCGTGGGCGTCGACCTCAACCGCAACTACGACTTCCTGTTCGACTTCGGCACCGCCTTCGCCCCGACCGCGAACCCCCAGGTGTCGACCGACCCGTGCGACCCGCAGGTCTACCAGGGCCCGAGGCCGTTCTCGGAGCCGGAGACCCGCAACGTCCGCTGGCTGCTGGACCAGTTCCCGCGGACCAGGTGGTTCGTCGACGTGCACAGCTACTCGGAGGACATGCTCTACAACTGGGGCGACGACGACAACCAGTCGGTCGACCCGGCGATGAACTACCGCAACGCGCAGTTCGACGGCCTCCGCGGGCTGCCGAACGACGTCGCGTACGCCGAGTACATCCCCAAGACGGACGAGGACGGCGCCGTCCTGCTCGCCGAACGGTTCTGCCAGGGCGTCAAGGGCGTGCGCGGCCGCACCTACAAGCCGATGAGCGGGTTCCACCTGTACCCGACCAGCGGGACCAGTGACGACTACGTCTACGCCCGCCACTTCGACGATCCCGACCAGGGCAAGGTGCTCGGCTTCACCGTCGAGTGGGGCACCAGCTTCCACCCGCCGTGGGCCGAGATGAGCCGCATCATCCTCGACGTGGACGCGGGACTCGTGGAGTTCTGCCTGGCCACCGCCTGAACCATCGTGCCCGACAGCAGGGTGCCCGCCACGACCGGTCGTGGCGGGCACCCGACGTGTGCGGGTGGGGGGCGTGGAATCAGGCGGCCCGGTGGAAGAAGAACGGGTCCAGCGAGGGCGGCACCCGGCTGACGCCGTCCAGGTCCAGCAGCTGGTGCGTGGTGAAGTTGGCGTTGCGCTGGTACGTCACGCCGACCGGGAAGTTGGCCCGGTCGGGGGTGTTGTTCCCGGCGAAGATCCCGTAGAAGTCCCGGCCGACGGCGACCATCCGGATGTAGTCGCCCAGGTAGGGCAGGGCGCCGGGCGGGGCCTTCGGCACGTCGCCCGGGGCCTGGTGCAGGACGTGGGCCTCGGCCGTCGCACCGCCGTCGGCGGTCAGCTCCAGCGCCGTCGTCCACTGGTCGTGCGCCAGCTGCTGGTAGACCAGCCCGACCAGCCCGTCCGCGTTGATCGCCAGCGCCGGGTTCTTGGCGTTGACGAGGTCCGCGCGCGCCGGGGCCCAGGTCTGCCCCCGGTCGGTCGAGCGCCGCACGTGCAGGACGTAGTCGGTGGGCACGGTGCCGCCGGTGCCGTCGCACCAGGCGATCCAGACGGTTCCGGAGTCGGTCGGGTCGACGGCGATCGACAGGTCGGCGCCGGTGCGTTCCTGCCCCAGCGTCGCCGCCTTGACGTTGAACCGCACCCTCCGCCCGGCGGCCACCCGCTGGCCGGCGACGCCGTCGTCGGAGTCCCGCAGGTCCTGGAACGGGCTCGCGACCAGGGCGCCCTTGTCGTCGCGGGTCACCACGACGTCGAAGGTGACGACCAGCCCGGAGAAGTCGCTCCAGCTCTCGAACGCGGTGTACACCGTGCCGTCGGGGTGCAGCGCGATCCGCACCGGCGGGCCGTCGAACACCCGGTGGGCCCGCTGGTCGACCTGGACGGACCGGAAGGCGCCGTGGCCGTGCCGGGCGTCGGCGGAGACGTCCACCGTGGCGCTGTGCGGCTGGTGGTCGCCGTCGTTGTTGCCGACGTACACCACGTCCCGGCCGGAGCCGTTCACGACGGTGCCGCCGGCGACGACCCACGGCTGGTCCGGGTTGTGGACCGCGGCGCGGTCGACGAGGACCTCCATCGGCGCATCCGACGTGACGTCCGCGGCCCGCAGGACCTGGAGGTCGCCGTCCTCCCCGTTGAGGATGCCGGTGTACAGGGTGCCGCCCTGCGGCGCGAAGCCGACGCTGATGTCGCCGGTGCCGCTCGGGTCGGCGTTGCCGGGGACGACGCTGCGCAGCACCCAGGTGTCGCCGCCGTCCGCCGAGACGTAGACCGGGGCGAGCGGCCCGCCCATCGGATCCGGCGTGAAGGCGGTCGCCACCAGCTGGTTCGGGTTCTCGGGGTTGACGGCGAGGTTGGGCTCGCTGTCCAGGCTGGTGTCGCCGCTCAGCGCCCTGGGGGTGATGTCGACGACCTTGATGGCGGGCATCCCGGCTCACCTCCCTTCCCGCAGCACGGCGAGTCGCTGCACCGGCTGACGGTCGTCGGGGTGGAGCAGCTGGAACGGCGCCTCCGCGGCGAGCTCGCCCGTCGTGGCGTGCAACAGCCACAGGGCCTCCTGCCCGGGCGCCGGTTTGGGGACGTGCAGCCAGCGCCTGTCCCCGCTGCTGGGGTAGAGGACGGTGATCCGTCCGGGGGCGACGTCACCGGCCTCGACGATCGAGACGTCGAGGGCGGCGCGCCACCAGTGCGGGGCGTGCTCCGAGTACGACGCCCGGTCGGCGTCCTCCAGGCCGACCACGGTGGCGACGACCACGGCGTCCGCCTGACCGGCGTGCGCCGCGAGGTCCTCCTCGCGGATGGTGCGCTGCACCGGCGACAAGGGCATCTCGTCGGCGGTGGTGGCCGCCATCGAGACGTGCTGCTGGACGGCGTCGGCGGGCAGTCGGCCCAGCTCGACGACGCCGAGGGCCTCGCCGTAGACCAGGCCCCGGGTGAAGAACGCGGCCGTGTCGCCGACAGCGAGCGGGGCCGCGTCGGCCGCCAGGCGGACGGTGACCTCGCTGCCGGCGAGCCGCCGGAAGCCGTTCGGCGCGTGCAGCACCTCGGTCACCGCGACGACGGCCGTGCGCGCGTCGTCCGCACCGGGCGGGACGGCCGCCAGCGAGGTGCCGCCGACCCTGGTGACCGTGCCCCGGAAGCCGAGCGGGGCCCGGCGCACGAGTGCGGCCAGGTCACCGGCCGCGGCGGCGGGTGTCGAGTCGCTCATGACGATCCTCCTCTCCGATCGTCGGTGGCCGGGTCACCGCGCCGCACGGGCGGTGGAGGGGTGGGCCCGGCGCCACTCGGTCCGCGCGCCCAGCGCGCAGACCGCGGTGAGGGCCGCCGCGAGCGCGACGACCAGCCACTCGGCCGCGCCGCTGCCGGCGTCCGGGTCGAGCCCGAGCAGGGTCTCGATCCACTGCGGCCACACCAGGGTGATCAGGAACAGCAGCCCGGACAGGGTGCCGAGGGTGGTCTCCAGCCAGAAACGGGGCCGGACCGGACGGGATTGCTGGAGGGGCATCGCTGCGCCTCCCGTCTCCCCGGAGCCCGGGCCGCGCACGGCGCGCCGGGCGCGCCGTCCTGGTGCCGTCGTGCCCGTGGGCACGGCGGCACGACCGGCCGGGCCGGTCCGGGCCGGGGGTCGCCTCCCGTCGGCGCCGCCGGTCGGGGGGCGTGGCCGCCGCGGGAGGGGTTCTGCTGGGACGCGCGGTGTCGGGCCGCGCGGGGCACGGTGTCGGGACCGTGCCCGGGGTCCGTCGGGTCGGGCCGACGGGCACCGGTGGGGGGCGGGCGCCGGAGTCGGCGCCGTACGCCTACGAGGCACACGTACTGCGTATACGAGTCTGCGCGCACGCCCGGGGCAGGTCAAGGGCGGGCCGGCCGGCCCGCCCGGACGCGCCCGTCTCAGATCCGGGCGCCGAGCATCCGGAGCACCAACTCGCCGTAGCGGCGGCCGAGTTCCTCGGGGGTCTCGGTGGAGCGGTCGGTGTACCAGCGGGAGACGTCGATGCCCAGCGAGGTCACCGCGCGGGCCGCCGTGCGGACCTCGGACACCTCGAAGGCGCCGGCCGCCACGCCCGCCGCGATCAGCGCGCTGACCTCGCGTTCGATGTCCAGGCGCAGTGCCGCGACGACGGCGTAGGCGTCCTCAGGCAGCGCGTGCAGCTCGTAGTTGACCACCCGGCCTACGGTGCGGGCCCGGGCGTGCCAGGCGGTGAACTGCTCGACCAGCCGCCGCATCCGCACCACCGGGTCCCCGCCGCCCGTCACCGCGTCGCGCACCAGCGCCAGCGTGGCCGCGTGGCCGGCCTGGCTGATCTCGGCCAGCAGCGCGGCCTTGGACTGGTAGTGGATGTACAGCGCCGCCGGGCTCATCCCGGCCGCGGTGGCGATGTCCCGGGTGGTGGTGGCGTGGAAGCCGCGCTCCGCGAAGGACTCGACGGCCGCCTGGAGCAGCCGGTGCGCCGCCTCGGGGCGGCTGTCGGCGCCGCCGGGCAGGACGGGCCAGAGGTCGGCGATGGGCGTGCTGGTCATGGCGCCATCCTCCCAGAGAACTCGTACACGCATTCCCCGCCGGGCGGTCGGCGGCTGTTGACAGGCTCCCGCACCACCACCATGCTGAGCAAGCGCTTAGTCACCGGTCGTGGCCGGGCCCATCCGGACTCCGCCGGCCCCCACGAGGACTTGCGACACCCATGGCACCCGTCGAAGTCCGTCGCAGCAAGTCCCCGTCACAGCAAGTCCGTCGACGTAAGCCGTCGAAGCAGATCCGTCGAAGCAAGTCCGTCGAACCGCGCGAAAGGCAGGACCCCTCCGTGGCGCACTCCTTCAAGGGCCGGGTGGCCGTCGTCACCGGATCGAGCCGGGGCATCGGCCTCGGCATCGCGCGCGAGCTGGTCGACCGCGGGGCGAAGGTCTGCCTGACCGCCCGCAACCCCGAGCCGCTCGCCGAGGCCGTCCGCGACCTGGGCGGGCCGGACAACGTCATCGCCGTCGCCGGCAAGTCCGACGACCCGGCCCACCAGGAGGAGGCCGTCACCCGCACCCTGGAGGCCTTCGGGCGGCTCGACCACCTCGTCAACAACACCGGCATCAACCCGGTCTACGGGCCGGTCCTCGACACCGACGAGGCCGCGGCGGCCAAGATCTTCGCCGTCAACGTGCTGGCCCCGCTCGCCTGGACCCGCCGCGCCCACGCCGCCTGGATGGGCGAGCACGGCGGCTCGGTGGTCAACGTGGCCTCCATCGCGGGCATCCGCGCCTCGCTCGGGATCGGCATGTACGGCATCAGCAAGGCCGCGCTGATCCGGCTCACCACCGAACTCGGCGCCGAGCTGGGCGGCCAGGGCATCCGGGTCAACGCCGTCGCGCCCGCCGTCGTCAAGACCAGGTTCGCCGAGGCCCTGTACGAGGGCCGGGAGGAGCAGGTCGCCGCCGCGTACCCGCTGGGCCGGCTCGGCGTCCCGGAGGACGTCGCGGGCGCGGTCGCCTTCCTGCTCTCCCCGGACTCCGCCTGGATCACCGGCCAGACCCTGGTGGTCGACGGCGGGGTCACCCTCGGCGGTGGGCTGTGAGCGCGGCGGGCGTCGGCCCGGGCTCCCGGACCGGCGGGGCGGCCTCCCCGGACGGCGGCGGCGCGGCCGCGCGGACCGGCGCGGGCGGTGACCTCGCCGGGCAGGGCCTCGCCGGGCAGGGCGTCGTGGTGACCGGTGGCGGGCGCGGCATCGGCGCCGCGCTGGCCCGGGCCTTCGCCGCGGCCGGTGCCAGGGTCGTGGTCAACGACCTGGACGCCGGGGCGGCCCACGCCGTGGCGCGCGACTGCGGCGGGAGCGCCGCCCCCGGCGACGCCGCCTCCGTCGAGGGGCTGACCGAGCTGGTCGGCCGGGCCCGGGCCGAGCTCGGCGAGATCGACGTGTGGTGCGCCAACGCGGGCGTCGCCCCGGTCGGCGGGGCCGACGCGCCCGCCGCCGCCTGGGCCGGCGCGTGGGAGGTCAACGTCCTCGCCCACGTCCGGGCCGCCGACCTGCTCCTCCCCCGCTGGCTGGAGCGCGGCGAGGGCCGCTTCCTCGCCACCGTCTCCGCCGCCGGACTGCTCACCATGCTCGGCTCGGCCCCGTACGCGGTGAGCAAGCACGGCGCGTTCGCCTTCGCCGAGTGGCTCTCCGCGACGTACCGCCACCGCGGCGTCCGGGTGCACGCGCTCTGCCCCCAGGGCGTGCGCACCGACATGCTCGCCTCCACCGGCGCGGTCGGCGAGGCCCTGCTCGCGCCCACCGCGCTGGAGGCCGAGGAGGTCGCCGCGGCCACCCTGGCGGCGCTGGCCGAGGACCGCTTCCTGGTCCTGCCGCACCCCGAGGTCGCGGACTACTACCGGGCCCGGGCCACCGACCCGGACCGCTGGATCACCGCGATGAACCGGCTCCAGCAGGGGCTGGAAGAGAGCGAGGCGCTGTGAGGGCCTGGCAGGTGCCCGAGCTCGGCGAGCCGGGCGCGGTGATGCGGCTGGTCGACGGGCTGCCCCGGCCGGTGCCCGGCCCGGGCCAGCTGCTGGTCCGGGTGCGGGCCGCGGCGGTCAACTTCCCGGACGCGCTGATGGTGCGCGGCGAGTACCAGGTGCGCCCGCCGCTGCCGTTCACGCCCGGCGTGGAGCTGTGCGGCGAGGTCGCGGACGGGCCGCGGCGGGGCGAACGGCTGATCGGCAACCCGGTGCTGCCGCACGGCGCCTTCGCCGAGTACGCGCTGCTGGACGCGGCGGCCGCGCACCCGGCGCCCGCGGCACTGGACGACGCCGAGGCGGCCGCGCTGCACATCGGCTACCAGACCGCCTGGTTCGCCCTGCACCGCCGGGCCCGGCTGCGGGCCGGCGAGACCCTGCTGGTGCACGCCGCGGCGGGCGGGGTGGGCAGCGCGGCGGTGCAGCTCGGCCGCGCCGCCGGGGCCCGGGTGGTCGCCGTGGTCGGCGGCCCCGCGAAGGCGGAGGCGGCCCGGGCGCTCGGCGCCGACCTGGTCGTCGACCGGACGGCCGCGGACTTCGTCGGCGCCGTCAAGGAGTTCACCGGCGGGCGCGGCGCCGACGTGGTGTTCGACCCGGTCGGCGGCGACGCCTACACCGGCTCCACCAAGTGCGTGGCCTTCGAGGGCCGGATCGTGGTGGTCGGCTTCGCCGCCGGGCGGATCCCGGCGCCCGCGCTCAACCACGCCCTGGTGAAGAACTACGCCATCCTCGGCCTGCACTGGGGGCTCTACAACACCCACGACCCGCGGGCCGTCGCCGCCGCGCACGAGGCGCTGACCGGGCTCGCCGAGCAGGGCGCGGTGCGCCCGCTGGTGAGCGCCCGGGTGCCGCTGGCCGACGCGGCCGGAGCCGTCCAGCTGGTCGCCGACGGGCGCAGCACCGGCCGGATCGCCGTCCTCGGCGACTGACCGGAGCGCCCGCCCGCCAGCACCGCGCCCACGCGGCCGACCCCCGGCGCAGTCGGGCCGCCCGGGGCTCAGCAGGTGGGGGCTCAGCGGGCGCCGGCGATGACGTCGAGGGCCGGGCGGGGCGGGCGGCCGAGCAGTTCCGCGAGGTCGCCCGCCCCGCCCGGCCCGGCCAGGAAGCCGTGGGCGATCGCCGAGTAGGTGCCGACCACCATCGGTACCTGGAAGTCCTGCGCGTCCGAGGCCGCCACCGCTGCCCGCGCCTGCGTCAGCCGGCCGGGCCGGTACTCGGCGCCGAGCGCCCCGGCCACCTCCGCACCCCCCAGCGCCCGCTCCCCCACCAGCTCGTACGTGCGCCCCGCGTGGGCCTCCGGGGCGAGTGCGACGGCGGCCGCCACCTCGGCGAGGTCCGCCCGGGCCACCGCCGCGAGCTTCCCGTCCCCGAGCGGGGCGCGGACCACCCCGTCCGGGCCCGGCGCGGCGATCGCGCCGAGGAACTCGGCGTACAGGCCGTTGCGCAGCACCGTCCAGCGCAGGGAGGACGACGCGCGGAGCCGGCGCTCGGTCCAGCGGTGGGCGAGGGCGTACGGCAGGTGGTCTCCGTCGCCGGAGAGGCTGGTGTAGACGACGTGCTCGACGCCGGCCCGTTCCGCCGCCGTGATCGCCGCGCCGTGCCGGGCGATCACCACGTCGTCCTCGGCGACTCCCGCCGAGATCAGCAGCAGGGTCCGCACGCCGCGGAACGCCTCCGCGAGCGTCTCGGGCCGGTCGAAGTCCACGAGCCGGGACGGCACCTCCGCGGGCACCGTCCCGGGCGTGCGGCTGCCGGCGGCCACGTCGGGGCGCCCGGCGAGCCGTTCCAGGACGAGCGTTCCGAGCGCGCCGTTGACACCGGTGACGAGCAGCATGGTTCCTCCGGGGATGATCGGGGGGCGGATTCCTGACCATCGTCGGCCGCCGGGGCGCCCGGCGTAAGGAGGCACTTCCATGTCAGCAGGGCACACCGCGATAACCACCCCTCGCCCGGTGGTCTGGTGCGAGGACGGCGTGGACTGCGGGATCCAGGACCTGCTGAGCCGGCTCGGCGAGAAGTGGTCCGTCCTGACCGTCGTCGAACTCGCCCAGGGCGTACGGCGGTTCCGCGAGCTGCAGCGCGCCCTGCCGGGCATCTCGCAGCGGATGCTGACGCTGACGGTGCGCCGGCTGGAGCGGGACGGCCTGGTCTCCCGGACGGTCCACCCGACCGTCCCGCCGCAGGTGGAGTACGAGCTGACGCCCCTCGGACACAGCCTGACCCACCTCGTCCGGGCGGTGGCGGACTGGTCCTACGACCACCACGACGCGATCGTGGACTCCCGCCGCCGGTGGGACGCCGCCAACCCCGACTCGGAGGTCCGCTGACCGCCCCACCGGCCCGCGCGCCCCTCCGCTACTTCGCGTACTCCATCTCCGGGAAGCGCGGCGAGGGACCGTCCAGCAGGTGGTCGTCGTGGCCGCGCAGCCAGCGG
The DNA here is from genome assembly GCF_044768035.1 of Kitasatospora sp. NPDC101176. Lineage (NCBI taxonomy): Bacteria > Bacillati > Actinomycetota > Actinomycetes > Kitasatosporales > Streptomycetaceae > Kitasatospora > Kitasatospora sp. NPDC101176. Next base: position 44,734 of record NZ_JBIWPA010000042.1, read on the forward strand.
TCGAAGAAGGACGCCACGTACGTCCGGGTCGCCAGCACCGCGCGCTCCGGGCGGACCTCGCCCAGGTCCTTGCCGAGCTGCTCGGGGGTGATCGCGTCCTGCCGGGCGAGCTGGGGCAGCAGGGACTGCGCGTCGGTGTAGGAGGCGTGCCGGGAGCCGTCGAGGGTGACGTCGGCGTGCCAGCCCGTGCTGTGCTGCCAGAGGGCGTCCCAGCCGGGCTGGTGGTGGTAGTCCCCGGAGTCCTCCTCCCGCGTGCCCATCAGCAGGAACGGGCGGTCCACCCCCTCCGCCGCGACGTTCGCCAGGACCACCCCGGTGTGACCGTCCGGCCCGGGGAAGTGCAGCTGACCGTCCATGTTGACGGCGGCCGCGATCCGCGGGTCGTCGTGCATGGCCTGGAGGGCGGTGGAGCCGCCCGCCGAGTGGCCGACCATGCCGATCCGGCCGAGGTCGAGCGAGGCGGCGAGGCCGGCCGGCAGCTCCGGGTCGCGGCACAGGCCGGGCAGCTGGTCCAGCACGAAGCGGGTGTCGTCCACCCTGGTCTGCAGGGAGGTGCGCAGCACGTCGGCGAGGTCGAGGTCGGGCTTGCCCAGCAGCTCGGGGAAGACGGAGGTGGCGAGGTCCCCGTTCGGGAAGGCGACCTCGGAGGCGTCGTAGGTGTGGTCGACGGTGACGACGACGTAGCCGCGCGAGGCGAGGTCCTCGACCAGGCCGGTGCCCCAGGTGCGCGGGTCGCCGAACCCGGCCGAGTAGAGCACGACCGGGCGCTTGCCGCCGGGCAGGGCGGGCGCGTCGGTGCGGGCGTGGGTGCGGACGCCGGCCCAGTCGGTACGGCCGGGTTCGAAGCCGTAGTCGGACTGGCCGACGCTGCCGGCGCTGCCGAAGTGGTCGGCGGCGGAGCGCTCCATGTACGGGGCGCGGTCCCGGCCGGTGGCGGGCCGGGCGGTCGGGTACCAGAAGCTGATCATCAGCTCGCGGGGCTTCCCCGGCTTCCACCGGAACTCCCGGCTCGGGTCGGTCAGGTGCAGCGTCGTGGTCCCGACGGGGTACGGTCCGGTCGGCTGCGGCAGCCACGCCTGCGCCTGCCGGGCCGCGCCCCCGCCGTCCGGGGCCGCCGCCACCGCCCCGGGCGCGCCGACCACTCCCAGCACCGCCGTCGCCGCCAACAGTGCCGCCGCCACTCCCCGTCCCCGCCTGTGCATCCCGTCTCCTCGCCCTCGATCGGTCGGCCCGCCCGGTTCGCGCGGTCCGTTGAGCAGGACGGTACGGGTGGGGGCGGGGCGAAACCGTCATACCGGGGAGCCAACTCACCCCTGAGTACCAGGGTATGACTCCCTTAGGGGCCGTCAGGCCGTCAGGCCGACGGGGGGCGGGGCTCGGGCTCGGGGCGCGGGGCACCGACGGGAGCAGGGCGCCGGCCGCCGGAGCGGCCCCCGGGCGGCGTCGTCCAGGAAGCCGGTAGTCTCCGCCCGGATCACCGCCACCCGCTGATCGCCGGCCTCGACGACGCACGAGAACAGGAGGCGCCGTGCCGCGCCCCGAAGCGCTGCCCCGCACCGTCCGCCTGCTGTTGCTCGCCCGGGTCGTCAACCGGCTCGGGGCCTTCTCGCTGCCCTTCCTCACCGCGCTGATCAGCGCCGACCACGGCGCGAGCCTCACCTCCGCCGGGCTCGTCAGCGCCGCCTTCGGGCTCGCGACGATCCCCTCCCGGCTGGCCGGGGGGTACCTGGCCGACCGGATCGGCCGGCGCACCACCATCGTGCTCGGGCTCTGCGGATGCGCCGTCGCGCAGCTGGCGATCGCCGCGTCCGCGTCGCTGACCTGGGCGGTCGCCGGGGCGGTGCTGCTCGGGCTGGCCTTCGAGCTCTACGAGCCCCCGAGCCAGGCGATCATCGGCGAGTCCGTCCCCGAGCAGCACCGGGTGCGCGCGTTCAGCCTGTTCAGCGCCGCGCTCGCGGCGGGCGGCATGGGCGCCGGGCTGCTGGCCGCCCTGCTCGGGCGCTGGGACCTGCGCTGGCTCTTCGTCACCGACGCCGTCACCTGCCTGGCCTGCGCCCTGCTGATCCGGCTCGCCCTGCCCCACGACCGTCCCGAACCACCCGGCGCCGACCGGGACCGCGCCGCCGTACGCCCGCTGCGCGACCGGGCCCTGCTGAGCGTCCTGGCCACCGGCACCGCGTACGCCCTGATCAACCAGCAGGCCGTGGTCACCCTGCCGCTCGCCCTCACCCGGCACGGCCTGCCCGCCGCCGACGCCGGGCTGCTGTTCACCGCCGCCGCGGCCACCACCGTGCTCGCGCAGCCGCTGGTCCGGCTGCCCTGGACGACCCGGCTCGGCACGCCCGTCGCGCTCGCCCTCGCCCACCTCCTCCTGGCCGCAGGGCTGACCGGCTACGCCCTCGCCGGGGCCCTGCCGGGGATGCTCGCCGCGGCCGCGGTGCTGAGCCTCGGCGACCTCCTGGTGATCGGCCGCATCTACGCGCTCGTCACCGAGCTCGCGCCACCCGGTGCCGGCGGCCGCTACCTGGCCGTCTTCGGCACCAGCTGGGGCATCGCCGCGACGCTCGCGCCCGTCCTCGGCACCCAGCTGCTCGCCCGCGCGGGGACGACCGTGCTGTGGTCCGCCATGGCCGTGTTCTGCCTGCTGCTCGGCGCCCTGCACCTCCGGGTGACACCGGAGTCCGCCGGGTCCCCCCGCCACCGCACCGCCGGGAGGCCCGGACCGGCCGAGCCCGCGGCCGCCCCCGGCCCGTGACCCGCCGGCGGCGTGGCGCGGGCGCACCGGACCCTCCGGCGGGGTCGGTGCGCCCGCGCCACGCGCCGCAGTCGGTCAGGAGCCGCCCGCGTGGCGGCGGAGCTCGCGGCGGGCCAGCGAGCGCTTGTGGACCTCGTCCGGGCCGTCGGCGAGGCGCAGGGTGCGGTTGCCGGCCCAGAGCTGGGCGAGCGGGGTGTCCTGGCTGACGCCGGCCGCGCCGAACGCCTGGACGGCCTTGTCCAGGATCCACTCCACGGTGCGCGGCGTCGCGATCTTGATCGCCTGGATCTCGGTGTGCGCGCCCCGGTTGCCGACGGTGTCCATCAGCCAGGCCGTCTTCAGCACCAGCAACCGCAACTGCTCGATCCGCACCCGGGATTCGGCGATCCAGTCCTGGACCACACCCTGCTCGGCCAGCGGGCGGCCGAAGGCGACGCGCTCGCCCACCCGGCGGCACATCAGCTCCAGGGCCCGCTCGGCGATGCCGATCGCCCGCATGCAGTGGTGGATCCGGCCCGGGCCGAGCCGGGCCTGGGCGATGGCGAAGCCGGCGCCCTCCGCCCCGATCAGGTTCCCCGCCGGGACGCGGACGTCCTCGAAGAGCACCTCGGCGTGGCCGCCGTGGTCGGCGTCGTCGTAGCCGAAGACCGTCATGCCGCGCTTCACGGTGACGCCGGGCGTGTCGCGCGGGACGAGCACCATGCTCTGCTGGCGGTGCGGCTCGGCGCCCGGGTCGGTCTTGCCCATGACGATGAGGATCCGGCACTGCGGGTTCATCGCCCCGGTGATGTACCACTTGCGGCCGTTGACCACGTAGTCGTCGCCGTCCCGCTCGATCCGGGTGGCGATGTTGGTGGCGTCCGAGGAGGCCACCTCCGGCTCGGTCATCGCGAAGGCGGAGCGGATCTCGGCGTCCAGCAGCGGGCGCAGCCAGCGCTCGCGCTGCTCGGCCGAGCCGAACTGGGCGAGCAGCTCCATGTTCCCGGTGTCGGGGGCCGCGCAGTTCAGCGCGGGCGGGGCCAGTTGCGGGCTGCGACCGGTGATCTCGGCGAGCGGCGCGTACTGTAGGTTGGTGAGCCCGGCGCCGTGCCCGCCGGGGATGAAGAGGTTCCACAGGCCCTGCTTGCGGGCCTCGGCCTGGAGCTCGGCCACGACCGGCGGGACGGCCCAGGGAGCGCGGTCCGGGGCGGCCAGCTGCTCGGCGAGGACCGCCTCCGCGGGGTACACGTGGGCGTCCATGAAGGCGAGCAGCTGCGCACGGAGTTCGTTCGTCCGGGCGTCGTAGGCGAAGTCCACCGGTCAGTTCTCCTTGAGGGTGCTCAGGCCGTGCCGGGCGAGGACCGGGGCCATCTCGCCGGCCCGTTCGAACCCGGCGCCGAGGGTGCGGCCCTGCTGGAAGCGGTAGTGGATGCCCTCCGCGACGACGGCGAGCTTGAAGGAGGCGAAGGCCACGTACCAGTCCAGGTCCGCGGCCTGCCGGCCGGTCGACTCGGCGTACCGGGCGACGAGTTCGTCGGGCTTCGGGAAACCGGGCGCGGTCGCGGCGGAGGGGATGATGCCGCCGCCGACTCCGGCGAGTTCGGTGTACATCACCAGCAGGCCGATGTCGGTGAGCGGGTCGCCGAGGGTGGACATCTCCCAGTCGAGGACGGCGGTGATGACGTCGGTGCCGTCGGTGCCGTCGACGAGGACGTTGTCGAGGCGGTAGTCGCCGTGGACGAGGGCGGGTGCGGGCGGGACGGGGAGGCGCTCGGCGAGCAGCCCGTGCAGCCGGTCGACTGCGGGCAGGTCGCGGCTGCGGGAGTTGGCCAGCTGGGTGGACCAGCGGCGCAGCTGGCGCTCCAGGTAGCCGTCGGGGCGGCCGAAGTCGGCGAGGCCGACGGCGGCCGGGTCGATCCGGTGCAGGGCGGCGAGGGTGTCGACGAGACGGCGGCCGAGGGCCTGGACGCGCGGGGCGCCGAGGGCGGCGAACGGGGCCGCGTCGCGGTGGGCGGTGCCGGGGACGTGCTCCATGAGGTACCAGGGGGCGCCGAGGACGTCCGTGCCCGAGTCGAGGAGGAGCGTGCGCGGGACGGGGACGTCGGTGTCGCGCAGGGCGGTCATCACGCGGTGCTCCCGGCCCATGTCGTGCGCGGTGGCGAGGACGTGGCCGAGCGGGGGGCGGCGCAGGACCCAGCGGGTGGCGCCGTCCGAGAGGACGTAGGTGAGGTTGGAGCGGCCGCCCTCGATCAGGGAGGCGGTGAGGGGGCCCTGGACGAGGCCGGGCAGCTCCCGGTCGAGGTGGTTCCGCAGGCGGCCCAGGTCGAGCCCGGGCGGATCGGCGGGTGTCTCGGACATCGGGCGGCTCCTCGGAGGGTGGGCGTAGCGTTGACTAAGCGCTTGCTTAGCATTCAGCCGGAGGGCGCACCTGTCAATGGCGGACGGAACGGAACGAGCCCCCGGACCGCAGGGTCCAGGGGCTCGCAGGGTAGGGCGGTGGCCCGTCAGACGGTGCCGAACTCTCCGGCGGCGGCAGCGGCCACGAAGGCCCGCCAGGCGTCGGCCGGGAAGAGCAGGACGGGCCCCTCCGGGTCCTTGGAGTCCCGAACGGGCATCACACCGGGAAACTCGGGGGCGATCTCGACGCAGTTGCCGCCGTTGCCGCTGTAGCGGCTCTTCACCCACCGAACACCGGCCAGGTTAAGGGCCGTCATTGAAGTTCCTTCCGAACAGCGCGAACCATGGCAAGGGACGCCGCTGTGTCCAGCGACTCCACCTTGAGGTGATCGTAGTCCTCTTCCCAACGCGCGACGCTCTCCCTTCCACGCTCCAGATGGCCGCGCGAGTGGGATTCCGCATAGCCCACCACAGACCTGTCCGGGAGGGTCAGCAGCACGACCGGCAACAGAAACGGCCGCTGCTCCCCGAGACTGAACGGCGCCACCTGGATGGTGACGTTGGGACGCTCGGCCAGCATCAGCAAGTGGTCCATCTGGGGAACCATGACCGCCGCTCCACCCACCGTACGGCGGAGACAACTCTCGTCAAGCACTGCGTGGATGACGGGCGGCGGGTTCTGCTCCAGTATCTTCTGCCGGCCAGACAGGAAGGCAACTCGCCCGTCAGCCTGCTCTTGGGTGATGGCGCCGCGACGCACACTTCCGACCTCCAACGCGGCGGCATAGGCGGGAGTCTGCAGCAGACCCGGGATGACACCCAACTCAAAGGTACGGAGCTTTCTGCAACGCGCCTCCGCCTCAGCGAACTCGGAAAACCCCTCCAGCAGACTGGCGTTCGAGATTCGCCGCCACAGCTCCTTGAACACGCCACCCGCCTCGAACACCCGGTCGGCCGCCACCGCGAATTTAAGGGTTACAGGCTTCTTAGCCCGTTCGATGTAAGAGACGAGGCCATGGCTGTAGCCCATGCGCCTGCCGAGTTCCCCCTGGGACCACCCCCTGGAGCGCCGCATCCTGCGAAGTTCATCTCCGAAGCGAATAGCGGGAGATGATGACGGACCATCTCCGATCGACTCCACCACTGCCCCTCCCTGTAACTCAACAAGACTGTGAAAGTTGAGGCCTAGAGATCCTAGGCACATCCACCCCACCATGGCTACGGCAAGTCACACCTCAAGTGCTATGCGCAACCATGGAGATCCCCATGCCCCCGAACTTCCAGGTCGTGATGTACCTGGCCAAGACCGACGCCGGCTTCCCGGAACGCGAGCTGCGCCTCTGCGAGCGGTACGCCGCCGCCTTCGACTGGGGGGTCTCCCTCATCGTCGTGGACGACGAGGTGGACGCGAGGGGTCCGGAGCACCGGCCGATGCTGCGGGCCGCCCTCCAGCGGCTCCTCGACCGCGAGGCGGGAGCCATCCTCGTCCCGACCAAGGCCACCATCTCCCCCATCGACGGCGAGTTCAACGAGTTCGCCGAGCGCGTGGAGAAGGCCTCCGGCTTCATCCAGGTGGCGACCCGCCGATGACGACCGGCCGCTACGCGATCATCCCCGCCGACGACGCCTGCGACGGCTCCTCCTACCCGGTCTGGTTCGTCCGCGACCGCCGCACCGGCGAGCCCGTCCGGGCCCTCCCGCCGTCCGACGCCCCCCTGCGCTTCTACTCCTACGCCCTCGCGCAGGTGTGGGTCCTCCGGAACGCCCCCGCCCCGGAACCCGCGTGACCGCGGAGTCCCGCTACGAGGTCCGCCTGATCCGGCCGAGCAGCCCGCACTTCCTCCTCCTGGAGTGCTGGGGCCTCTGGGACCCCGCCCGGCACGCCTACCTGCGCGTGCCGGGCTCCTCGGGCCGGATCAGGCGCTTCTACACGCCGACCGCGGCGCAGACCTACCTGCGCACCCCACCGGCCCGCCCGCCCGACACAATGACCGCATGAGGTTGATCCACACCGCGCTCGGCGCCCTGCTGCTCCTGCTGGTCATCGGCAGCATCCTGCGCACCCTGGTCGTCCCGCGCGGGCTCTACTCGGCCCTGGTGCACCGGCTCTGGCGGGTCCTGCGGACGGTGCTGCGGCTCTACGCGACACCGTTCCGCACCTACCACGCCCAGGACCGGGCCCTGACCTGGCTGGCCCCGCTCGTCCTGCTCGGCATGCTCGCGGTGTGGCTGGGCGGCATGCTCATCGCGTACACGCTCCTGCTGCACGGCACCTCCGAACTCGACTGGTCGGTGGCGTTCCGGGAGGCCGGGTCGAGCCTCTTCACCCTGGGCTTCGCGAGCGGCGAACGCCTGCACCTGTCCGTCATCGACTTCATGGCGGCCGCCAGCGGGCCGCTGGTGATCGCCCTGCAGATCTCCTACCTGCCGACCATCTACGCCGCCTACCAGCGGCGCGAGACCGAGGTGACGCTGCTGCAGTCCCGGGCCGGGGAGCCCGCCTGGGGGCCGGAGCTGCTCGCCCGGCAGACCCTGGTCGACACCGAGACGGCGCTGCCCCAGCTGTACCGGGACTGGGAGCGCCTGGCCGCAGACATCGGCGAGAGCCACTCCAACTACCCGGTGCTGCTCTCCTTCCGCTCCCCGCAGCCGAACCGCAGCTGGGTGGTCGGCCTGATCGCGGTGATGGACGCCGCCGCGCTCCACCTCGCCCTCTGCCCCCGCACCGCACCGGCCGAGGCCCGGCTGGTCCTGCGGGCCGGTTTCACGGCGCTGCGCGACATCGGGCGCTCCCTGCGGGTCGACTTCGACCCGGACCCGGACCCGGACGTGCCGATCCGCCTCACCTACACCGAGTACATCGGCGCCGTCGCGATGATCGCCGCCGCGGGCTTCCGCAACGAGCGGCCCGTCGAGGACGCCTGGCGGCACTTCCACGGCTGGCGGGTCAACTACGAGGCCCTCGCCTACGAGCTGGCCCGCCGCAGCGACGCCGTGCCCGCGCTGTGGACCGGCCCGCGGGACTTCCACGCCCCGGTCATCCCCCCGGCCCGCCCGACCGACCGCCGCCCGGGCCCGTCCAGCCCCACGCTCCCGCCCGCCTGAGCCGCCGGCCACGCCTCCCCTCGCCGGACGGCCTCCCGGCCTCCGGCGTCCGACCGCCGACGGACGCCGGAGGCCGTCCGGCCGCTCAACCGTTCGCAGCCGCCCGGGCCCCGCGCGGCCGCCTGTCCGGGTGAACGCCGCTTGACACGGCGTCGGCAGCCCGCCCCCGGGGCCGGCCGCGACGACCATACGGCCATGTCCCTCTCTCTGCGCCGAACCAGCGCCGCCGCCGTCGCCGCCTGCGCCGCCCTCCTGCTCCCCCTGCTCCCCGCCCAGGCCCACGCCCTGCCGCAGTCCCCCGGCACCGCCGCCCACAGCCCGGAGGCCCGGGTCTCCGCCCTCCTCGACCGGATCCGCGACCGGCCCGAGGCCCTGCGGGCCTTCCTGCACGAGCTGCCCAAGGGCGGCGACCTGCACAACCACCTCTCCGGCGCGGTCTCCACCGAGCTGCTGATCCGGCTGGCCGCCGACGACGGCCTGTGCATCGACGCCACCCTCACCGCCCAGGTGGCCCCCTGTGCCCCCGGCGCCCGCCCGGCCTCCGACGCCCTCTCGGACCCCGCGTTCCGCCAGGACGTCATCCGCGCCTGGTCCATGCAGGACTTCGCGCCGGGCCCCGAGTCCGGGCACGACCACTTCTTCGCCACCTTCGGCAAGTTCGGCGAGGCCAGCTGGCGCCACCCGGGCCGGATGCTCGCCGAGGTCACCGACTCCATGGCCGACCAGCACCAGGAGTACCTGGAGACGATGATCACCCCGGCCTCCGGCGGGGCGGCCGCGCTCGCCGCCAAGGTCGGCTTCGACCCGGACCTCGCCGCGCTGCGCGCCAAGCTCCTCGCCGACGACGGCATCGCCCGACTCGTCGCCCAGGCCCGCGCGGACGCCGACGCGATGTTCGCCGAGTACCAGGCGACGGCCGGCTGCGGCGGCGGCCACCCGGCGCCCGGCTGCGCCGTGACCGTCCGGATCATCTCCCAGGCCTCCCGGGCCTCCACTCCCGCCCGGGTCTTCACGCAGCTGCTGCTGGGCATGGAACTCGCCAGCCAGGACGACCGGTTCGTCGCCGTCAACCTCGTCCAGCCGGAGGACTACCCGGCCTCGCTGGAGAACTACACCCTGCAGATGCAGATGCTGGACTACCTGCACCCGCTCTACCCGAAGGCCCACATCACCCTCCACGCGGGCGAGTTGGTGCCCGGCCTGGTCAAGCCCGAGGACCTCCGCTTCCACATCCGCGAGGCCGTGCTCACGGGCCACGCCGAGCGCGTCGGCCACGGCGTCGACGTCGTCCACGAGGACGACTCGGCCGACCTCCTGAGGACGCTGGCGCAGCGCCACACGCTGATCGAGGTGCCGCTGACCAGCAACGAGCAGATCCTGCAGGTCTCCGGGCCGGACCACCCGTTCCCGCTGTACCGGCGCAACCACGTGCCGACCGCGCTGGCCACGGACGACCCGGGCGTCTCGCGCGGCGACATCACCGAGGAGTACCAGAAGGCGACCACCCGCTACCAGCTGGGCTACCGCGACCTGAAGGGCCTGGCCCGCACCTCACTCGAGTACGCGTTCCTCCCCGGCCGCAGCCTCTGGCAGGACCGCGACGGCTTCCGCCCGGCACCCGAGTGCGCCGGCGAGACCCTCGGCGCCGCCCACCCCGGCCCGGCCTGCGACGCCCTGCTCGCCGCCAGCCCCAAGGCCCAGGCGCAGTGGCAGGAGGAGTGCGCCTTCACCGACTTCGAGACGGCCGTCCTCCACCGCCGCGACTGACCCCGACCACCCCCGACGGCGCGGGCGGACTCCCCACGACGGAGCCCGCCCGCGCCGTCACTTCGCCGCACCCGGACCACCGACCGCCACCCGGGGCCGGAAGGACGGAGCAGGCACGTGACGCCCGCTCGGCGGTCTGCGACCTGATCCGCGCCAACAGTTAAGGAAATGACTTCCGGCGCCAGGATGGCCTGTCGAAGGCCGCGGCCTTCGCCCTCACCACCAACGAAGTTCTCCGGATGCCGGCCGGCGGAACCAGGCCGCACGGCTGTGGTTGGCGGAGGAAGGAAACGGCATGGCAAGAGTCTTGTCGGCCGGCTGGTGGAGGTGGCGCGGGGGGTGAGCGCCTGGGCCGTTCGCGGGGCGGCTTCACGAGCAAGATTCAGCTGAGTGCGGCCGACCGCTGGCGCCCGCTGTCTCCGATCATCACACCCGGACAGCGGGCTGACTGCACCCAGTTCGTGCCGGTGCTGGAGAAGATCCGGGTTCCTCGCCAGGGTTGGCGGACCTCGGAACAAGCCGGACAGCGTCGCGGCTGATACGGCCTACCGCAAGGGCCCCCGCCGCGAGTGTCTGCGGCGCCGGGGCATCCGGTACACGAGCCCGAGAAGGCTGGTAGCCAGACCCCTCCTTTGCCCAAGGGGTCACGAGGCGGACGGCCACCAGGGTTCGACGAGGAGCGATACAGGAAGCGCAGCACCGCTGGACGGGCCGTCAACCAGCTGAAGGACTCGCGGGCCGTGGCCACCCGTAACGACAAGTGCGCCTACGTCTTCCTCGGCACCGTCATCGCAGCAGCTCCCTGGTCATCTGGCTGCGGGCGCAGCTGTCCTCCTGCGGAGCTACTGGCCGGCGCGGCGGTTGAGCCAGGACTTCTCCAGCTCCGACAGCGCCGGGTCAGGCACCGGCCCGGTCTCGTCATAGACGGCGATGGGGTCATCCGGCGCCGACCACGAGCCGACCGTCACCAGCCGGTACACATATTCGCCGCCCTCCGAGAGCGGGACTGTGATCGTCTCGGGCGCAGGCGGACCGGGCACACACCGGCCCACGTTCTCGCTGTAGGGCCCGGCGCCGAAGAGCGCGTGCATCCAACCACGCGGCGGTCTTTCGGTCACATCGAAGACGTCCTCCAAAGCCCTGCCCTTCTGCCGCAAGGAGCGTATCGGGCGCCAGAACCCGGAGGCACCCCGTCGAGATCGGCCGGACAGCTCCTGGGGGCCGGTCTGCCGCCGCCTCGTAGGACGGCGCCAGTGACCGTGAGCCGGGGCAGGCGTCCCGGTGGCCTGAGCCCGGCGGGTGGCGGGCCCGTCCGTCGCGGTCTGGGGGCCGGGGCGGCGGACGTCACGCGGGTGGGGCGGCGGTCGGTCCGGCGCCGTCCAGGGGCCAGGTGTCGCGGTCCTCGAGGTGGTCGTAGCAGGGGAGTTCGGCGGCGAGGACGTCGAAGTGGGGCAGCGGCGCCCACAGGGCGCGGTCGCCGACGACGTAGAGGCGGCGTTTGGCGCGGCTGGCGGCGACGTTGAGGAGGTGCGGGGTGCGGGCGGCCCAGGCGCGGGCGCCGGGGCGGCCGCCGGCGCCGAGCAGGAGGACGACCACGTCGGCTTCCTTGCCCTGGGCCCGGTGGACGGTGGCGCAGCGCTCGTCGACGTGTTCGGGGGTCCAGCCGGGGAGGGTGCGGCAGGTTTCGCGGGCTTCGCGGACGAGGGCGCGAAACGGGGCGATGATGCGCAGGCGGTCGACGTCGACACCGTGGCGGTCGAGTTGGCGTAGGAGGAAGGTGAGGGCACGGCGGTCGCGTTCGCCCCAGGGCGCGTCGGTGGGGCGGTCGGGGTCGGGGGTGTCGAGCCAGCGGCTGGGCAGGAGGCCGTCGTGGTCGGGGTCGGGGAAGGGCTGGGGGCGGGTGCCGTGGACCATGAGGCCGCCGTAGGCGGTGTCGTTGCTGACGGTGAACATGGGGTCTTCGCAGCGGCGGTGGACGCGCAGGGGTGAGCCGACCCAGACGGTGTCGTGCTCGGCGCCGGCGGGGGCCGGCAGGTAGGTGCCGTAGCGGTTGACGCGGTCGGCGACGGCCTGGGCGGAGGTGGCGCAGGGCAGCCATGCGTCGTCGACGCGGTGGGCGAGCAGGAGGCGGCGCTGCAGGGCGGCGGGCATGGTGACGACGGGTTCGAGTTGGAGGGGGTCGCCGACGAGGACGGCGTGGCGGGCGCGCCACAGGGCGCCGACGGCGGCCTGCGGGGTGGCCTGGCCGGCTTCGTCGACGAGGACCCAGCCGAGGGAGGCGCGGCCGAGGCGGGCGAACATGCTGCCGAGGGAGGAGAAGGTGGTCGAGACGACGGGGACGAGGAGGAAGAGGGTCTGCCAGGCGTGCAGGACCTGTTCGTCGGGGACGGGGCCGTGGTGGCCGGTCATGAGGTCCACGAGGACCTGGAGGTTGCGGCGGATCCGCTGGGCGGTGTGGGCGGCGAGGGCGCGGTGGAGGTCGAGGGCGCGTAGGAAGAGGTCGCTGCGGGCGGTGTTCCAGGCCTCGTCGGACCAGGGGGCGCCGAGTTCCTGGGCGTGGTCGTCGAGGTGGAGCCAGTCCAGGGGCAGGGAGGGGAGGGCGGTGGCGGCTTCGCGCAGGGTGCGGTGGGCGGCGGCGCGGCGGGCGGTGGCGTCCTCCAGGTCGCGGCGGGCGGCCCGGGCCTCCTCGCGGGCCTGCTCGGCGGCGGCGTACGCGGCGGATTCGGCGGCGCGGGCGGTGTCCTCGCGGGCGCGGGCCTGGGCTACTGCGGTGGCGGCTTCGGTGAGGGCGGTGGTGGAGCGGGTGCGCAGTTCGTCGGCGGCGAGGTCCTGGGCGCCGACGCAGCGGGCGATGTGGTCGTAGGCGTCCTCGAGGGCGGTGCGCTGCTGGACGAGCTGGGTGAGGAGTTCGGCGCGACTGCGGTGGCGGTGCTGTTCGGCGGCCTCGCGTTCGGCGCCGCTCTGCAGCAGGCGGCGCAGGCCGGCGCGCAGGCCTGGCTGGGGGGCGGTGGGTTCGTCGTGGAGGGCGGTGAGGGCCTCGACCTGGCGGCGGTGGTGGTCGGCGGCTTCGCGGGCGGCGGCGAGGACGCCCCGGGCGTCGGCGAGGGCCTGGCGGGCCTGGGGGACGCGCTCGGTCGCGGCGCGGTGGGCGGCGTCGGCGGTGCGGACGGCCTCGGTGGCGGTGTCGACGGCGGTGAGGGCTGCGGCGTGGCGGGCCCGGGCGTCCGCCGCGCGGGCGTCGGCGCGGGTGATCGCGGCGCGCAGGGTGTCGAGGCGGGCGTGGGCGTGCTCGGGTCGGGTGTCCGCGAGGGCGGTGGCGAGGCGGGCGCGTTCGGTGCGCAGGCGTTCGACCTCGGCCTGGGCGGTGTGGAAGGCGGCGACGGCCTGGCGCCAGGAGGGGACGGGCTGGGCGGGGGCGGCGACGGGCGCGGTGGTGCCGCTCCGGTCGGTGGCGGCAGGGACGGCGGTGCTCCGGGCGGTGGCGCGCGTGCGGTCGCCGCGCTGGGTGCGGGTGGCGGGCTTGGTGCTGGTGGCGGGCTTGGGCGGGGCCGGCGGGATCCACTCGCCGAGGATCTCGTTCATGCCGCGCAGCGGCGGGAGTCCGGCGGTGGCCCGGGCGGCGGTCTCGTCCTCGGGGAGCCGGCCCCACCAGAACCGCTCGGTGAAGCGGGTGCGGTTGGTCTTGTTGCCGAGGACGGCGGCGACCAGCCCCCAGGCGGGGGCGCCGCCGAGGAGGGCGGAGGCGAGGTCGGAGAAGTGGTCGGGACCGTCGTGCCAGTGCTCGTCGAGGGCGTCGGCGCCGGGCAGTTCGGCGGTGATGTTCTCCACGGCGCCGTTGTTGGAGGAGGCGACGACGATCTCGCGGCCGGTGAGTCGCGGGTCGAGGGCGTAGACGAAGCGTGCGTGGCGGCCCTGGCGGTCCCTGCCGCGCCACTCGGCCCCGGTGAACGCCTGCTCGGGCCGCCGGTAGGTCGCCATCACGGCGGCCCGTTCGACGACGAGGGCGGCGACCAGGTCGCGCAGCATGGTGGTCTTGCCGGTGCCGGGCGGGCCGTTGACGGAGAAGAGGCGGCCGGCATCGGGGTTCGCGTCTGCGGCGCGGTCGTCTCCGGCGCGGTCGGCGAGCATGCGGTTGACCGCGAACTGCTGGCTGAGCGCGAGCGGGTGGCTCGCCTTGGCGGGCCAGCGCCCGGCGGGGACGAGGGCCGGGTCGACGCCCTCGAGGACGGTGAGGCGGTCCTCGCGCAGATCGGTGCGGGCGTCGAGGGAGATGTCCCGGCGGTCGGTCAGGTAGGCCTCCAGGGCGGGTCCGAGGCCGCCAGCCGCGTCGTCGCCGAGCGCGGCGCGGACGCGGGCGAGGTCGGGCGGCAGGAGGCTGTTGAGGAACGGCTGCGGGGCGGCGGGCTTGTCCTTCGGGTCGCGAGGGAGCCGGACCAGCCTGCTCTGGACCCGGATCACCCGCGGGTCCAGGTGCTCCTCGACCCCGCACAGGTGGGCGATCTGGGCGGTCAGGGCGACGAGGTCGGCGAGCGTGACCGGGCGCTTGCCGGTGTCGTCCGCGGCCCCGCCGTCCGGTGAGGGCGCATCGGCGGCTCCCGGCCTCGGCGAGGGCGGGGCGGCGGGCCCGGGGCTTGGAAGGAGACGGTCTTCCGAGCCCTCCCGGGCCGAGCCCCCTCGGTCCGCGTCCTCCCGGTTCGGACGGCGGGCCGCCGACCACTCGGCGACGCGCCGGACCAGCGGCTCCGCCGCCCCCTGCACGGCGGCCCCCGCGACCTCGCCGAACAGCGCCCCGACCGCCGCCACCGCCGCGCCGCCCAGGATCTCCGCGAGCAGCTGCCGCCATCCGCCGTCGGGGGCGTCCTCCTGACGTACGGACACCGTGCCCACGGGCCGCGACAGCAGGGGGTTCGGCAGCGGAGGCGGAACAGGAGCGGCCCCGTACGGCACCGGCGCGGCGGCCAGCCGGCCCACCGCCACCTCGAACGCCTCACCCAACTCCTCGAACCCGTCCAGCCACCCCGGCGCCGACGGCCCCGGGTCGAAGAGCCGCCCCGCCGCCCAGGCACACGCGGACACCACCGAGGTGTCCCCGATCGGCCGCCCGTGCTCGTCCAGGACCAGCGCGAACATCGCGCTCCCGCCCGGCAGCCGCAGCTCCTCGTCCGGCACCCCCGGATCCGGCTCCGTGCCCCTCGGCAGTGCGGCGATCATCGCCTGGCGCAGCCGCTCCAGGTCGAACACCCCGCCGTATACCTCGTGCCGCCACACCATCCCCCGCGGCGCCCGCCACGCCGCCGTCTCCGGGTGCTCCGGCGCCCACGGCAGCACCGGCGCCGCCCCTCCCGCGGCCGGGGTGACGTCGACGACGACCGTGTCCGACGCCCGGGGCCGGCCAGCGCGGCGCTTGCGCGGCACCTCCGGGATCGGCGGCGGGCTGAACAACTCGATCGCCCGCCAGCACTCCAACAGATCCCGGACCCGCCGGCCCCGCCCGTCCCCGGTCCGCACCCCGTTGCCCCCTGCGTCGAACCTGCGGCCCACCGCCGCTTCGTGTGCCGATCAGCCGGCGGCCGAATCTACCGGACGACGGGCAGGCGGGCCGGGTACTCGGGCGGCTTCGTCTCCGCGGATACCCCGTGGGCGCCCACGGCCGGCCGCGACGGTTAACCGTCCAGACGTCATTGGCACGTGGCACGATGTCTCCGGCTCTTTGACACCTCCACAGATCTCCTGGTCCTGACCGACTCAACCGACGCCACATCAGGAATAGCAAAGAAAGGGCAAAGCCACCGCATCACCCCAGGTCGGAAAGAGTCCTCCCCGCACCCGCGGGGGTCAGCCGCCGGCCCCGGCCGGATTCATGTGGGTTGAGGAGTGCTCCCCGCACCCGCGGGGGTCAGCCGCTCCGAGTGACCGGGGACGACAAGCGGGCCGAGTCCTCCCCGCACCCGCGGGGGTCAGCCGCCGTACGTCTGGGGGGGAACCGGGCCGGCGCAGTCCTCCCCGCACCCGCGGGGGTCAGCCGCAGAGCTTTACGGTCAATTCGGGCGCACTGAAGTCCTCCCCGCACCCGCGGGGGTCAGCCGGTGGTGCACGGCCGGTGAGTGCGCCCCTGGATGTCCTCCCCGCACCCGCGGGGGTCAGCCGTTGGTGAGGACGTACAGCGTGTGGGAGCCCGAGTCCTCCCCGCACCCGCGGGGGTCAGCCGTGTCCAGTCTCAGTGGAGGTGGACCACCGCGAGTCCTCCCCGCACCCGCGGGGGTCAGCCGGGCTTGGGCATGACGGCATCGTACGACCAGACGTCCTCCCCGCACCCGCGGGGGTCAGCCGGTCTACCTCCAGCTCTACGACCCCAAGTCCGGGTCCTCCCCACACCCGCGGGGGTCAGCCGGAGGCGGAGGTCCGGCAGATCGACGACCGCATGTCCTCCCCGCACCCGCGGGGGTCAGCCGGCGTAGGGGCTGCCGTCGACGGAGATGATCGCGTCCTCCCCGCACCCGCGGGGGTCAGCCGCCGCAGTAGGCCTTGGTCAGCATTGCCACGTAGTCCTCCCTGCACCCGCGGGGGTCAGCCGGTCCTCACCCCCGACGGCCCGCTCCACCGCGAGTCCTCCCCGCACCCGCGGGGGTCAGCCGACGCTCACCGGCCACCATCCGGCGTGTCGAGAGTCCTCCCCGCACCCGCGGGGGTCAGCCGAGCGGGACGAGCGGCATCAGCTCCTCGTACCAGTCCTCCCCGCACCCGCGGGGGTCAGCCGCGGGGCCGGATCACGCACCGGCCGTCGCAGTAGTCCTCCCCGCACCCGCGGGGGTCAGCCGCACCGTGGCCGCCTGGTCCGGTTCATCGTCCGGTCCTCCCCGCACCCGCGGGGGTCAGCCGTCAGCCGGCGGGTCCGGCCTGGTATTCAGCAGGTCCTCCCCGCACCCGCGGGGGTCAGCCGGTCGACGGCTGTGGCCGTCCCATCTGTGCGGCGTCCTCCCCGCACCCGCGGGGGTCAGCCGATGGTCCGCAGGGCGGTACAAGGTGGGCTTGACCGGGTGCAACCGCTAATGCTCGGCTGCGCCCCTGGCACAACGCAAGCTGTCGATAATCCCGGGTCGATCCATTCGACAGCACCGTTTCACGCTTCGATCGCGATCAGAGCATCCATGGGCTGGAGACCTTTCATCGCGACCAGGGTCAGCCCGTCGAAGTCGACGGGCTGACGTCGCTGCTCGCCGGCGGTCCGCAGCTCGAAGCCCTGTTCGTTGGCCGCGGTGTGGACGAGCACCGCCACGCCCGCCCCGACGCAGCCGCTGACGGCCTGCCAGAGTTCCTCGCGCACCTTGGCGGAGATGGTGCCGACGTACAGCTGGGGCGTGACCTCGATGAGCCAGCGGGTGAGGGCTCCGCGTACGTGGTCGGGGACCGCTGTGGCGGAGAGGACGGTCATGCCTCCCATGGGTGCACCCCGTTCCGGCGGTGTGCGGGCCGGCCGGGCCTCACAGCAGCTCCTCCCCCGCGTAGTTGACCCCGCCCGGGACGGGGCCGGAGACCGGGTCCCACAGGTCGACGAGCTGCTCCTCCGGGTCGGGGAGGGTGATGTCCTGGTCCGGGGCGAGCAGGCGCTGGACGTCGGTGACGATGCGCGGCAGCAGGTGGAACAGCCGCAGGCCGTCACGGAAGCCGCGGCGGGCGTCGGCTTCGGGCCGTGGGGAGGCGTGGAGGGAGAAGGCGAGCGGGATGGTGAATTCGGCCTTGTACAGGTCGGCGACGTCGTAGACGAAGGCCTGCTGGTTGCCGCTGTGGACGAAGCCGAGGGCGGGCGAGCAGCCGAGGGCGAGGACGGCCGCGTGGACGATGCCGTAGAGGCAGGTGTTGGCGGAGGAGAGGGCGAGGTTGACCGGGTCCTGGGTGTCCCAGGAGTTCGGGTCGTAGTTGCGGCGGAAGCGGCCGATGCGGTGCTGCTGGGCGAGGAGGCGGTAGTGGCCCTTGACCCGTTGGCCTTCCAGGCCGCGCAGCTGGGTGAGGCCGCTGCCGGCCGGGACGGTGCCGCGGCCGAAGCGCTGCTCGTACATGGCGGTGGCGACGGCCAGGCGGGTGGTGTCGTCCGCCCAGGCCCGGGCCTGGCGTTCGAGCCAGGTGGTGCTGAGGGATTCGGGGACGGTGGCGGCATAGCAGCGGACGCCGCCGGATCCGGCGATGACGACGGTGGTGCCGTGGCGGGCGAAGGTCGACAGGGCGCGGGCGGTGATGGAGGTGCCGGGGCCGAGGAGGACGCAGCTGAGGGCCGCCGTGGGCAGATAGACCGTTTCGGTGCCGCGGTGGGGGCTGGTGACCTGGGCGCAGACGCCGGTGTCGTCCTGGACGATGCGGACGATGTCGAGGTAGAGGAAGGAAAGGGAGTCGGCGACGCGGGGCAGCATGGCGACGGTGGGGGCCGCGAGTCTGCGCCGGGCGCTGCCGGGGTCGGGGCGGCGGTCGGTCACTGGGGCCCCCGCTGGGGGGCGATGCTGAGGAGACCGCAGCCGTAGGCCTTGCCCTTTCCGATGCCGTCGGTGAGGCGCGTGCGCAGGAGGTCGGCGTCGGTGATGACGGCGGTTCCTTCGAACAGGACGCGGTCGTGCTTGATGGGGCGCTGGTCGCTGCGGCGGTTGCCCTTGGCGGCTTCGAGGGGGCTGGAGTGGAGGGTACCGAGGTCGAGGCCGGAGGACTGGGCCTGGCGGGCCCACCAGTCGTCGGCGGCCGCGCCCTGGAGGGGGACGACGGCTTTGAGCCGGTAGAGCTCTCGGGTGGCTCGGCTGGGCTTGCGGATGGGGTTGGCGGCGATGCGGTAGCGGATGTGGAGGCCGGGGCGCAGGGCGTCCAGGAGCGGGGTGAGGGTCTTGGTCATCGCCTGCCCGTAACCGGTGGGAAGGCGGTCGAGGTCGGGGCGCTCGGCGCTCTGAAGGAGGATCTGGTCCCCGGTGGGCGTCGATTCGGTGCGGAAGAGGACGCCGAGGCGCCGGCGCGGCTCCTCGTCGACCACCTGGTCGGGGAAGAGCGACATCATGCGGTGGTGCAGGTCGACGGCGCCGGCGCTGTCGCGGCGGGCCTCGCGGCTGCGCGGGTCGGGGATGATGCGGGTGAGCCAGAGGGTCATGCGGGGATGCTTTCCGGGCGGGTGGTGTGCCGGGTCAGGTAGTCGCCGAGGGCGGTCAGGTAGTCGGCGGCGAGGCCCTTGCAGCGGTCGGCGGGCAGAGTGAGGGTGCGCTGGTAGCGGGGGCGGGCGCGGTAGGACCGTCGCCGAGGGTGGAAGTCGATCGGGTCGTCGGTGACCTCGCCGGCGGGGGTGCTGCCGTCGTCGTCCCCGGGTTGGGGGTGGTCGCCGAGGCGGTCGAGCGGCTGGTCGCCGTGGAAGACGATGTCGACGGTCCTGCTGCCCGCGCGGGCCCGTCGGGCGATCGGCAGGTGGACGAGGTGGTGCAGGGGGTAGTCGACGAGGCCGAGCAGCAGGGGGCCTTCGGGCGGGCAGGAGCGGCGTCCCAGGTAGGGGGGCCAGTGCGGGTTGCGCAACGCCTGCGCCCACTCGTCGAGGTGGTAGGGGGGCGCGGTGATGACGGCGGTGAAGGCGGCGTCGGCGAGGTAGTAGCGGTGGGACAGCAGCGTGGCGGTGGCGCCGGTGCGCTTCTTGCCCTCGGCGGTGGTGACCGTGCGGGCCGCGGGCAGGCCGCCGCCGACGGTGTGCAGGTCGCGCAGGATCACGCCCGCCCGGTCGGTACGGACGGTCAGCGAGAGGGCGGCGAGGTCGTTGATGTCCTCGCCCCGTTTGCGGCCGAGGGCCGCGGCGAGCAGGCCGATGACGCCGGAGCGGGTGGGGAACGGCGCGGTGTCGCGCTCGTTGAACTGGCCGGTCTCGCCCCAGGACTGCAGTGGCGCGGCCAGGCGCAGCAGCAGTCCTCGGGTGGGGACGGGGGTGCTCATGCGCTGGCCCCGGCGATCTCGGAAGCGGACGCGGAGCCGGTGGTGAAGGCCTCGTCGATGGCGGTGTCGATGAGCTGGGGGAAGGAGTCGACGCGGGTGCCGAGGCCCTCGAGGTCCTTGTCCTCCAGGCTGGCCCAGGCGGCGGCGACGGTGCCGCGCTTGCCGAGGAGCTTGTGGGCGGCCGTGGCGTATCGAGCCAGGGCCGTGCGGGAGGCGGGGCTGTATCCGCCGCTCTCGTGGGAGGCGACGGGCTGTTCGAACGCGGCGGCGTAGGAAAGCGGGCGGTCGCTGCGGACGGCGATGTGGACGAGGTCGGGGATGGTGTGCGGGGCGGTGGCGGTCCTCTTGGCACGTGGCAGGGAGAGGATGAACGCCTCGGCGAACCCGGCGGCGAGTTCACGGGCGGCCTCGCGGTCGCCGCCGAGGTTGGCCGCCAGGTCGGCGAGGTCGACGGTGGCGTAGCGGTAGAAGACGCCGGCGCTGAACTCGGCGTGGCCCATGTGGGCGCTACCGGTGGTGTCGCCCCAGTCGGAGGTGACGTCGTCGACCGCGGAGAAGTAGTCCAGTTCGACGTCGGTGCCGTGGGTGGTCATGGCGTGGGCGACCTGCACAGCGCCGTCGACACCGGCGTCGTCGACCTCGGCGAGCATGCGGCCGAAGAGGTTGATAACGCCGTTGCGGCCGCGCAGGATGGCGTCGATCGGCTCCTTGGGCAGGACGCTCTTGTCACCGGCCTTCTTGATGTCCTTGGCGCTCTCGAGTTCGGCACGGTGTTCCTCGGCGAGGGCGGCGAGTTCGGCGACGGCCGTCTCGGGCACGTAGACCATGGCGTTGGTGGTGACGACGGGTGAGTCCTTGGCCGTCTCGAACTTGATGCTGCTGCCGGCGGCGACGTGCTGGCCGGCACGTTGGGCGAGCTCGGCGGGCCAGCCGTGCTGGTCCTCGAGGAGACGGGTGACGCGGGCGCCGATGCGGCGGGTGCGCAGGGCCTGCTCGCCGAAGCTGTGCTGGAAGTACTCGCGAACGGCGCGCTTCCAGGACTGGCTGCTGACACGGGTGCGTTCGGTGTCGCCGTAGCGGACGGTCTTGACGGAGTTGTTGTCGTCGCGGTTGAGGTTGGCGAACGGGACGCTCTGGACGACGTGGATGTCGAGAAAACGGGCGGTGGTGCGGTCGGGGCCGGGCATGCTCTGCTCCTTGGGGTCGGTGTGTGCGGTGGTCTGTACGGGGTCGGGGCTCTCAGGCCTCCGGCGCGGCGCCGTCCGTGGCATCGGCGTCGGGGGTGCCGGCGTCGGGGGTGTCCGGGACGTCGCTCTGCTCGTCGTCGTGCTCGCGGGCCCGGCGCTCGCCGTCCTTCTGCAGGGCCCGGTGGTAGTCCTGGAGCCAGATCCGCTTGACCGTGCCGGAGCGTCGCCGCCACTGGCAGAGGTCGATGAGCAGCTGGGCCCAGTCGATCTCGACGTCGCTGCCGCGAAGCTGGCGGATGGCTCCGGGCAGGTGGCGGTGCAGGCCGTCTACGCTCTGCCGGCTCAGGAGGTTGAGGCGGGTCTCGGCCGAGGTCTCGCGCAGACCGCCCGCTTGGCCGCCCTTGATGACGCCGTCGGCGAAGGCGTGGCCGAGGCTGCGCGGGGGGATCCGCTTGCCGGTGCCGGACTCCGCGTCACCCGGGTGGGCGGGCGCGTCCGGCGCCGCTTCGGCGGCCGGTGTCTCCTCACCCGCCGGCTGGTCCTTCGACCCGTTCGTCTTCGAGGTCTCGGCCTTCGCGGCGGCGTACTGGTCGCGGCGCTGCGCGGCGATCAGGGAGGCGACGGTGTAGAAGGCGCGCTGGACGTCGCGGCTGCGCGTCTGCTCCTCGGTGAGCCAGGAGGCCACGTAGCGGTGCATGAACGGCACGGCGTCCAGGTCCTTGCCGACGCCGCGACGCAGGGCCGCGCGGACGCCGGGGTCCTCGTGGCTGCGCTTGTCGATCCTGCCGGTGAAGGCGCGGGCCCGCCCCAGCGAGGGGACGAGGGAGGGCTGCTTCGGCGCGGTGACCGCGTCGTCCGCCGGTTTGGCGGGCCCGGGGATGGTGCTGGTCGTGCTCATGCTTCCTCCGTACTGGTGGTGCGGCCACCGGTGGCGCCGGTCTTGGCGGGGCGTTTCACCGGCCCGCCGTACAGCTCGAGGCGGGCGGTGGTGCAGGCCTTGGATCCGCGCATGGTGCCGAGCGCGCCATAGGTGACGGTGTCGTAGGCCTGCTCGGCGAGGGTGCGGAACGCCGCGGCGGCGCCGTCGAAGTCGCGTGCGTTCAGGCGCTTCCAGAACTCAGCCTCGGCGGCGGGCCAGTAGCGGGCGGCGGCGACGACGGCCCAGGTGCAGTCGCGGATCTTGGGGGCGGTGGTGAAGGCGGCCCAGGCCTTCTTGACGGCCCGGTCGAGCCGGTTGCCGTACCGCTCCCCCAGGACGCGCAGGCGGCCGATCTCGACCGCGACCGTAAGGTCCTTGCCCTCGGCCTCGGCGAGCCCGAGGACCGGTGGGGTGACCGCGTCGACGAACTGAGTGTCCTTGGCCTGTCCGTCCTGCTCGAATCCCAGCGCACGCACCCTCAGGTCCTCCGAGACCTCCAGCGCGGTGCGGAACACGCCCGGACGGCGTGGGCGGGTGCTGCCTGCGGGATTGTTGAGCAGCAAGGCGTCCAGATCGCGCCAGAGCGCGCGCTGGGAGTCGGCGGGACGGGGGTAGGGGTTGCCCTCCTTGCTGGTCTGCCAGATCAGGTACGGGTCACCCTCGCGGGAGATCTTGATCTGGTTCGCCCAGGTGATGAACGCGTCCCGAACGTGCCGGCCGGTGGCGTCGGGCACGAGCAGCAGCGCGTGCTGGGAGCGGGCCGTGAGCGCGGAGCACGGGCCTTGCAGGGGCGGCGGGGCGGCCACGGGGTCGGGCAGCTCGTCCCGCTCCCACGGGCACAGGTCACTGTCGCGGGAGACACCCTGGGCGGGCTCGGGAAGTCCGGCCAGCAGCGTCTCGAACAGGGTCTCGCCCTCCGGGTGGTAGGAGAGCGTGCTTCGCAGGGGTCCGGCCTTGCTGCTGGCCGCCTTGATACCGCCGACGGTACGGCTGGAGCAGCGTCCGGAGGGGCCGTAGTAGTGCCAGACGAGCAGGTGCAGAACGGCCTGGTCCGGAGTCGGCAGCTCGGGGGCGGCGCTGTTGACGTGCTGGAACCAGGAGTGGTTGTTGCCCGAGGGGCGGGTGGTGATGAGCTTGTCGACGCCGGCGGTGTTCGCCGGGTCGCACTGCTCCGCCAGCCTCGGGTCCTGTAGGAACGGACGCCCGGGGTCGAAGAGGTCGAAGCGGCCGCAGATCGGCGTGAGGTAGCGGGCGACCTGTTCTTCGTTGAAGCTTCCCTGGGTGACCAGATCCTCGCGGCGAGTGGACCAGTCGCCCGGACCGGCTTCGTCGAGCTCCGCAACGCGGGCGGTGATCGCGTATAGGACACGGTACAGCGCGGAGAGTGCCGGTGGATCGGCGATCGTGATCTGCGCGATCCCGTGGGCGCGCAGGAGGAGTTCACGCAGACCGACCTCGGGCGGACGGGCCGTGCTGGCGTCCACCGTGTCGTTCTCCTCCTGACAGGGGATCCACCGGACGGGGATCCACGGTTCGTCGAGGAGGTTGTAGGCGGGGGGTGCGGATGGCATGCGGCCTCCGGCGAGGCGAGTGCGGGTGATCACAGGGTGGGTAGGCTCTGCCCGGTCCCCGCGAACGAGCGGGGGTGAGCCGTGCGGCGCCTAGCAAACGGCCGTGTCGGCAGGCCTGTCCCCGCGCAAGCGGGGGTCACGCCGGTCCCTAGATGGGCGACAACCCCTGCCTGGGACCGGCGTAGCCAACGTATCGTCAAGTGCGGTGCCTAAGAAGCTAGTTCTCGGAAATTCCCACGTTCGAGTACGCGATCCGCCGCTCCCCCAGCCAGCCCGTCCACCGGTCACCATCCGGGCGCATGCGCAGCAGCGCCAGCTCGGCGAGCAGGGGCCGGTCGCCCCAGGCCTTCGGCACGGCGTTCTCCTCCGTGCGGCCGGCGAGCCAGCGACCGGGCAGCGGCACGGTGTGCCGCATGATCAGCGCAATCTCGCCCCGGTCCGCCGCACCTGCGGGCAGCGGAACATAGCGGTCGGGATCGAGGCTCCATCCGCCCACCCGTTCGAAGACGCACACGGCGCGGCCGCTGTCCGCGCCGAGGCGGGTGGTCAGCAGGTCGTCCGAGACGACGAAGCTACGCTCGCTGAGTGGGGAGAGATCGTCGACCACGTCGTACGGTGCGGGGATGACGGTGATCTCCGCCAGCTGCTCCTCGGCCGCAGCCGAGGCGATGCGTTCGGCGTCCATCCGGTCGAGTTCCGCCGAGGCGGCCTTGTCCAGGCTGACCCCGAAGTCGTCCGCGTAGACCTCGTCCACGAGCTCCTGGACGTCTCCCGGGACCTCGACCGCACCGCCCGACCGCTTTTCGAGCAGCAGACTGGTGCGGCGCAGCAGGGACGCGTCGTAGACGCTGCCCCAGGAGCGGGGTGCAGCAGCGCGGCCTTTGTCGTCGAGCGGCTCCAGCACGATCATGCGCGGCTCGGCGGGCAGGCCCGTCCACGCCGGACGGTTGGGGCGGTCGTGGCGCTTGCCTCGACCCGCCCGCTGAAGGAGCTGCGCCAGCGGGGCGAGGTCCGAGACGATCAGGTCGAAGTCCAGGTCGAGTGACTGTTCGACGATCTGGGTGGCCACCAGGATCGAGCCCTCGCGCGGGGCGGCCGCCGCCGCGACGGTCGCGGGCTTCCCGTACACGGCCTCGCACTCGGTGGTGATGCGCTGCCGCTCGTGGGCAGGGTAGCGGGAGTGGAGCAGCCGCAGCCCGCCCTCGCGCGCGGCGAGCTCGGGCAGGACCGACGCCAGGTAGCGGTAGGTGCGCTGGGCTTCGTCCACGGTGGTGCAGCAGACGAGGACGCAGCCGCCCTCGGCAGTGACCGGCGCGAGGATCTCGTGCAGGGCGTCACGTCGCCCCTGCGCGTCCGACTTCTTGACGACGCCATGGTCACGGACGTCCCAGTGCACCCTCCGGGTCTCCACACGCAGGGTCCGCCTACGACTGCTACCGACCTCGCGCGGCGTGGACACCTCCCCGCTACCCGCGTCCACGAAGAGCCATCCCGGGTAGCAGGGCTCCACCGCGGAGGGCTCGCGGAAGCCCGCGCCGCGCCGGTAGGCGTCGACGAGCGACGAGGCCGCCTTGCCGGTCAGGGTCGCCGACAACAGCACGACCGATGCTCCGAACGCGCCGAGCCACTCCAGCAGCCGCACCAGCAGGCTGTGCATCCACGGGCCGTAGGCGTGCGCCTCATCCACCACCAGCACCTTGTTCGACAGGCCGAACAGCCGCAGGAAGCCGTAGCGGACCGGCAGAACGCCGGTGAGCGCCTGGTCGACGGTGCCGTTGGCGAGCGGCGCGAGCAGACCCCGCCGCCCCGTCCGCAGCCACTGACCCGCCTCGGTGTCCGCGAGAACGGCCGACCCGTCCGTCGCCCCCTCCCCCGGGGCGTAGTCCGGGCTCAGCCAGGCCATGCTGTGCAGCAGCGTGAGCGCGCGATCGCCCTCGACGTTGTCCTTCGCGAACCTGCGGAACCTGGTGAACATCGCGTCCGCCGTGGCCATCGTCGGCAGCGCGAAGTAGACGCCGGAAGCGCCTGAGGCCCGCGCGATCACGGAGGCCGCGTGCAGGGCGGTCTCGGTCTTGCCGTCCCCGGTCGGGGCGGTGACCAGCAGCAGGCCGGGCCCCTTCACCACCCCCGGCAGGTGCTCCGCGACGTCGGCCTGGAGCTTGTTCGGGGGGAACGGGAACTGCTGTGTGAAGGGCCTGTCCGGGAACGCCGCCCGCCCGAGGCCCGCGTCACGGACCCACTGCGGCACGGCCTTGGCCGCCGCCTCGAAGTGCTCGGCGAGCTCCGCGTCCCCGGTCTTCCAGTCCTCACCGGGCCTTCGCGGCTCGATGACGTCGACCTGGCTCGCCAGCCAGTCGGCCACCACGACCAGCCCGGTGACCACCACCGCCAGCTCACCGGGCAGCACGGACTCCAGGGGCTCGTCGGCCCCGACCGTCCGACGGACCGCGTGGGCGTGCGCGAGCCGCTGCTCCCGCCAGCCAGCGGCGGTGCCGAGAGCCGGCTGGTAGCCCGACGGATTGTTGATCTCCTTCACCTGCAGCGTGGGGGCGAAGCATCCGTGATGACCGCCGAGCAGCTGGGCGATCTGGTGCGCCGGCGACTTCCTGACGGGCTTGTGGAGCGGATAGCCGCACTGCTTGAAGAACTCGACCAGCCCCCAGTGCGTGGCCGTCTCGTGCCTCAAGTTCCCGCTGCGCTTCGCCGCCGGGTTGTCCTCCGTGTACGCCGGATCCCCCGCCAGCTTCGCGAACTCCCCAGCCACCTGCTGCTGGAAGTGCAACGAGATCTTTCCGATGTCATGGAGCCCGGCCCACAACATCACCATCTTCCGGGCCTCACCCTCGCCGGCACCCATGGCCCCGGCGACCCGCGCCCGCACCCGCTCACTCAGGACCGCGTCCCACAGCGCACCGGCGACGGCGGCCGTGTCCAGAAGGTGGCAGATCACGGGGTACGGACCGGGCAGACCGGCGTCCTTGCCCCACAGGCGGGAGTCGGGATCGACCGACTCGAATCCCCCAACGGGCGTGCTTTCGCTCATGACTGAGGATCTATCAGCAGCCACCGACAATCCTCATGGCCCTCACACCGGGTTCAGAGGCAGGCGAGGGCCTGGCCGGCGGCATCCTCGACGCATCGCCCGAGGTCACTGGCATCAGACGAGCGTGCGCGGTAGTTCGTGTAACGATTCAGACGCCGCCGGCCAGGCCCAACCACCCTTTAGGTTAGAGCTTTTGGCCACTCACGGGTCCGGCAGAAGAATGGGGAACATCCGCGATCATGCCGGCCCCCCACGCTGTGCGAGGCCGCCGCCCGGCACCGGCCCCTGCCCGCTCACCGCCTGGCAAAAGGGCGCCCCTGTGACCCGAGCCGCCGCCTTTGAACAGCCACCACCCCCCATTGGCACCGGCCTGCGACCTTCGTCACCCCCAGTACCCATGGCATCATGTAAGCGCTCCTTGACACCTCGACACTGGGCATCAGACGCACCGCCCGCATAGTCAAGAAATCGCAAAGCCTCCACAACGCCGCAGGTCACGAAGTGTCCTCCCCGCACCCGCGGGGGTCAGCCGGTCGGCTGGATGTGCAGCCGGAGCACGCCCTCGTCCTCCCCGCACCCGCGGGGGTCAGCCGCGCTTCTCCTCGGGGCATCGCCCGAGGCGGTGGTCCTCCCCGCACCCGCGGGGGTCAGCCGTCGGCGACGGACAGCAGGTGGGCGCCGGGTGCGTCCTCCCCGCACCCGCGGGGGTCAGCCGTCCTGCACCGCGGCGTCGACCTCCAGGCGCGGGTCCTCCCCGCACCCGCGGGGGTCAGCCGCGCGGCTCGACCCCGACCGAGGACCAGCCGTAGTCCTCCCCGCACCCGCGGGGGTCAGCCGATCGACGCCGTCTCGGCGCTGGTCACCGCTCTGTCCTCCCCGCACCCGCGGGGGTCAGCCGTAGTCGAGTCGGCCTCGGCGGAGGTGCTTGACGTCCTCCCCGCACCCGCGGGGGTCAGCCGGCCGACGGCGCCGTCCGGCAGGCCATCGCCGAGTCCTCCCCGCACCCGCGGGGGTCAGCCGTCGGTGACGGTGAGCATGGGTTGAGCTCCTGTGTCCTCCCCGCACCCGCGGGGGTCAGCCGGACCTGGTCCCGTTCCCCGAGGGGGCGCCCGGGTCCTCCCCGCACCCGCGGGGGTCAGCCGTCGGTCACGGTGGTCTCCTCAGGCGGCGGGTTGTCCTCCCCGCACCCGCGGGGGTCAGCCGCGTGTTCATGTCCACACCTGCGTGTTTCCGGAGTCCTCCCCGCACCCGCGGGGGTCAGCCGCGCGGCTCTCGAGGCCGGCCGGGACACCGCGTGTCCTCCCCGCACCCGCGGGGGTCAGCCGAATTCGGCCATGGCCATCACCGCGCTGCGCACGTCCTCCCCGCACCCGCGGGGGTCAGCCACCTGATCCGCTGGCAGAACACCCTGCTGGTGCGTCCTCCCCGCACCCGCGGGGGTCAGCCGCTCGTCGGAGCCACCGTGCGCATCGCCGGCCTGTCCTCCCCGCACCCGCGGGGGTCAGCCGGCGCCCACCAGCGAGACCCGCGACCTCAGCGAGTCCTCCCCGCACCCGCGGGGGTCAGCCATCCGGGTAGCCGTGGGTCTGGGCGTAGGTGACGTCCTCCCCGCACCCGCGGGGGTCAGCCACCCGGTGTCGCCTGTCAGGGCTGGCACCCACAGTCCTCCCCGCACCCGCGGGGGTCAGCCGGCCGTCGAGCAGCTCGCCACCAGCACCCCGGCGTCCTCCCCGCACCCGCGGGGGTCAGCCGTAGTGCCGCCGGGCCGGGCCCGGTGGCACCCGGTCCTCCCCGCACCCGCGGGGGTCAGCCGGCATCCCCATGACCACCGAGCTGTTCACCGTGGTCCTCCCCGCACCCGCGGGGGTCAGCCGGAGGGCCGGCGATGAGGGCGAGCGACGTGCACGTCCTCCCCGCACCCGCGGGGGTCAGCCGGCGGCCTTGTCCAGGGTTAGCTGGCGGATCGCGTCCTCCCCGCACCCGCGGGGGTCAGCCGGCGGCCTTGTCCAGGGTTAGCTGGCGGATCGCGTCCTCCCCGCACCCGCGGGGGTCAGCCGAACGCGCCCGCCCCCGAACCGGTGGTCGAGGAGTCCTCCCCGCACCCGCGGGGGTCAGCCGGGATAACACTCCATCGCCCACCGACTGCCCGGGTCCTCCCCGCACCCGCGGGGGTCAGCCGAGGACGGTGAGGCTGAGCGTGACGGCCATGAGGTCCTCCCCGCACCCGCAGGGGTCAGCCGCCGCTGCCGCCCCAGCCGCAGTCCTGGCCGTGGTCGTCCCCGACCCACAGGGGGCAGCCGGCCCAGCGACAGGTATCGAACCCCCACCGAGGAGGAATGGGACGTCTTCCTCGCGCACTTCGAGAAGCGCAACGTCTCCATCGGCACCTGCGCTCGTGCCTTTTCAAGCCGGGCCCACCGAATGGTGGGGCCCGGCTCTTTCCTGTTCAGTCATCAGCCTCTGGCAGTCCCAGCCCGCCCAGGCCGGGCACGGACGATCGCTCCATGCCCTCTGACAGAGCCCCCGACGGAGTTCCAGGGCCGTCTCTTGACCTCGGCCCCGAGATGACCGCAGTAGGCAGGGCCTACCGAGACCTCGATCGGAATGCCGGTGGCGAGGGACTGGTGGGCGGCGGGAGGATCTCGATGACGCGCAAGCCGAAGGGCTGTTCGCAAGGGTGCGGCTGGGCCGTGGTTGCCGAGGTGAGCAAGGCGTCCCGGACCGCGGCCGGGCCCTCGCCGTGTTCGGAGAGCTGGGCGCGCTGTGCGGTTCCTTACCTCCCTCGAGTACGCGTTCCTGGCCGGCCGCAGCCTCTGGCAGGACCGCGACGGCTTCCGCCCGGCACCCGAGTGCGCCAGCGAGACCCTCGGCGCCGCCCACCCCGGCCCGGCCTGCGACGCCCTGCTCGCCGCCAGCCCCAAGGCCCAGGCCCAGTGGCAGGAGGAGTGCGCCTTCACCGACTTCGAGACGGCCGTCCTCCACCGCCGCGACTGACCCCGCGCCGTCGTACCGTTCCGAGGCATCGACTGGGGCTCCGCTGGCGGTGGGCTGTTCGGCGACGGCGAAGGTCTCGACGACACGCAGGCCGAACTCGACGTCACAGGAGAGTGGTTCGCCACCTCCCGCGAACGGAGGGAACGTCGAAGGCACCCAAGGACCCCGTGGTGACCCATCGCGGTCCAACTGCCGTCATCTGACGGTACGCACGCATGACGCACGCATGGGAGTCTTGACACTGATCCGGGGGGGATCCTTGTCCGCCGGGTCCGGCAGTCACGACGTGCTGGACCGAGACGCTGGACTACTTCAAGGCTGTCGGCCTGTTTCTGTCGAATCACCATGCCTCGTGACGGGGCCGGCGTCGGCGGCGACTCGTGCCGTCAGGAACACCGTCAGGAACGCCGCCAGGAAGGGGGTGCCAGCATGACATCATTCCGACCGCCCGCATGGTCGGCCGCCGTGCTGACGGCAGGCATGCTGCTGTGCGGGTGCGGCAGCACCACGGGATGGCAACCGTTTCCCGGAGGCGCCCTCCTCGCCCTCGCAGCCCACGGACGCGCTCGCGCTCACGGCCCTGCAGGATCTGGCGTCCGCGCTCGGGGAGCAGGGCCGTGCCGGGTTCAAGGACACCTTCGGCGCGCTCAAACCGGATCCCGCGGCGGGCCGGGTCGTGCTGTTCGCGACGGACGAACCGCGGGCGAAGGAACTCGTCACGGCCGCGAGCAAGGCACACCCGCCCGTCGAGACGCAACGCACGGAGATCCGGCACTCCGCCTTCTCCCGGGCGACCGTCGACCCCGTCCTCCAG
Organism: Kitasatospora sp. NPDC101176; assembly: GCF_044768035.1. Classification (NCBI taxonomy): domain Bacteria; kingdom Bacillati; phylum Actinomycetota; class Actinomycetes; order Kitasatosporales; family Streptomycetaceae; genus Kitasatospora; species Kitasatospora sp. NPDC101176. Next base: position 75,207 of record NZ_JBIWPA010000042.1, read on the forward strand.
AGGATCGGCAACGCGGCACAGGCCGGCTCGCTGCCCTTCCCGGTCCACACCGCGGCCCTGCTCCCGGACGCTTCCGGGATCACGGCGACCACGACCAAGGAGGGCGCGACGTCACCGGCCCTCAGGGAGGCCGTGGCGGAACTCGCCGGCACCGTACCGGAGTGGTACGGGAAGAGCGGCCCCGTACACCACCTGGATGCCACGGCTCAGATGGTGCCGCCACCGTGAGGCCGGACACCGCGCCCGGTGCCCGGAGCCGCGCGGGGGCGGGTCCGGGCACCGGGGCGGTCCGCCGGGCTAGATGAATGATGCGAAGGGTTAGTGGTCGTAGGCGGTCAGCGAGCGCATGACGGGCTGACCAGTGTGGTCGTTGTGCCAGATTGCGCAGGT
>NZ_JBIWPA010000043.1:0-74367 GCF_044768035.1 Kitasatospora sp. NPDC101176
AACCCGGAAGCTAAGCCTCACAGCGCCGATGGTACTGCAGGGGGGACCCTGTGGGAGAGTAGGACGCCGCCGAACAATCATTCACGAAGAACCCCTGATCCGTTCCGGATCAGGGGTTCTTTGCATTTCCCGGACGTTTCCCGGGCAAGGCGCGACGTCCGGGTGACGCCCCGGCCGGGTGGTGCTAGGACCACCCCGGATTCGGGGTGGCACGGCCAGTGCCCCGCACGGCCGGTTCGTGAACACTGAAGGAGGACGATCGAGACCGGCATCAGGAGCTTTCCGTGGCAACAGCGAGTCGAACGAGCGGCACGACGGTGCGCGCCCAGATCGAGGACGCCCTCGCGGCGGGTGGCCAGGGCCTGGCTCGGCTGGCCCTCCTGGTGGTGGCCGCGGTACCGGGCGTGCTGCTGCCGATCGCGTCCGCCGTGGTGTCGGGCGCCGTGGTGGCTTCGGCGCTGCGGAACTACTACCCGGGGGTCCTCGTGGGGCTCGTGGCGGCGGCGATCGCCGGCTCCGTGGTGGCGGGACAGTTCATCCGTCGCACCGCCGGCCGTACGCGCCGTCAGCTGGAGCGCTGGTACGGCGTCCGGATCCCGGTCGGGTACGAGCCGATGCCGGTGCTGGAGCCGGACGAGCGCGGCCACTGGTGGACGGGCTACTCGTACCACCGTTCGCGGATGGTCGCGAAGTACGCCCAGCTGCTGCACTGGGGCGCCCGGGACCGGACGACCCGCGGGGAGGTGGCCTGGCTGGTCGTGAGCCCGGTCCTGGTGGTCGCGCTGGCCGGCCCGGTGGCGGCGCTGGTACTGGGGGGTGCGGTCTACGCCCTGGCGTCCCCGCTGTCCGCGGACTCGTTCGGGCCGGTGCCGGGGCGGCTGGTGTCGGTCGTGCTCAGCACCGCGCTGGGGCTCGGGCTGGCCGCGCTGGGCGTGGCCGCGGCGCCGTTCGCGGTCCGCGGGTACGCCGAGGTGGCGCGCCGCGTGCTGGACCAGGACGGCCGGGCGACGAACGCACAGCTGACCAGGCGGGTGGCCGAGCTGACCGAGACCCGGGCGGACGCGGTGGGCAGCCAGGCGGCCGAGCTGCGGCGGATCGAGCGGGACCTGCACGACGGGGCGCAGGCCCGGCTGGTGGCGATCGGGATGACCCTGGGCACCATCGAGCACCTGATGGACACCGACCCGGCGTCGGCCCGGGAGCTGCTCTCCGAGGCGCGGCAGTCGTCGGCGCGGGCGCTGCAGGAGCTGCGGGACCTCGTCCGCGGCATCCACCCGCCGGTGCTGGCCGAGCGCGGTCTCGGCGACGCGGTGCGGGCGCTGGCACTGGACAGCGCCCTGCCGACCGAGGTGTGCGTGAGCCTGCCGGACCGTCCGCCCGCGCCCGTGGAGGCGGCCGTCTACTTCAGCATCTGCGAGTTGATGGCGAACGCGGCCAAGCACTCGGGGGCCGAGCAGGTGTGGGTGGACATCCTCTACCGGGCCGGCTCGCTGCGGGTCACGGTGACGGACGACGGGGTGGGCGTGGCGGATCCGTCGAGGGGGACGGGGCTGCGCGGGATCGAGCGGCGATTGGGTACCTTCGACGGTGTCCTCGCCATCGACAGCACGTCGGGCGGTCCGACCACCATCACCTTGGAGCTGCCGTGCGAGTTGTCCTCGCCGAGGACCTCTACCTCCTTCGCGAAGGCCTGATCCGGCTGCTGGAAGCACACGGCTTCACCATCGCCGCCGCGGTGGAAACCGGTCCCGAGCTGTTGGACGCGTTGCTGACCCACCGGCCGGACGTGGCCGTGGTCGACGTCCGGCTGCCCCCGACGCTCACCGACGAGGGCCTGCAGGCCGCGCTCAGGGCGCGCAAGGAGATCCAGGGCCTGCCGGTGCTGGTGCTGTCGCAGCACGTCCAGCAGCTGTACGCACGGGAGTTGCTGGCCGACGGCACGGGCGGCATCGGCTACCTGCTGAAGGACCGGGTGTTCAACGCCGAGCAGTTCATCGACGCGGTCCGCCGGGTGGCCGCGGGCGGAACGGCGATGGACCCGGACGTGATCGCGAAGTTGATGCAGACCACCTCGCGCCGGCCCGGCCCGCTGCTGCGGTTGTCGCCGCGCGAGCGCGAGGTGCTGGAGCTGATGGCCGAGGGCTGTTCGAACTCGGCGATCGCCGCCCGGCTGGCGGTGAGTGACGGCGCGGTGGCCAAGCACATCGCCAACATCTTCACCAAGCTCGAACTCGCCCCGGCCGAGGACGCCAACCGCCGGGTGCTGGCGGTGCTGACCTACCTCAACGGTACGGCGGCGCCCCAGGGCTGACGGCCCGCCCGGCCCCTGCGGGCGGGCCGCGACGGTGACACTCCGGCCAGCGGAAACGCTGAAACAGGTGTACGAGTAAACTCCGGTGGGCCGAGCCCGGAGGTCGCTCAGCCGTCCGGCGCCCCGACACGCGGGAATCGGCAGCCGAGGCAGCGTACGGCAGCAGCCGACATCCAGGGGTTGATAGACGTAATGGCACGCCCAACGCTCACCAAGGCCCACCGCGGCCTGCTCGGCCTGGTCGCGGCCGGGGCCTGCATCATCTCGGGCATCGGTTTCGCGGGGTCGTACAACGCGGTGCGCGAGCTGGCCGTGGAGAAGGGCTTCGGCGCCTTCTCCTACGCCTTCCCGATAGGCGTCGACGCGGGCATCGTGGTGCTCCTCGCGCTCGACCTGGTGCTGACCTGGCTGCGGATCCCCTTCCCGATGCTGCGGCAGACCGCCTGGCTGCTGACCGTCGCCACCATCGCGTTCAACGCGGCCGCCTCCTGGGGCGACCCGCTGGGCATGGGCATGCACGCCGTCATCCCGGTGCTCTTCGTGGTCGTCGTCGAGGCGTCCCGGCACGCGGTGGGCCGGATCGCCGCGATCACGGCCGACCGGCACATGGACTCGGTCCGGGTGATGCGCTGGGTGCTCTCCCCGGTGCCGACCTTCCGGCTCTGGCGGCGGATGAAGCTCTGGGAGCTGCGCTCCTACGACGAGGTCGTCCGGCTGGAGCAGAACCGCCTCGTCTACCGGGCCCAGCTGCGCTTCCGGTACGGGCGCGGCTGGCGGCGCGCGGCGCCGATCCAGGCCCTGCTGCCGCTCAAGCTCGCCAAGTACGGCGTGCCGCTGGACCCGGGTCTGTTCGACCGGCTGGACGAGGAGACGCGCGAGCGCGAGGCGCAGGAGGCCCGGGCGGAGCAGGAGGCCCTGGAGGTCCGGCAGCAGGAGAGCCGTGCCGCGGCGGCCATCGCCCCGGCCGGGGCCGCCCCCGCGGCAGCCGGCACGCCGGTCGAGGCCGGCGCGGTGCCCGTCGTGGCGGTCGCCGCCGCCCGTCCGCAGCAGGTCCGGCAGCCGGAGCAGAGCCAGCAGGCCCAGCAGCAAGCGCAGCAGCAGTCCCAGCAGTCCCAGCAGTCCCAGCAGGCCCCGCAGGCCCCGCAGGCGCCGCAGCCCGAGCCGGTCCCGGCCGCCGCCGCGCCGCTGTCCGCCGAGGTGGCCGCGCCGATGCTGGCCAAGCTGGCCGCGGTCCGGCTGCGCGCCGCGCACGAGCCGGAGGAGGCCGTCGCGGAGGCCCCGCAGCCGCCCCGCGAGGAGCTGAACGTCTGGACCGAGCGCCCGGTGCGCACCACGGGCCACCCGGCCGACGCCGCCCCCGGCGGCCGGGTGCCCGGCCAGGCCTCGCCGTGGTTCAAGCCACCGCGCCCGGTCGCCGAGGAGCAGGCCCCGGGGCAGGAGGGCACCCCGCAGGCCGGCGTGCAGGACGCGGCGCCGGCCGTCGAGCCGCAGCCCCGGCCGTCCGCGCCGGTCGCACGCTCGGCGGCGGAGGAGTCCGGGAGGCCCGAGCGGTCCGCCGCCGAGGAGGAGCCGGCTCCGCGGTCGGCGCCCTCCCGGCTGGACCCGGAGCTGGCCTACGAGGCCCTGGTCAGCTACCTGGACACGTACGGGGACCAGCCCGACCCGCAGCGCCTCGCCGAGTGGCTGACCAAGGAGTACGGCGTCAGCGGCAACCGCCCGGACGGTTCGGTCCACCCCAAGGACGTCGCCGAGCTCTACCCGCAGCTGCGCACCCGCTACGCCGCCGCCGGGAGGGACTGACCGGGGCCCGACCGGCGGGGCCGCCCCTCCCGCGGCCGGTGCGCCCGGCGCGTCCACCGCTCGGTCGGCCATTGACGCCCGTCCCGGCCGGAGCTACCTTCACCTCAACAAATTGTTGAAGTGCTGGTTCGGCGTGGAGGAGTACGGATGTCGCAGCTCGAGGTCGACGGTGGCGGACCAGCGGGCGGGGCCTCCTTCTCCGACACCGCCCGCGCCGCCGTGGAGGCGCTGCTCGCCCCGGTCGACGTCGACCTGGCCCGCCGCTACCCCGGCGACTCCGGGACCAGGCAGCCCGTGCACACGGTCTACGTCCCCGCCGACGCCTTCGCCGCCGACACCGTCCGGGAGTGGGGCCGCCAGGCCCTGGAGGCCTTCGACACCCACGCCGGCACCCCGGCCGAGCTGGCCCGCGCCCTCGGCGTGGCCGACGACGAGCTACTCGCCGACGTCCACGCCCGGGTCCGCGCCAAGCTCGAGCGCGAGCCGATCGAGGACCTGCGGATCGACTTCGAGGACGGCTACGGGCCCCGCCCGGACGCCGAGGAGGACGCCGCCGCCGTCCGCGCCGCCGAACTGGTCTCCGCCGCCGTGGCCGAGGGCACCGCGCCGCCGTACATCGGGATCCGGATCAAGTGCATGGAGGCGGCCGTCCGCGCCCGCGGCATCCGCACCCTGGAGCTGTTCCTGGCCACCCTGCTGGCCGACGGCGGCCTGCCGGACGGCCTGGTCCTCACCCTGCCCAAGGTGACCTACGCCGAGCAGGTCACCGCGCTGGTCCGGCTGCTGGAGGACTTCGAGCACCGCGCCGGGCTCCCCGCGGGCCGGATCGGCTTCGAGATCCAGATCGAGACCACCCAGGCCATCCTGGGCCCGGACGGCCGGGCCACCGTGGCCCGGATGATCGAGGCCGCCGAGGGCCGGGCCACCGGCCTGCACTACGGCACCTTCGACTACAGCGCCTCCTGCGGCGTCAGCGCGGCCCACCAGAGCATGGACCACCCGGTCGCCGACCACGCCAAGGCCGTCATGCAGGTGGCCGCGGCCGGCACCGGGGTCCGGCTCTCCGACGGCTCGACCAACGTCATCCCGACCGGCTCCACCGCACAGGTGCACGCCGCCTGGAAGCTCCACCACGACCTGGTCCGCCGCTCGCTGGCCCGCGCCTACTACCAGGGCTGGGACATGCACCCGGCGCACCTGCCCACCCGCTACGTCGCCGTGTACTCCTTCTACCGCGAGGGCCTGGCGGCCGCCGCCGCCCGGCTGGCCGCCTACGTCGCCAAGGCGGGCGGCGACGTCATGGACGAGCCGGCCACCGCCCGGGCGCTCAGCGGCTACGTGCTGCGCGGCCTGGACTGCGGCGCCGTCGACCCCGCCGAGGTCACCGCCCTGACCGGCCTGGACCGCGCGCAGCTGGACGCCCTGGCCGGCCGCTGACCGCAGGACAGGCCATAGGCTGGCGGTGCCGCCCCCCGGGGACCAGGGGTGCGGGCCGCCAGCCGTCGTCGTTCCCGGGAGAAGCACCGCACCATGTCCGCCACGCCGGAACCGGCCGCCAGGACGTACCTCACCATCCGGCGGGCCGGCAGCCACGAGACCGAGATCAAGAAGTCCCGCTTCATCTGCCACCTCGCCCGGGTCACGGACGAGGAGGAGGCGCAGGCCTTCATCGCCGGGGTGCGGAAGCAGTACTGGGACGCGCGGCACAACTGCACCGCCTTCGTGGTCGGCGACGAGCAGCGCCGCGAGCGCTCCAGCGACGACGGCGAGCCCGGCGGCACCGCGGGCGTGCCGATGCTGGAAGTGCTGCGCCGGCGAGGCCTGACCGACACGGTCGCGGTGGTGACCAGGTACTTCGGCGGCGTCAAGCTCGGCGCGGGCGGCCTGGTGCGGGCCTACGGGAACGCGGTGTCGGCGGCCGTGGACGAGGTGGGGCTGCTGGAGCGGCGGCCGGTCGCCCTGCTCGCGGTGACGGTCGACCACGTGCGGGCCGGGCGGGTCGAGAACGACCTGCGGGCGGCCGGGTACGCGGTGAACGACCTCGCCTACGAGTCGGCCGGGGTGCGGATCGAGGTCGGCGTCCCGGAGCCGGAGGTCCAGGCCTTCCACACCTGGCTGGCCGGGGCGACCGGCGGGACCGCGCTCGCCGTCCCGGCCGGCCGGACGTACGTCGAGGTGCCGGTCTAGGCCCTGGCCGGCGCCGTCGGGTGGAGCGCCGTCCGACGGAGCACCGTCGTGCCCGGGGCGGCCGCCGCTTTTCGGACACAGATCCGGCCGGATCGGGGCCGGCCGTTCCTGCGCCCGGACGGGCCTGCCTAGCCTGATCCGGTCGTCGACCAGGAAGCCGGCCCGAGATGCCCCTCGTCCAGACCATCACGCTGCAGCCGGGGGCCGGCACCGGCTGGCACTACCACCCGGGCCGGGTGGTCGTGGTGGTGCTGTCCGGGACGCTCACCCGGACCCTGCACGACGGCCGGGTCGAGGTCAGCCGGGCCGGGGACTCCCTGGTCGAGGAGGCCGGGCCGGTCCACGTCCACGAGGGGCGCAACCTCGGGGCCGAACCCGTGGTACTGATCGCCGAATACGCCGCACCGGACGGCCTCCCGCTGGCCGTGCCGGTCGAGGAACCCGCCTGGTGCCGCGGCGGGGCCCGCTCCGGCGAGGCCGGAGCCGCGGGGGCCGGGGCGGTCCCGGGCGCCGTCGACCGCCGTCCACGGGCCGGCCGGGACAGCGCGCCACGCGGCACGTGACTTGAGCAGATTCACTCGAACGGATTGACGTGGCCCGGAGTTGGAACTTCCGCTCCGGGCCGTGGCGTTTCCTGGGCAAGGATCCGGCCGAACCGGACGAATAACCCCATCGATGGAGGACACCAGACCCCACCCCGCACCACGGAGGTATGCGCATGACCTCAGACCGCTTCCCGTCGCCCGCCGGCGCCGACCTACCCGGCCCCGCGACGCCCTACCGGATGACCGTCACCACCACCCTCCCGCACACCGAGGCCGTCGCCCTGGCCGACGAGCAGCTCGCGGCCTGGTTGAAACGCGAGGGCTGCGACGAGCCCCCGGCCGTCCCCCTCCTCCCCGCCCCCGTCCCCGCCGCACCCGCCCCGCAGGGCTCCGCCGGAACGCCGCCGCCCGCCCCGGCCCCCGTCGCCGAGCGCCTCCGGCTGGGGAACCGCGTCCTGCTCGACCGCGACCACGGCCCGCTGCGCGGCGGCCCGGCCACCGGCCGCTACGACCGCCGCCGGCTGCGCACCCCGGCCCCGCACGGCACCCGCCAGCTCACCCTGACCGTCGCCACCCGCACCGGCGGGCCGACCTGGGTCCGGCTGGACGCCGAGACGCACAGCACCGGCAGCGGCGTGCGGACGCCGTGCCGGGTGCCGGTGCCCGAGCTCGCCCGCACCCTGCTGCCGCTGCTCGACGCCACCGACGGCCCGGCCGCCGTCCAGGCCGGCCCCCGGGTGCTCACCGCCGGCGAGGTCGACGGCCTGATCGACGAGCTGTGCGACCCTGAGCGCCGACTGCCCGTCGTGCTCGCCAGCGTCCCGGTGAACCTTCCGCTCGACCGTTGGGTCGAGGACGTCGTCCGTCCGCTCTGCCACCAGATCCCCGGCCTCGCCACCGCCTACGTGCTGGACCCGGGCGCCCGCACCGCCTTCAACGTCGCGCTGGAGTACCACACCGTGTACGGCGGTGCCGTGCGCACCTACCTGCCCGAGGTCGACCCGGCCTCCCGCCACGACGGCGCCCGGCACCCGGTGCTGGCCCGCGGCCGAATAGAGCAGGACGTCCGCCGCGCGGCCGGGCTGCTGGCCCGCGAGCCGCGCCGGCTCGCCGCCGACCTGCCGCTGCCGCCGGAGCTGGCGGCCGTCCCGGTGCTGCGCGTGCCCCCGGCGCGTCCGGCCGCCGACCGGGCCGAGCAGCGGGCCGCGGACCGGGCCGCCGCCGTCGCCGAGCTGGCCGCGCTGGCCCGGGAGGAACAGCAGGACCGTGCCGAGCAGCAGGCCAGGGCCGACGAGCTGGAGCGGGTCCGGCACACGCTGAGCCAGGAGAGGCGGGAGGGCCGGGACACGGGCCGGGACCGCCCCGAGCTCCGCGAACGCCACGACGGCCCGCTCACCCCGGTCGGGCGCGACGCCCGGCCGCGGGTCGGCTCCCGGGCCTTGACCGGGCGCCACTGCACCGCCCAGGGCGCCGCCGGGCACAACGCCTCAGGGCGCCCCGCGAAGCGGCCGTCCGGTCGGCCTGGCAAGCCCGAGACCTTCACCGAACTCATGGCCAGGCTCGGCGAGTTCCCGTTGCTCAGCTTCACCGGGGACCAGAAGAACGCGCTCGCCCTGGACGGCCTCCAGTGCGCCGGCGCGGGCTGGGCCCGGCTCGCCTGGGACGGCCTGACCGCCCTCCAGGAGTACGCCGAGGCGGCGGTGCGCGGTGCAGCCGGCGGCGACTTCAAGCAGTGGTGCGAGCACACCCCCGAGGGCTGCCACCACTTCCCGCCCCGCAAGGCGGTGCGCGGGGAGTCCCGGACGGTGTTCAGCCACACCAAGTGGAAGCGCGAACGGATGCTGCCGGTGCCGGAGTGCGTGGACGCCTCCCGCCGCGCGTTCATGGGCGCCCACCTGCGGATCGGCGGCGGCCGCACCGCGCCCCGGCTGCACTACCTCGACGACTGCTCCGGCAGTGGCCGGATCTATGTCGGCTACATCGGCCTGCACCTGACCAACACCCGGACCAACTGAGAGGCTTGGCTGACCACCGCGCCCGTTCGGTGGACAATGTCCGGCAGGGGCGGGGCCTCAGGGCCGCCGGCCGCCCCGGGCAGCGCCGGACGAGCATGGGGGAACGACGACCGATGCAGTACTCAGCAGACGGCCAGCCCGACGGCACCGCCACCGTCCAGTTCCCCCGACCGGGCTTCCTCGCCTCGGTCTTCCGCGACCTCAACGCCGACCAGGAACCGGACCGGGCGGGCGCCGCGCCCGGTCCGGCCGGGCCCGGTGGGCCCGGTGACGACCCCTCCGGTGACGGCGCCTCCGATCCCGACTCCGTCGCGGCCCACGCCCGGGCCGCGGCCCTGACCCACCACCGCACCGTCACCGTCCAGGCGGAGCACGACCGGCTGGCGGACCTGCTCCGCCGCGCCGCGCTGCCCGTCTCCGCGATGGACTTCGAGAGCCAGCTGCGCCACTACGAACCCCGCCCCTACGCGGCCGACGGGCCCGAGCCCGGCGGTGACGCCGAACCCCGCTGGGCGGACTTCGCCCCCGCGGAACCGCCCGCCGCCGACCCGGACGCCCCTCCGACCCGCCGGCTGCTCGACTCCGGCTACCAGCGCGAACTGGCCGGGGCCCGGCTGGCCCACCAGCGCGCCCTGCGCGAGTGGCGCACCCGCCGGGCCGAGGCCGGCAACCCCGCCGCCGACGAGCCCCGGCGCGTCCACGAGGCCGCCGAGGAGGCCCGCGCCCGCGCCGTCCGCGAGTACAACGAGAGCCTGGAGGAGTGCCGCCGGGCCTACCGGCTGGCCGAACCGGCCGCCGTGGAGTCGCTGCTGGAACGGGCGCTCGCCGCCGCCGAGACCGCCACCCAGGACCTACCGGCCCCCTGCCGGGCGGTGTTCCGCCCGCTCACCCGCACCGCCGTGCTCGACCTCGACCTGCCGCTGCTCGACCTGGTGCCCTCGCTCACCGGCTACCGGCTCGCCCCGGACGGCGACGTCCTGCCCGTCCCGCGCCCGCCCGCGGACCGGGCCACCGACTACCTGCGGCTGGTCGCCCGGCTCGCGCTGCGCGCCCTGCAGGCCGCCGACGCCGTCGACACCGACGAGATACTCGCGGGCGTGGTCCTCAACGGCTGGCTGCGCGAGCCCGCGGAGGCCGAGCCGTTCTGCCTGGTCAGCGTGGACGCCGACCGCGACGCGCTGGCCCGCACCCGGCTGCTGCCGCCGGCCACCCCGTACGAGGAGCGCGACGACGAGGGCGTGTACGCCGACTCCGAACAGGACGAGGCCCTGGTCCGGCTGCGCCAGCTCGGCGCCGCCGTCACCCCCGACCCGTACGGGCGGGTCGGCGTCCAGCCGGCCGCGCAGGCCGGGGCCACCGTGCCGGCCGCGCCCGACCTGTCCGCCAACGAGTTCGCCCAGCTGGTCCGGGACCTGCTCACCCGCGGCGGGATCGCCGAGTGGAGCGTGCGGCTGCGCGGCCCGGCCGGACTGGTCGCCACCGGTGAGGGCGCGCCCGGCAGCGCGCTGCCCGGCCGCTGGGTGGTCTGGGCCTCCCGGGGCACCGAGCCGGTCACCGCCGCGGAGGTCGCCACCCTCGCCGACGCCGTCCGGGAGGAGTCCGCCGAGCGCGGCCTGCGGCTGACCACCGGCGGCTTCACCGACGAGGCCCTGGACCTCACCGCCGAGGAGGGCCACCGGCACATCCACCTGGTCGACGGCGACGGCGTCCGCGAGCTCGCCCGCACCCACCTCGGCCTGCCGCTGGCCGTCGGCCGCTGACCGCACCCGCGGCGTCTCCCGGCGCCTCGCCGGCTCACCCCGACGGACCGCCCGGCGGGCGCGCGCCCACCCCCGGACCGAGGCTGGGGGACGGGCCCCGCCCGGGCAGCGGCACCCCGGGCGATCACCGTCGAACGGCCGTCGGGTACGGTCGGCGGTCGGCCCGGCCACGGGCGGACCCCGGGGGGAGAGGAATGGGCAGAGCGCTCGGCAGACCACAGGGCGGCACCCGCCGCCGCCCGCACCACGGGCAGACCCGCCCGGAGGCGGTGCGGTGACCGCCGTCCTGGTCGCCGCCGGGGCGTTCCTGATGACCCTGATCGGCGGTTTCGTCGCCCAGCGCACCGGCGACCGCCGCCACCTCGTGCTCGGCTTCGCCGCCGGCCTCATGCTCGGCGTGGTCGCCTTCGACCTGCTGCCCGAGGCGATCCACCAGGCGCCGGCCGAGGTGCACGGGGTGCCGCAGGCGCTGCTGATGTTCGCGGCCGGCTTCCTCACCATCCACGTGGTCGAACGCGCCGTCGCGATCCACCGGGGCCACGAGGGCGAGTACGCCGAGCACACCCACGGCCACCAGCACGTGCACACCCACACCGCCGGGCACCAGGGCGTCGGACTGACCGCGGCCCTGGCCCTGGTCGGCCACAGCGTGATGGACGGCTTCGCGATCGGCGCCGCGTTCCAGGCCGGCACCACGGTCGGCACGGTCGTCGCCATCGCCGTCGTCGCGCACGACTTCGCCGACGGCTTCAACACGTACACGATCACCCGGCTCTACGGGAACAACCGGCGGCGGGCGCTGACCCTGCTCGCCGCCGACGCCCTGGCCCCGGTGACCGGCGCCGCGATCACCCTCGCCTTCACCATCCCGGAGCACCTGCTCGGCCTCTACCTCGGGTTCTTCTCCGGCTTCCTGCTCTACCTGGCCACCTCCGACATCCTCCCGGAGGCCCACAGCCCGCACCCCTCGCGCAGCACCCTGCTGTGCACCGTCGCCGGGGTGGGGTTCATGTGGCTGGTGATCGGGCTCGCCAAGTAGGTCCGCCGTCCGGGCCCGGCCCCGGGAACGGCCCCGGCCCTGTGCGGCCCGGACGCGGTCAGCCCGCGTCCGCCGGGGGGTCCAGCACCGACGAGCGCTCCCGCATGGCCGCGAGCGCCGCCGTGATCGCCGGCCGCCGGGAGGCCTGGGCCCGCCACAGCGCGTACACCCGGCGGGCCGGCCCCGGCACCACCGGGCGGGCCACCACCCCGGGCGGTAGCGCGCCCCGCCCCAGCCGCGGCACCAGGGCCGTCCCCAGACCGGCCGCGACCAGCGCGATCTGCGTCTCGAACTCGCCGGCCCGGTGGCGCACGTCCGGCTCCTCTCCGACCTCGCGCAGGGTGCGCAGCAGCCAGTCGTGGCAGATGTTGCCCGGCGGCACGCTGATCCAGCGCCGCCCGGGCAGCCGCCGCACCGGCACCTCGTCGAGGCCGGCCAGCTCGTCGTCGGCGGGCAGCAGCAGGTCCACCGGGTCCGTCCCGAGGTCCAGTCGGGACAGGCCCTCCTGCACCGGCAGCGGGACGGTCGGCCAGTCCTGCACCAGCGCCAGGTCCACCTCGCCGCGCGCCACCAGCTCGGCCGCCGGGTACGGGTCGCACTCCAGCAGCCGCACGTCCAGCTCCGGGCAGCTCCGCCGCAGGTCCGCCAGCACCCCGGGCATGAGACCGCGGGCACCGGTGGCGAACGCGGCCACCAGCAGCCGGCCGACCGCCCGGCCGCGCTGCTCCTCCAGCCGCACCTCGGCCCGTTCCACCAGCCCCAGCACCGCCCGCGCGGTGGCGGCCAGCTCCTGCGCCGCGTCGGTCAGCACCACGCCCCGGCCCTGCCGTTCCAGCAGCACCGTCCGGGTCTCCCGCTCCAGCTTGGCGATCTGCTGCGAGACCGCCGAGGGGGTGAAGCCGAGCGCGGCCGCCGCCCCGCCGACCGAGCCGTGCACCGCCACCGCGTGCAGCGCCCGCAGGCGCCCCAGATCCATCATGCAGCGATGCTAAAGCGTTTCCTTCAGAACTCATCGCTGGTGCTACACGACGGGCCGCCGCCAAGCTCGACCCATGACCGCGACACCCGCCGCCCCGGGCGGCAGCCCGAACGGGCGGAGCATGAGCCCCCGGCACATCGCCCTGGCCGTCCTGGTGGCCGCCGTGTGGGGGCTCAACTTCGTCCTCATCCACGTCGGCCTGGAGAACTTCCCGCCGCTGCTCTTCTGCGCCCTGCGATTCGCCGTCGTCGCCGTGCCGGCGGTCCTCCTGGTCGGCCCGCCCAGGGTCGCCCGGCGCTGGGTGCTGGCCGTCGGCCTCGTCCTCGGAGTGGTCAAGTTCGGGCTGCTCTTCCTCGGCATGCACGCCGGGATGCCGGCCGGCCTCTCCTCCCTGGTGCTCCAGGGACAGGCCGGGTTCACCGCCCTGTTCGCCGCCGCCCTGCTGGGCGAGCGGCCGGGCGGACGGCGGCTGACCGGCCTGGCGATCGCCTTCGCGGGGATCGGCCTGAGCGCCCTCGACCACGGGACGGGCGGCCCGGTCGGCGCCTTCGTCCTGGTCGTGCTGGCCGCCGGCGCCTGGGGCCTGTCCAACGTGCTGACCCGCCGGGCCGCGCCGCCGGACGCGCTGCGCTGGATGGTCTGGGTCAGCGCCGTCCCGCCGCTGCCGCTGCTCGTCCTCTCCTTGCTGGTCGAGGGCCCGGACGCGGACCTGCGCGCCCTGCGCGGGATCACCGCCGCCGGGCTCGGCGCGATCGCCTACGTCGGGCTGGTCTCCACCCTCTTCGGCTTCGTGGCCTGGAGCTTCCTGCTGCGCACCTACGACGCCACCGCCGTCGCGCCCTACTCGCTGCTGGTGCCGGTGTTCGGGATGTCCTCGGCCTGGCTGCTGCTCGGCGAGCGGGTCAGCCCGACGGCGGTGGGCGCCGCACTGCTGGTGATCAGCGGGATCGCGATCACCGCGCTGCACCCGGGGGCGCCGGCCGCCGCGGCGGCGCGCCGGCGGCGTAGTGGGCCTCGGCGGAGCGCAGCACCCGCAGCAGCACCTCCTGGTCGGCGGGGCTGACCGGGCCGAAGTACTCCTGCGCCACCTCGTGCCGGACCTGCCCGATCCGCTCCACCGCGGCGCGGCCGGCCTCGGTCAGCAGGATCCGCACCGCCCGCCGGTCGGCCGGGTCGGGGCTGCGCTCGACCAGCCCGACCTCCTCCAGCGCGTCGACCACGGTGGTCGCCGAGCGGGGTGCGATGTGCAGTCGCTCGGCGAGGTCGCTCAGCCGCATCGCGCGGTCCGGCAGTTCGCACCCGGGCGCGTGGGCCAGCGTGCGCAGCGCCCGGCCCTGGCCGGGGGTGATGCCGTACGGCTCCAGCCGCTCGCTGGTGCGCCGGCGGATCCGCTTGATCGCCCGGGTCATGGTGTCCGCCAGCTCGGCGGCGGTGTCGGGGGAGGTGGTCCGGCCGGTCGCGGGGCCCCGGTCGTCGGGGGCGGCCGCCTCGGCCCCGGGCGTCGGCGCGGCCGGGGTGGGGGAGGAGCCCGCCGGGTCGTCGGTCGGCGCGGTGGTCATGGGCGGTCTCCTCGGCAGGTGTCCGCCCAAGCGTATCGGCCGGTCCGCGGCGGGTGACCGGCGGCGGACGGCAGCCCGGAAAAAATGTTGAGCCAAGCTCAGTATCTGGGTTAGCGTAGCCCTTACTGAGGGGACCCTAAGTTCCCTCCCGCACCCTGGAGGGCCCGTGCCCCGCTCCGAAGCCCGCGTCACCACCGACCGCCCCGCCCGCTACGCCAAGCAGCTCGCCGCCCACATGGGCCGCAAGATCGAGGCCACCTTCTCCGAGGAGACCGGCCGCGGCACCCTCGTCTTCGGCGCCGGCACCGCCACCCTGGAGGCCGGCCCCGACGCGCTGCTGCTCACCGTCGAGGGCGAGCGGGAGAACCTGCCCGGCCTGGAGGACGTCGTCGGCCGCCACCTCGTCCGCTTCGGCGCCCGCGACGAACTCGTCGTCGAATGGCACCGCGACAACGGCGAGCCCGGCCTCGTTCACCGCAACGAGGAGCCCGACGAGGCCTGAGACCGGCCCCCGCCGCCCGGCCGCGGCAGCCACCGGTCCAGCGCCCACAGCGCCGGAACGGCCAGGCACCAGCTGGCCACCACGTCCAGCAGCCAGTGGAAGTCGCTCCACACCAGGCCCGCGCCGACCCCCACGGCCAGCAACACCGCCCCGGCCGTCACCAGCCGGGCCGCCCGCGGCCCCGCCGCCCGGGCCAGCAACAGCGCCGCCACCCCGTACGAGAAGGCGGCCGTGGCGGTGTGCCCGGACGGGTACCAGCCCCACTGCTCGGGCGTCAGCGGATCGCCCAGCGGGCCCGGCCGGGCGAACGCCGCCTTCGCCGGCACCACCAGCGACGGGATCAGCACGGCCGTCGCTGCCGCCACCGGCAGCGGCAGCCACCAACCGCCCCGCCCCGGGCCGCCGACCGCCCGGCGCCAGCGCCACGCGGCGAGCACACCGGCCGCCAGCAGCACCGGGACCGCGGGCACCCCGCTGCCCAGATCCGAGAGGACGTGGCCCGCGCCGTCGAGCGGCCGGCCCGGCAGTTCCCGGTGGGCGGACCGCACGGCCCCCCGCACCCAGCGGTCCAGCCCGAGCAGCGGGCCGTCCACCGCCACCTGCCACGACACCGTCAGCAGCACGACCGCGGCCGCCGCGGGCACGACCGTCGACCGGGCCGCCCGGCCCAGGACGCCGAACAGCCGCCCCGGAGCAGGGGGGAGAGCTCCGGGGCGGCCTCGAGGATCGCCGTTCCGTGCGCCCCGGGGGGTGTGGGTCGGACGGTCGGTCGATCGGCCTTCGGTATGCGCCGCCCCTCCCGGGGAGGCCTGGTTGTCCTCACGCCGCACGCGCGGACCCACCGCCCTGGGCGGCTCCGCGGACGGCTCCGCCAGTGGCGGAGGCTCGCTGTCCATCTGCGATGACACTACGTCAACAGCCCTTCCGCGCCGAGCGCCTTCAGCGATTCCGCACATCATCTTCACCCTGCCCCGGGCAACCTTCCAGGTCGTCCCGAGAACGTGCACCCGGCCGCCCCCACCTGCGGATCGCCGGCCGGCCCCGCCCCGGGCGAACCGGCCCGTCCCGCCCGTGAAGTACCCGGCTGTCCCACCCGCGGACAACCGAACGGCCCGTGCGGACCAGAGGTCCGCACGGGCCGTTCAGCGCTGTCCGGACATCCCTCCGGCGGGGTTCACGACCTGACGGGCGACACCGCTCAGGCGGCGGTGAAAGCGCCCTCCAGGATGTCCAGGCCCTCGTTCAGGAGGTGCTCCGGCATGACCAGCGGCGGCAGGAAGCGCAGCACGTTGCCGTAGGTGCCGGCGGTCAGCACCACCAGGCCCTCGGCGTGGCAGGCCTTCGCGATCGCCCCGGCGGCCTCCGCGTTCGGCTCCTTGCCGCCCGCCTTCACCAGCTCGACGGCGATCATCGCGCCGCGGCCGCGGACCTCGCCGATGATCTCGAACTTCTCCTGCATCGCCCGCAGGCGGCCCAGCATGATCTCCCCGATCCGCTGCGCCTTGCCGTTGAGGTCCTGCTCCTTCATCGTCTCGATGGCGCCCAGCGCGGCCGCGCAGGCCACCGGGTTGCCACCGTAGGTGCCGCCCAGGCCGCCCGCGTGCGCGGCGTCCATGATCTCGGCGCGACCGGTCACCGCGGCCAGCGGCAGACCGCCGGCGATGCCCTTCGCGGTGGTGATCAGGTCCGGGACGACGCCCTCGTCGTCACAGGCGAACCACTGGCCGGTGCGGCAGAAGCCGGTCTGGATCTCGTCCGCGACGAACACGATGCCGTTGGCCTTCGCGTACTCCACGATCGCCGGCAGGAAGCCCTTGGCCGGCTCGATGAAGCCGCCCTCGCCCTGGATCGGCTCGATGATGATCGCCGCGACGTTCTCCGCGCCGATCTGCTTGTTGATGATGTCGATCGCCTGCGCGGCGGCCTCGGCGGCGCAGTTCTCCGCACCCGTCAGCCAGCGGTACGGGTAGGCCACCGGCACCCGGTAGATCTCCGGCGCGAACGGACCGAAGCCCTGCTTGTACGGCATGTTCTTCGCCGTCAGGCCCATGGTGAGGTTCGTGCGGCCGTGGTAGCCGTGGTCGAACACCACGACGGCGGTGCGCTTGGTGTAGGCGCGCGCGATCTTCACCGCGTTCTCGACCGCCTCGGCACCCGAGTTGAACAGCGCGGTGCGCTTGTCGTGGTCACCCGGGGTCAGCTCGTTGAGCTGCTCGGCGACGGCCACGTAACCCTCGTACGGGGTCACCATGAAACAGGTGTGCGTGAACGCGGCCAGCTGCTCGCTCGCCTTGGCCACCACGGCCTCGGCGCTGTTGCCGACGTTCGTCACGGCGATGCCGGAACCGAAGTCGATCAGCGAGTTGCCGTCCACGTCCTCCAGCACGCCGCCGTTGGCACGGGACACGTACACCGGCAGGGTGGTGCCGACGCCGGCCGCCACCGCACCCAGCTTGCGGGCCTGCAGCTCCTGCGACTTCGGACCGGGGATCGCGGTGACCAGGCGGCGCTCCTGCGGGAGCGGCGTTGCGGCGCTCATGGGGTTCTCCAGACTTCTCGGCTCGGTGCTTCGCAGGCTACGGCCGCCCCGACCGGCCGGGCATGCGCCACTCGGTAGCACTGGGCCGTCCGACTTGTCCGACGCGGCCAGCCCGGGCGGCACGACTACCCGCAGGCCCCGCTCCACTACATTGAGCGCGGGCGTGTCGCCGGTACGGCGGCATGGGTATGGCGGCACCGACGGCGGTCGGGCCGGGCGGGCGAGGGAGCGGGGCCGTACATGGCGCAGGACGGGGCACACCACCACACGGATCGCACCACCACCAGACCCCCGACCCCCATGCCCCACCAACGCCCCGGCGGCCCGAGCCGCGGGGGCTTCGACCTCCCCGTATGGGTGGCGATTCCGCGGCCCGAGGCGTTGCCGGGAATCTTCCGGCAGGGGTACGAACGGGTCGACCCCACGCAGGCGGAGGAAGCGAAGGTCCCAACCGGGCCACTGCTGTGGCGCGCGGGCCTGAACCTCGTCGCCACCATCGCCACCTACTACATCGGGACACTCGTGCTCGTGTGGGCCGTGGGGCTTATGGGGGGGTTCGCCGGAACCTCGCCGGAACAGTTCAACACGGCGCAGCTCCTCATCAACGTCGTGACCATCAGCTGCGCGGCCGCGGTCTTTTGGCGCACCGGGCGGTGGCGAGAGGTGTGGCGCAGGTTCTTCACCCGCGCCGGATGGCAGAAGAACGTCGCCCCGGTACTTGCCCGCGCCATCACACACGAGGGGCCGGCTCCGGTCGGGGTGGTCGTCGACGCCGCTCCGGTCACCGCTGCCGATCCCTGGTCCGCCCAGCGGTCCGGAGGGGCCATGGCGGCGGCCGCGAAGCTGGACCAGACGAACGTCGGGGACGTCGACTACATCCGGATCCAGCGCGCGTGGGAATCCGCGCAGGCCGACGTCGCGTTCGTGCCCGCGTTCGTCGATCAGGTGTTGGCGCGGGGTGGTGCGGCGTTCTCGCATCCGTCCGAGGTCCGGGATCTGCCCGCCCGGGTGGCGCATCACGACCTCCTGCTGCAGCAGGTCCGGCTCGGCACCACGCAGGACGTGGTGAAGAATCCGCACTCCCACCGGCTCACCGGGTTCGCACTGGACCCCACTGTGCTCGGGACGTCACTGCTGGCCGTCGGTCCGGCGGGAACCGGCAAGACGGCCAGGCTCGCCCGGCCCGTCACCGAGGCGCTGTGTCTCCAGACGCTGGCCGGGACGGCCTGCGCGGTGGTGATCGGAGCAGCGGACGCGGATCTCGGGCCGGACTCCTGGTACGACGTGGTGATCTCACCGGGCGAGCCGGGTTCGGTGTACGGCCTGGACCTCTACGGAGCGACCCAGGACCCAGACGAAGCAGCCGCCAGGCTTGCCGAGGCGCTGCTGCCGGATGAGCTGACCGCTCGTGCGGAGAGCGCCCGGACGACTCTGCAACAGGTGATCGGACCGTTCAACACCGCCTACGGGCGTTATCCCGGAGTCCGTGAACTGCGCGCTCTGCTCGCCGGGGAGCCAGACACGGTCGAACCGTTGGTGAAGGCCCTCCGCTCCGTCGGCCAGCTGTCGGTCTATGAGCGTGACCTCGAACACCGGAAGCGGCAGCAGGGCCGTGCCGACGACCCCGGGGTGCTGCTCGCAGACCGCCTGGCGCTTCTCGATCGCCCCGCGTTCGAAGGGGCCTTCGCCACGGACGGCACGGGCCGCCTGCCCTTCGCGATGCGGGCGCTCGACCACCCTCTCCGTGTTCGGGTGAAGCTGCCCGAACGCAGCCATCCGGAGGCGGCGCGGATCCTGTCGCGCCTGGTGGTCGGCCAATTCGTGGTCGCTGCCGTCGCGCGGGAGGACCGATCGCTCTTCGCCGGGCTGGTGGTGGATGACGCTTCGGCGGCGTTGGATGCGAATACGGTCCGGGGCCTTCAACGGATGCGCGGGGCCAACGCGGGGGCCGTACTGATGCTGCGCACCCTCATGGACCTGCCCGAGTCCCTGCGCGCACCGCTGTTCGGTGCGGTGGGCTGCCGGATGGTCTTTCCCGGCATTGCTCCGTGGGACGGAAAGTTCTTCTCGGAGGCTTGGGGTACGCACGTGGTTCACGAAACCGTCGTGACCCACACCCCCGACACCTCCGGTGGGGTGATGCGGCGGGCCGGGCGGGTGGGGCGGAAGGCGTTGTCGGGGACGGCGGCGCAGACGGAGTCGGTGACGACGCGGGACGTGGAACGGTTGCGGTGGTCGCCGTCGGATCTGGCGCACGCGTTGCCGGCGGGGCACGCGGTGGTGTCGTTGACGGCGGTGTCGGGGGAGCAGGTGCCGCCGTTGCTGGTGGACCTGCGGGGGTGAGGGGCGCGGGGGAGGAAGCTCGCCTTCGAGGTGGATTCGGCAGTGCGGGTTGTCCGGAGCGTCCATAATGAAGGGGAGAGTTTCTCACTTGTCCCATTGCCCTCTCCTCGCCCGGCCGCAACGGCGCGGTCAGGTCGATCCCCCGAAGGTGCCATGCCCCCCACACTCGCCTCCGTCGTCCGCAACAGTTCGCTCCATCTGACGGTCCTCGCCGGTGCGGACCATCTGGAGCGGCCGGTCCGCTGGGTGCACACCAGTGAGCTGGACGACCCGACGCCGTTCCTGGAGGGTGGCGAGCTGCTGCTCACCACCGGGATCAAGCTGGGTCGTACGGCGGCGCAGTTGCAGGCGTACGTGCACCGGTTGGCCGATGCCGGGGTGGTGGGTCTGGGCCTGGGGGTGGGGCTGTCGCACACGGAGGTGCCGCAGCCGCTGGTGGACGCGGCGGCGCAGCGGGGGCTGCCGTTGCTGCGGGTGCCGGAGCCGACGCCGTTCATCGCGATCAGCAAGGTGGTGTCGGCGGCGCTGGCCGCGGAGCAGTACGAGGCGGTGACGACGTCCTTCGAGGCGCAGGAGGAGCTGACCCGGGCTGCGCTGGGCAAGGACGGCACGACGGCCGTGGTGCGCCGGTTGGCGGCGCGGCTGGGCGGTTGGGCGGCGCTGTACGACGGTTCGGGGGCGCTGTCGGTGGTGGCTCCGGACTGGGCGGCGCGCCGGGCGGGGCGGCTGGCCGCGGAGGTGGACCGGCTGCGTCGGCGGCCGGCGCCGTCGAGTGCGGCGTTGCAGGGGCGGGCGCCGGGGATAGACACGGCGGACGAGGACTACGTGGTGGTCCAGTCGCTGGGGGCGGACCGGCGGGCGCGCGGGTTCCTGGCGGTGGGGACCGAGGACCGGATCACCCCGACCGAGCGGTACGTGCTGAACGCGGCGGTGGCGCTGCTGACCCTGACGCTGGAGCGGTCGCGCGAGCTGCGGCAGGCGGAGGAGCGGATGGGCGCGGCGCTGCTGCGGATGGTGCTGGCGGGGGAGGTGGCGACGGCCCGCCAGGTGGCGGTGGGGCTGTTCGGCGGTCTGCCGGAGGGGACGATACGGGTTCTGGTGGCCGGTGCGGGGCCGAACGCGGAGGCGGCCGAGGCGCTCGGTGAGCTGGGGGACCGTGCCGAGCAGGCGGGTGCCCGGGTGGGCGAGAAGCTGCTGGTGGCGCGGGAGGACGGCGCGCACGGGCCGCGGTTGATGGTGCTGGCGCTGGACAACGGCTCGGTGCACCGGGCCTGTCTGGGCGCGGTGGAGGAGCACGAGGGCCTGTCGCTGGGCGTGTCGGCGCCGGCTTCGCTGGAGGAGGCGGGGACGGCGCACGCGCAGGCCGAGCGGGCGCTGGCGGTGGCGCTGCGCGGTGGCCGCCGGTCGGTGGACCACGAGGAGGTCGGTGCGGGTTCGCTGCTGCCGCTGCTCGGGGAGGAGGCGGTGACGGCGTTCGCGGAGGGGCTGTTGCGGCCGCTGCGCGAGCACGACCGGACGGCGCGCGGCGATCTGGTGGCCTCGCTGCGGGCGTGGCTGTCCAGACACGGGCAGTGGGACGCCGCGGCGGCGGACCTCGGGGTGCACCGGCACACGCTGCGTTACCGGATGCGCCGGGTGGAGGAGCTGCTCGGCCGTTCGCTGGACGACACGGACGTCCGGATGGAGTTGTGGCTGGCGCTGCGCTCCGGCGAGGAGTAGGCGGGAGCGAGCCGGCGGGCAGGCGGCCGGCGGGCCGGCGGGCCGGCGGGAGGGCCGCGGCGGGGCCGGTGGCCGCGGGTCGGCCCGGGGTAGCGGATCCCGGGCCGTTCGGCTGGACGGGATGGAGTGGCCTCGGGGCGGAACGCTCCTAGTCGTCCAATCCGGTCGGCGCGTCGCCGCCCCTACCCTCGGGTTCAGGCCCCACGTCCGTGGGTCCGACGACGACGAGGAGAGGGCCGGTACCACGGTGACCACCACGTACGATTTCTGGCTCGCCGGCCGCCGGGCGAGCGGTGACGCCGACTTCGAGGTGCACAACAGCTGGGACGGCCGTCTGGTCGGCAAGGTGAGCATCCCGACCGAGGCCCAGGTCGAGGAGGCGCTGGACGCCGCCGTCGCCGCGCTGCCGGTGTTCGCGGCGACCCCGGCGCACCAGCGTGCGGCCGCGCTGGACCACGTGGCGAAGCGCCTGGCCGAGCGGACCGAGGAGATCGCCCGGCTGATCACCGCCGAGAACGGCAAGCCGATCAAGTGGGCGCGCGGCGAGGTCGGCCGCGCGGTGTCGGTCTTCCGCTGGGCGGCCGAGGAGGCCCGCCGGACCAACGGCGAGACGATGCGGCTGGACACCGACCCGGGCGGCGTGGGCCGTTTCGCGGTGGTGCGCCGCTTCCCGCGCGGTGTGGTGCTGGGGATCGCCCCGTTCAACTTCCCGCTGAACCTGGTCGCGCACAAGGTCGCGCCGGCGATCGCGGTGGGTGCCCCGATCATCCTGAAGCCGGCTCCGTCGACCCCGCTGTCGGCGCTGGTGCTGGGCGAGATCCTGGCCGAGACCGACCTCCCGGCCGGTTCGTGGAGCGTCCTGACGGTGCCGAACGACCGGATGCCGGCGCTGGTGCAGGACAAGCGCCTGCCGGTGATCTCGTTCACCGGTTCGGACAAGGTCGGCTACCAGATCATGGACTCGGTGCCGCGCAAGCACACCACCCTGGAGCTGGGCGGCAACGCCGCGGCCGTGGTGCTCGCCGACTGGTCCTCGGAGGCCGACCTCGACTGGGCGGCGACCCGGATCGCGATGTTCGCCAACTACCAGGGCGGCCAGTCCTGCATCTCGGTGCAGCGGGTGATCGCCGACGCGTCGGTGTACGACGCGCTGGTGGAGAAGGTCGTGGCCAAGGTCGGGGCGCAGGTCACCGGTGACCCGAACGAGGACGCGACGGACGTCGGCCCGCTGGTCGACGAGAACGCCGCGAAGCGGGTGGAGTCCTGGGTGGACGACGCCGTTGCCAAGGGCGCCAAGGTGCTGACCGGCGGGACGCGCGAGGGTGCCACCTACGCGCCGACCGTGCTGGCCGAGCTGCCGGAGGACGCGATCCTGGCCAAGGCCGAGGTGTTCGGCCCGGTCATGTCGCTGCACCGGGTGGACGGCGTCGAGGAGGCCTTCGCGGCCGTCAACGACTCGCCGTTCGGCCTGCAGGCGGGCGTGTTCACGCACGACCTGCAGACCGCCTTCCGCGCCCACCGGGAGCTGGAGGTCGGCGGTGTGATCATCGGCGACGCGCCGTCCTACCGCGCCGACCAGATGCCGTACGGCGGCGTCAAGGACTCCGGTGTCGGCCGCGAGGGCGTCCGCTACGCGATGGACGACTACACGGTGGAGAAGGTCCTGGTCCTCACCGGCCTCGACCTCTGACCGGACGGATTCCCCGTCGACGAAGGGCCCGGTCGACCGACCGGGCCCTTCGCGTGTCCGCGCCCGGGTCTCCGCGGGCCCCGGCGTCCGTGCAGGCCTCGGGGCCCCGGGGGGCCTCAGCCGTCGTGTCCGCCGGCGGCGGCGACGGCCTCCTCGACGGTGGCGTTCCCGGCGACCAGTTCCAGCGTCCGTCCGGCCGTGCCCGGTTCGTGCAGCAGCGCCGCGAGGACGGCGGCCACGTCGGCCCGGTCGACGGCGCCGCGGGCGACGGAGGGGGCCAGCCGGACCAGGCCGGTGCCGGGGCCGTCGGTGAGCCGGCCGGGCCGCAGCACCGTCCAGTCCAGGGTGGTCCGGGCCCGGACGGCGTCGTCGGCGGCGCCCTTGGCCCGCAGATAGGTCTCGAAGACCTCGTCGGCGGGGTGGTGGGCGTTGGCGTCGGCGCCCATCGAGGAGACCATCAGGTAGCGCCGGACGCCGGCCAGTTCGGCGGCGTCGGCGAGCAGGACGGCGGCGTCGCGGTCGACGGTGTTCTTGCGGGCGGTCCCGCTGCCCGGTCCGGCGCCGGCGGCGAAGACCACCGCGTCGGCGCCGGTGAGCAGTTCGGCGAGCCGGGGGGCGGTGGTGGACTCCAGGTCGAGCAGCAGCGGCTCGGCGCCGGCCGCGGTGAGGTCCTGGGCCTGTTCGGGGCGGCGGATGATCCCGGCGGGCCGGTCGCCGCGGGCGGCGAGCAGCCGTTCGAGCTTCAGCGCGATCTGTCCGTGTCCCCCGGCGATGACGGTACGCATGGCTCCGACGGTAGCCCGGGGCGGGTGTCCCCGTCCTGCGGAGCGCGGTACCGAGCGCGGTGCCGGACGCGGCACCGGACGCAGGTCCCGAGCACGCTGCTCGAACGGAGCCCGTGGGCCGGCCGGCGGCCCGCGCGGAGGCGCCGTCCCGTCGGAGTGCGCGGGCGTGCGGGGGAGTGAGGTCCGGTCGGGGAGCGCCCCGGGGGCGCGGATCCGCCGGACGCGGCCTGGGCAGGGCCCGGGGCAGGACACAATGGGCGCATGACTTCGCTCGCCCACCCGCAGCTGCGCTTCACGCCCACCGTGCAGGACCCCTCCGGCCCCCGGGAGCTGGTGATCCTCGGTTCCACCGGGTCGATCGGCACCCAGGCCATCGACGTGGTGCTCCGCAACCCGGACCGCTTCCGGGTGGTCGCCCTGTCGGCGGCCGGCGGCCGGGTGGAGCTGCTGGCCGAGCAGGCGCTGCGGCTGGGCGTGCACACGGTGGCGGTCGCTGACCCGGCCGCGGAGCCGGCGCTGCGCGCGGCGCTGACCGCGAAGGCGGCGGGTGCGCCGCTGCCGACCGTGCTGGCGGGCCCGGACGCGGCGACCGAGCTGGCCGCCGTGGAGTGCCACTCGGTGCTGAACGGCATCACCGGCTCGATCGGTCTGCGCCCGACGCTGGCCGCGCTGGCGGCGGGCCGGGTGCTGGTGCTGGCCAACAAGGAGTCGCTGATCGTGGGCGGCCCGCTGGTGAAGGCGGTGGCGAGGCCGGGGCAGATCGTCCCGGTGGACTCCGAGCACGCCGCGCTGTTCCAGGCGCTGGCCGGCGGCACCCGCGCCGAGGTCCGCAAGCTGGTGGTGACGGCCAGCGGCGGCCCGTTCCGCACCCGCAGCCGCGAGCAGCTGGCCGGGGTGACCCCGCAGGAGGCGCTGGCGCACCCGACCTGGGCGATGGGCCCGGTGGTGACGATCAACTCGGCCACCCTGGTCAACAAGGGCCTGGAGGTGATCGAGGCGCACCTGCTGTACGACGTGCCCTTCGACCGGATCGAGGTCGTGGTCCATCCGCAGTCGGTGGTGCACTCGATGGTGGAGTTCACCGACGGTTCGACGCTGGCGCAGGCCAGCCCGCCGGACATGCGGATGCCGATCGCGCTGGGCATGGGCTGGCCGGACCGGGTGCCGGACGCGGCCCCCGGCTGCGACTGGACCAAGGCCGCGACCTGGGAGTTCTTCCCGCTGGACGACGAGGCCTTCCCGGCGGTGGAGCTGGCCCGCGAGGTCGGCACGCTGGGCGGGACGGCACCCGCGGTGTTCAACGCGGCCAACGAGGAGTGCGTGGAGGCCTTCCTGAAGGGCCGCCTGGCCTTCACGGGGATCGTGGACACTGTTGCCAAGGTCGTCGCGGAGCACGGGACGCCCGGGTCGGGAACTTCCCTGACGGTCGAGGACGTCCTGCACGCGGAGGACTGGGCCCGCGCCCGGGCCCGCGAGCTCGCGGCGGGCTGACGGCGGCGGTCCGGGTCGCGCCCGCCCGGGTGGGCCCGTGCCGGTACCGGCACGGGCGCGACTGCGGTAAGACAAGACGAAGAGCGGAGCGGCATGACGGAGGAGCAGCGGTGGCAACGGTGATGTGGGTGGTCGGCATCCTGGTCTTCGTGGTCGGGTTGCTGATCTCGATCGCCTGGCACGAGCTGGGCCACCTGTCCACGGCCAAGCTGTTCGGCATCCGGGTGCCGCAGTACATGGTCGGCTTCGGTCCGACGGTCTGGTCGCGGAGGAAGGGCGAGACCGAGTACGGCTTCAAGGCGATCCCGCTGGGCGGCTACATCCGGATGATCGGGATGTTCCCGCCCGGCGAGGACGGCCGGATCACCAAGCGCAGCAGCTCGCCCTGGCGCACGATGATCGAGGACGCCCGGGAGGCCTCCTACGAGGAGCTCCAGGAGGGCGACGAGCAGCGGCTGTTCTACACCCGCAAGCCGTGGAAGCGGATCATCGTCATGTTCGCCGGGCCGTTCATGAACCTGGTGCTGGCCTTCGGCCTGTTCCTGACGGTCATGATGGGCTTCGGCGTCAAGACCGCGATCCCGACCATCGGTTCGGTCGCGCAGTGCGTCGTCAAGGCCGGCCAGCCCACCGACGTGTGCCCCGCCGACGCGCCCAAGACCCCGGCCAACGAGGTCGGCCTGCGGCAGGGGGACAAGGTCCTCTCCTTCGGCGGCGACCGGATCCACGACTACGACCAGCTCCAGGCGGACATCCGCAGGTCGGCCGGGCAGAAGGTGGACATCGTCGTCCAGCGGGACGGGCAGCAGCTCACCCTGTCGCCCGTCATCGCCGTCAACGACGTGCAGAAGTACGACGACCGGGGCCTCCCCCTCAAGGGGCAGACCGTCCAGGCGGGCTTCCTCGGGTTCACGCCCGGCCAGGGGGTCGTCCGGCTGGGCTTCGGGCAGTCCGTCGACCGGATGTACGACATGGCCGAGGGCGGCGTGAAGTCGCTGGCCGCCCTGCCCGGGAAGATCCCCGGTCTGTGGAACGCGGTCGTCGGTGACGCCCCGCGCGATCCGGACTCCCCGATCGGCATGGTCGGCGCGGCCCGGGTCAGCGGCGAACTGGCCAACCTGGACCTCCCCGCCGAACAGCGGGTGGCGATGTTCGTCAACCTGCTGGCAGGCATCAACCTGTCGCTGTTCCTGTTCAACATGCTGCCGCTGCTGCCGCTGGACGGCGGTCACATCGCCGGTGCGGCCTGGGAGGCGGTCCGCCGACGGCTCGCACGGATGTTCCGCCGGCCCGATCCGGGACCGTTCGACGTCGCCAAGCTGATGCCGGTCGCCTACGTCGTGGCCAGCATCTTCATCGGCTTCACCCTGCTCGTGATGGTCGCCGACCTGGTGAACCCGGTGAAGATCGGCTAGGGCGTTCGGGTACGGCGGGTGTGCTGGGCCCCTGCGCCGTGCCGTACCGTGGAGGCCGGGTGCGCGATCGAGGCGCGCCCGGCCTCCGCCGTCCCGACGGCGGGGCGGACGACCACACCTCAACCCCGGGGAACCCTGCGCACATGACCGCGATCTCGCTCGGTATTCCGTCCCTGCCGCTCAAGCCGCTGGCCAAGCGCCGCGTATCCCGGCAGATCATGGTCGGCAACGTCCCGGTCGGCGGCGACGCCCCGGTCTCGGTGCAGTCGATGACCACCACCGTCACCTCGGACATCAACGCCACGCTGCAGCAGATCGCCCAGCTCACCGCGTCCGGCTGCCAGATCGTCCGGGTCGCCGTCCCCTCCCAGGACGACGCCGACGCGCTGCCGATCATCGCCAGGAAGTCCCAGATCCCGGTGATCGCGGACATCCACTTCCAGCCGAAGTACGTGTTCGCCGCGATCGACGCCGGTTGCGCCGCGGTCCGCGTCAACCCCGGCAACATCAAGGCCTTCGACGACAAGGTCGGCGAGATCGCCAAGGCGGCCAAGGACGCCGGCGTCCCGATCCGGATCGGCGTCAACGCCGGCTCGCTCGACAAGCGCCTGCTGGAGAAGTACGGCAAGGCCACCCCCGAGGCGCTGGTCGAGTCGGCGCTCTGGGAGTGCTCGCTGTTCGAGGAGCACGACTTCCGCGACATCAAGATCTCGGTCAAGCACAACGACCCGGTCGTGATGATCCAGGCCTACCGCCAGCTCGCCGCCGCCTGCGACTACCCGCTGCACCTGGGCGTCACCGAGGCCGGCCCCGCCTTCCAGGGCACCATCAAGTCCGCCGTCGCCTTCGGCGCGCTGCTCGCCGAGGGCATCGGCGACACCATCCGGGTCTCGCTCTCCGCGCCGCCGGCCGAGGAGATCAAGGTCGGCATCCAGATCCTGGAGTCGCTGAACCTGCGCCAGCGCGGCCTGGAGATCGTCTCCTGCCCGTCCTGCGGCCGCGCCCAGGTCGACGTCTACAAGCTCGCCGAGGAGGTCACCGCCGGCCTGGAGGGCATGGAGGTGCCGCTGCGCGTCGCGGTCATGGGCTGCGTCGTCAACGGCCCCGGCGAGGCCCGCGAGGCCGACCTCGGTGTCGCCTCCGGCAACGGCAAGGGCCAGATCTTCGTCAAGGGCGAGGTCATCAAGACCGTCCCCGAGTCGAAGATCGTCGAGACCCTGATCGAGGAGGCCCTCAAGCTCGCCGAGCAGATGCAGGAGGAGGGCGTCGAGGCCGGTGCGCCGACCGTCGTCGCCGCCGACTGACCAGGTGGGGTCCGCGCGGGTCTGCCGCGTGCTGTTCTTCCGGAAGCGGGGCCGTCCGTGCGCGGACGGCCCCGCGGCCGTAGCCGGGTGGGGCCACGGAGTAGGGTGCGGCCAGAGTCGTCTCAGTGAGGTGCTGTCTCGATGCTCGATCGAGGTGTGATGCTCCCCAGCTCGTTCCAGGCCGCGCGCGCCCTGGCCACCACCCGCGTGCTGGAGCCCCCGGACCTGGCGGACGCCCTGGAGATCCTCCACCGCGACCCGGTCGCCAACGCGTTCGTCGCCACCCGGGTCGAGGCCGTGGGTCTCGACCCCTGGCGGCTCGGTGGCGAGATGTGGGGCTGGTACGACGGGGACGGTGCGCTGGCCGCGCTCTGCTACGCCGGGGCCAACCTCGTTCTGGTCAACGCCGGGCCCGAGGCCGTGGCCTCCTTCGCCGAGCGGGCCCGCCGACAGGGCCGGCGCTGTTCCTCGATCGTCGGGCCGGCGGAGTCCACCGCGGCCTTCTGGGCGCTGCTGGAGCGCAGCTGGGGCCCGGCCCGGGACGTCCGCGCCCACCAGCCGCTGCTGGCCACCACCGCGCCCTCGGCCGAGATCGCCCCGGACCCGCTGGTGCGGCGGGTGCGGCGCAACGAGGTCGAGGCGCTGATGCCGGCCTGCGTCGCGATGTTCACGGAGGAGGTCGGGGTCTCCCCGCTGGCCGGCGACGGGGGCCTGCTCTACCAGGCCAGGGTCGCCGAACTGGTCTCCACCGGGCGGTCGTTCGCACGCTTCGGGGAGGACGGCCGGGTCGTCTTCAAGGCCGAGATCGGGGCCGTCACCGAGGGCGCCTGCCAGATCCAGGGGGTCTGGGTGGCGCCCGAGCACCGCGGCCAGGGGCTCTCCGAGACCGGCATGGCCGCCGTCCTCGGCATCGCGTTGCGCGAGGTCGCGCCGGTGGTCTCGCTGTACGTCAACGACTTCAACCTGCGCGCCCGGGCCGCCTACCGGCGGGTGGGGTTCCGCGAGGTCGGGGCGTTCATGAGCGTGCTGTTCTGAGCCCTTCCGCGGGGCCGGCGGTCCGGTCCGGTCCCGCGCGGTCCGGTTCCGATCTTCGCCCGCGCCACGGCCGCGCGGGTAGTAACGTCCGGAGCATGGATCAGCTGACCGGGGTGACGATCGAGGCCATCGACCTTGCGGCCTGGGCGCCGACGGCGCTGGAGGTCCAGGCCGTGGCCTTCGGGCTCACCCCCGAGGAGGTCGCGGTACGGCTGCACATCGTGGGCCGGCACGCCCGCCAGCCCGGGGTGGTCGCCTTCGGGGCGATGAGCGGCGGCCGACTGGTCGGGTTCGGCTACGGCATGCCCAACCAGCGCGAGCACTGGTGGAGCACGGTGATCGAGCCGTACCTGACCGCGCGCGGCCACGGGGACTGGCTGGACGGCGTGTTCGCCGTCACCGAGCTGCACGTGCTCCCCGACTTCCAGGGGCAGGGCGTGGGCTCGCGGCTGATCCGGGCCCTCTGCGACCGTTCCGGCCTGGACCGCAGCATCCTCTCCGCGATCGACGCGGAGACCCCGGCCCGGCGGCTCTACCGCGCGCTGGGCTACCAGGACCTCGCCCGCGCGGTGCGGTTCCCGGCCACCGACCGGCTGTACGCGGTGATGGGGGCGCGGCTGCCGCTGCGGGGGCCCGGGCCGTCCGGCCGGTTCTGACCGCGCCCGGCGACCGGGCGGATTCCGGGGCCGGCGGGTCCCGGTGCCGGCGGAGCGGCTTCAGAGCTGCCCGGCGAACTCCAGGTGCAGTTCGGCGTCCTCGTGGCGGCCGGCGGCCAGGGCGCGCAGGCCGAGGTCGACGGAGCGGAACAGGGTCCACCCGCGCAGCCGCTCCCGGTCCACGTCCAGGGCGTCGGCGAGCTGGTGCAGCCGGCGGCGGACGGCCGCGGGCGCGCCGGGGGAGCCGATCAGGGTGTCCGCGCGTTCCAGGGCGAGCCGGGCCAGGTCGTAGGCGCGTTCCCCGGCCAGCGGGCGCGGGTCGATCGCCAGCCAGGGCGCCCGGTCGGCGGCGAGCACGTTGCCGTGGTGGAAGTCCCCGTGCAGGAGGAAGGTCTCGGCCGCGGACCCGGTGAGCGCGCGGGCCGTCTCCAGGGCCTCCGTGACGAGGGGCTGCGCCTCGGCCGCGCCGGGCAGCGCGCGGTGCCGCTCCAGCCGCTGCGTGGTGTCGGCGGCCCGCTCGGCGAGGGTGGCGAAGGGGTGCCCCTCGGGCAGGGCGGTCCAGAGCCGGTGCAGCAGGCTGGTCGCCTCCAGCATGGCCTTCGCCTCCGCCAGCGAGCGCAGCGGGATGTCGCCGTGCAGCCGTTCCAGGAGCAGGACGCCCTCGGCCGGGTCCGCGTCCAGCAGCAGCACCGCGCCGCGGCCGGCCCAGTGGGACAGGGCGGCGTGTTCGTGGGCGGTCTCGTGGGTGCGCAGGCCGGCCTTGAGGACGGCGGGGGAGAGGTCGTCGCGGTGGACGTAGGCGACCAGGCTCAGGCTGCCGCCCGGGTCGAGCACCCGTTCCAGGGTGAGGTCCCAGCGGGCCAGGTGGGCGGCCACCGCGGTGGGGAGGCCCGCCAGCCACTGCCGGCCCCGGTCGCCCTCGCCCGCGGTGACGCCGCGGGCCAGCCAGGTGGGGACGGTGATCTGTGCTGCTGCTCCCGACATGCCGGCCTTCCGGTTGACGCTCCCCCGTGGGTACTGCTCCGTCCATTGTCGGTCATGGGGGTGAACTCGCAGGTCAGTGCCGCGGGGTCGGTGGCACAGGTCAGGGCGGGCGGGGCGCTCAGCCCGTGCTGCCTGCGGTGGCCGGGGCGGAGGCGCTCGCCGGGGCTGACGGGGACGGGCCGGGGGGCGTGTCGGGGATGCCGGGGAAGGCCTGGTCGGGGGCGCCCCAGCGGTGGGCCCGGAGGGCGCACTCGCGCAGCGCGTCGGCGGCGGCGGTGCGCTCCGGCCCGGGGACGGCGGAGACCAGGTCGGCGTACACCGTGGTGAGCCGGGTCTCCAGGTGGGCGGCGAGCCGGCCGGCGGCGGCCGCGTCGGTGACGGCGAACGGGAGCTGGTAGCCGGCCGCGGCGGCGGAGGGGGTGGCGCCGAGCGAACCGACCAGCCGCTGCCAGGCGTCCCGGCGGGCCTCGTGCGCGGCGTAGGCGGTGCGGGCGTCGGCGCGCTGCTGGTCGTCGGGGAGCCGGGCGCCGACCACGCCGTAGCCGTAGACGGCGGCGTGCTCGGCGCCGAGGGCGCCCTGGAGGGCGGCGACGGCGCCGGGCGGGGCGGTGGCGGCCGGAGTGGTGGCGGTGGCGGCCGGGGCGGCCGGAGAGGGGGAGCCGGACGGTTCGGCGTCGCCGGGGGCGGCCGGGCCGGACGGGGTGCCGGTGGGCGCGGCGGTCGGGGCGGGCGGCGGGGTGACCAGCGGGGTGTTGTCGCCGAGCGCGACGGCGTGCAGCACGTCGGAGGTGGCGATCGAGGCCAGGATCCGGGCCAGCGGCGGGCGGGCGGCGGCCAGGTCGGCGAGCCGGGTCCGGGCGGTCTGGCGTTCCAGGGCGGCCAGCGCGGCGGGGGTGCCGACGGCGGTGGCCGTCGGGGTCGCGGTCGGGCCGGGGGCCGTGCTCGCGCTGCCGGAGGTGGCCGGGGCGGCGCCCGGCGCGGGCGGGACGGAGGCGGCGGGCAGGTCGTGGGCGAGGGCGGCCCGGTGCCGGACGACCTCGGCGCGCAGCGCCGCCAGGTCCTTGTCCACGGCCCCGGCCGGGGTGGCGAGCAGGGTGTCGTAGCCGGTGAGCAGGGTGTCCGTGGCGGCGACGGCGCGCAGGATGACCGGCTCGTCGGGGTTGGGGGCGGTGCCGCGGTCGCCGGGCGCCGCGCCGTTGCCGCCGTGTCCGCCCGTGCAGGCGGTGGCGAGGAGGAGCAGTCCGAGGGCCAGGAGGGTCCGTCGGCTGGGCGGCTGCATCGGTGTCACTCCGGGGCGTGTACGGGAGGACGGACTCCCCGCCTGCCCTCGTAGGCGTGAATGATTACAGAATCCCCATGTTTCCGGGCACTGATTCGGATCACGAAGGCCTGTCCGGACCGGTGTGAGCTTGCTCGCAGTGGGTGGCGTGCGACCGGTCGGGGGTGGTCCGGAATCGGTGGTTGGCGGCTTCACCGGCTAGGCTTTGGGCCGAGCTGCCGTGACCCGGTGCGCGCCGTACCCCGGCGCCGGGGTCGCGGCGCGACCTTCTGACAACAGCAGACGCGGCCGAGGAGTCCACCCGGATGAGCACCACCCACACCGACCGGCTGCGCGCGTTGCTGGAGCCGCTGGCCGCGCAGGCCGGTCTGGACCTGGAGGACGTCAAGGTCACCCGGGCGGGCAACCGCCGGCAGGTGCAGATCGACGTCGACACCGACGGCGGCGTGGACATGGACACCATCGCCGAGTTCAGCCGGGTGGTCGGCGAGGCCCTGGACGAGTCGGACCTGATGGGTGACGAGGCCTACCTGCTGGAGGTGGGTTCGCCGGGCGCCGAGCGTCCGCTGCTCCTGCCCCGGCACTGGCAGCGGGCCCAGGGCCGGCTGGCCGCGATCCACCTGGTCGACGGCGGGGAGATCGTCGCCCGGGTGCTGGAGGCCGACGAGGACGGCGCGCTGGTCGAGGTGCAGCCGGTGAAGGGCCGCGGCCGCCCGAAGGAGCGTCGGCTGGAGTACGCCGAGGTGGACCGGGCGCGCGTGCAGGTCGAGTTCAACCGCAAGGACGAGCAGCTCCTCGACGAGACCGCGGACTTCGCGGACGGCGACGCCTCCGAGGAGGGGGACGACGGTGCGGAGTGACCTGCGCACCGCCTGGACCATGACGAACGTGACGAAAGACGAGGAGGCGTAGCCGTGGACATCGACATGAGTGCCCTGCGCACGCTGGTCAACGAGAAGAACATCCCCTTCGACCTGCTGGTCGAGTCCATCGAGTCCGCCCTCCTCACCGCGTACCACCGCACCGAGGGCTCGCGCCGCCGCGCCCGGGTGCACCTGGACCGCAAGTCCGGCCACGTCACCGTGTGGGCGACGGAGGACCCGGCGGAGCTGGACGAGGGCGTCGAGCCGAAGGAGTTCGACGACACCCCGAACGGCTTCGGCCGGATCGCGTCCAGCATCGGCATCCAGGTCATGATGCAGCGGCTGCGCGACGCCGCGGACGACCAGACCTTCGGCGAGTACGCGGGCAAGGAGGGCGACATCGTCACCGGTGTCGTCCAGCAGGGCAACGACCCGAAGAACGTGCTGGTCGACATCGGCAAGCTGGAGGCCATCCTGCCGCCGCAGGAACAGGTCCCGGGCGAGGACTACCGGCACGGCACCCGTCTGAAGTGCTACGTGGTCGCGGTGCGCCGCGGTGTCCGCGGGGCCTCGGTCACGCTGTCGCGCACGCACCCGAGCCTGGTGAAGAAGCTGTTCGCGCTGGAGGTCCCGGAGATCGCGGACGGCAGCGTGGAGATCGCCGCCATCGCCCGCGAGGCCGGCCACCGCACCAAGATCGCGGTCTGGTCGCGCCGGGCCGGGCTGAACGCCAAGGGCGCCTGCATCGGCCCGATGGGCAGCCGGGTGCGCGCGGTGATGGGCGAGCTGCACGGCGAGAAGATCGACATCGTGGACTGGTCCGAGGACCCCCGCGAGATGGTCGCCGCGGCGCTGTCCCCCGCGCGGGTGACCAGCGTGGAGATCGTCGACGCCGCCCAGCGCTCCGCACGGGTGATCGTGCCCGACTACCAGCTGTCGCTGGCGATCGGCAAGGAGGGGCAGAACGCCCGCCTCGCCGCCCGTCTCACCGGCTGGCGGATCGACATCCGGCCGGACACCGAGGGGCAGCCGGAGGACGGCGACCGCCCCGAGGGCGGTCACGGCCGGTCGTAATCGGGTGGCATCCACCCGGTCGTCAGTGTTGTCCTAGACGCTCCGCCGGTCCGGGCGGGATCGGCGGGGCGGCGCCATGTCCCTTCGGAGGGGTAGACTTGCCTTCGTCTGGCCGGACGCACGTCCGAGCACGCCCGGAACGCACCTGCGTGGGCTGCCGCAAGCGAGCGGCCAAGCACCAGCTGTTGCGTGTCACGGCGGTCGAGGGCGTCTGCGTCCCCGATCCCCGTGGCGCACTGCCGGGCCGGGGCGCGCACCTGCACCCCGATCCGGCCTGCCTCGACCTCGCGGTCCGCCGTAGGGCGTTCCCCCGGGCCTTCCGGCTCCAGGGCGCGCTCGACACGGAGCGGCTCCGCGAGTTCATCGAGGAGCGGACCGGCGACACCCCGGCGCCCTGAGCGCCCGGTGCGGCCGCCCGCAACGGCCGCCGCTCAGCTCAGGCGGCGGAAGAACCACCGCAACAAGCACAGTGCGCGGGCAGCCGCGCGCCGTGCCACCAGTCAGGTACCTCGCGATGTGGAAGTAGGTCGAGATTGCGATGAGCACTCGATGAGTACGCGATGAGTACGCGATGGGTACGCCCATGAAGTAGCGACGGTCCGGCGGACGAGACACCCCGGACTCATAGACAGGAGTGAAGTGGCTAAGGTCCGGGTTTACGAACTCGCCAAGGAGCTTGGCTTGGAGAGCAAGGCCGTCATGGCCAAGCTGACCGAGCTCGGTGAGTTCGTCCGTTCGGCGTCCTCGACGATCGAGGCGCCGGTCGTGCGCAAGCTGACTGACGCGCTTGGCGTTGCCCCCACCGGTGGTGGCTCCGCTGCCAAGCCGGGCCCGCGGAAGACCGCGGCGCCCCAGCCCGCCGGCGGCTCTGCCGCCGCGGGTGCACCCAAGCCGGGTGCTCCGACCCCGGGTCCGCGCCCCAGCGCGACCCCCGGTCCCCGTCCGACCCCGGCCGCCGCGGCTCCCGCCGCTCCGGCCGCCCCCGCCGCGAAGCCGGCCGGACCGACCCCGGGCCCGCGCCCGGCGGCGCGTCCCGCCGCCCCGGCGGCCCCGGCCGCGCCCGCGGCCGAGTTCTCCTCGCCGGCTCCCGCCGGTGAGACCCAGGCGCAGCGTCCGGCCGCCCCGGCCGCGCGTCCGGCCGGTCCCGCCGCCGGCGGCGGCGCCCGTCCGGGCCCGCGTCCGGCCGGCCCGCGTCCGGGCAACAACCCGTTCACCTCGGGCAGCGCCACCGGCATGGCCCGCCCCGGCGACCGCCGTCCCGGCGCGCCGGGTGCGCGTCCGGCCGGTCAGGGCGCCCAGGGCGGCGACCGTCCGCGTCCGGGCGGCGACCGCCCGCGTCCGGCCGGTGCCCAGGGTGCCGGTGCCCCGCGTCCGGCCGGTGCGCCGGGTGCCGGTGCGCCGCGTCCCGGTGGTGCCCCGCGTCCGGGCGGCGACCGTCCGCGTCCGGGTGGCCAGGGTGCTCCGGGTGCCGGTGCCCCCCGTCCGGGTGGTGCTCCGCGTCCCGACGGCATGCCGCGTCCGGCCGCGCCGCGTCCCGGCGGCCCGACCCCGTCCGGCATGCCGCGCCCGAACCCGGGCATGATGCCGCAGCGTCCGGCTCCCGGCCCGCGTCCGGGCCCCGGCGGTCGTGGCCCCGGTGGCCCCGGCGGTCGTCCGGGTGCTCCGGGCGGCGCGCGTCCCGGCTTCCAGGGCCGTCCGGCCGGTCCGGGCTCGCGTCCGGCCGGTGGCGGCGGCTTCGGCGGCCCGCGTCCCGGTGGCGGTGCCCCGGGTGGCGGCGGCGGTTTCGGTCCGCGTCCCGGTGGCTTCAGCGGCCGTCCGGGCGGCCCGGGTGCCCGTGGTGGCACGCAGGGTGCCTTCGGTCGTGGCCCGGGCGGTCGCCCGGCGCGCGGTCGCAAGTCGAAGCGGGCGAAGCGCCAGGAGTACGAGGCCATGCAGGCCCCGTCCGTCGGCGGTGTGATGCTGCCCCGCGGCAACGGCCAGACGGTCCGTCTGTCGCGCGGTGCGTCCCTGACGGACTTCGCCGAGAAGATCAACGCCAACCCGGCCGCGCTCGTCTCGGTGATGTTCAACCTCGGTGAGATGGTCACCGCGACCCAGTCGGTCTCCGACGCGACCCTCGAGCTGCTGGCCGGCGAGATGGGCTTCGTCCTGGAGATCGTCAGCCGGGACGACGAGGACCGCGAGCTGCTGGAGTCGTTCGACATCGACTTCGGTGCCAACGAGGGCGACGAGGACCAGCTGGCCCCGCGCCCGCCGGTCGTCACCGTCATGGGTCACGTCGACCACGGTAAGACCCGACTGCTGGACGCGATCCGCAAGTCCAACGTGGTGGCCGGCGAGGCCGGCGGCATCACCCAGCACATCGGTGCCTACCAGGTCGTCACCGAGGTGAACGGCGAGCAGCGCCCGATCACCTTCCTCGACACCCCGGGTCACGAGGCGTTCTCCGCCATGCGTGCCCGTGGTGCCAAGTCCACCGACATCGCGATCCTGGTGGTCGCGGCCAACGACGGCGTCATGCCGCAGACGGTCGAGGCGCTGAACCACGCCAAGGCCGCCGGCGTGCCGATCGTGGTCGCCGTCAACAAGATCGACGTCGAGGGCGCCGACCCGACCAAGGTCCGCGGTCAGCTGACCGAGTTCGGTCTGGTGGCCGAGGAGTACGGCGGCGACACCATGTTCGTCGACATCTCCGCGCGCCAGGGTCTGCACATCGACCAGCTGCTGGAGGCCGTGGTCCTCACCGCGGACGCCTCGCTCGACCTGCGGGCCAACCCCGACCAGGACGCGCAGGGCATCGCCATCGAGGCCCACCTCGACAAGGGCCGCGGCGCCATGGCGACCGTGCTCGTGCAGCGCGGTACCCTCCGCGTCGGCGACTCGATCGTCGTGGGCGACGCCTACGGCCGCGTCCGCGCGATGCTGGACGAGAACGGCAACAGCCTCTCCGAGGCCGGCCCGTCCCGCCCGGTGCTGCTGCTCGGTCTGACCTCGGTGCCCCGCGCCGGCGACAGCTTCATCGTCGTCGACGAGGACCGCACCGCCCGCCAGATCGCCGAGAAGCGCTCGGCCCGCGACCGCAACGCCGCCTTCGCGCAGCGTCGGGTCCGGGTGTCCCTGGAGGACCTGGACAAGGCCATCGCCGCCGGCTCCATCGAGCAGCTCAACCTCATCATCAAGGGTGACGTCTCCGGTTCGGTCGAGGCCCTCGAGGACGCCCTCGTCAAGCTGGACGTGGGCGAGGAGGTCGAGCTCCGGGTCCTGCACCGCGGTGTGGGTGCCATCACCGAGTCCGACGTGGACCTGGCGATGGGCTCGGACGCCATCATCATCGGCTTCAACGTGCGCGCCGAAGGCCGTGCGCGCACCGCGGCCGACAAGGAAGGCGTGGACGTCCGGTACTACTCGGTCATCTACCAGGCGATCGAGGAGATCGAGAACGCCCTCAAGGGCATGCTCAAGCCGGAGTACGAGGAGGTCCGCCTCGGCTCCGCGGAGATCCGCGAGGTGTTCCGCTCCTCCAAGTTCGGCAACATCGCCGGTGTGCTGGTCCGCGAGGGCCTGCTGCGCCGCAACGCCAAGGCCCGCCTCATCCGCGACGGCAAGGTCGTGGCGGAGAGCCTCACCATCGAGGGTCTGCGCCGCTTCAAGGACGACGCGACCGAGGTCCGCGAGGGCTTCGAGGCCGGTGTCACCCTGGGGTCGTTCAACGACATCAAGGTCGACGACGTCATCGAGACCTACGAGATGCGCGAGAAGCCGCGCTCGTAGTCGGTGGAATCCGGGGCCGGTCGACGGGTGGTTTTTCCGTCGACCGGCCCCGGTCTCGCTGTGTAGGGTCCCGGTAGTCGAACGACGAAGCACCGGCCCGGTTCCGGGCGGTGCCCCCGAGGCCTTCAGGTCGGCTAGACCTGTCACACATGTTCGTGGGAACACTCACCTTCGACCTGCTGCTGGGCGACGTCCACTCGCTCAAGGAGAAGCGTTCGATCGTGCGGCCCATCGTGGCCGAACTGCAGCGCAAGTACAGCGTGTGCGCTGCCGAGACCGGGAACCAGGACCTGCACCGCAGGGCCGAGATCGGCCTGGCGGTGGTGTCCGGCGAAGCCGGGTACGTCACCGAGGTCCTGGACAGCTGTGAGCGGTTGGTCGCCGGCCGCCCCGAGGTGCAGCTCCTCTCCGCGAGGAGGCGCTACCACAACGACGACGACGAATGAGAGCTGTGGAGGCGGTCGGCGGAAGTCGCCGTTCTCACACAGATCAGGACCCGGAGCGCCCGCAAGGCCGGGCGCGGGCCGGTACTTTGGGGCGTGGGCCCCGACGGGTGCGCAGCTCACCCGGGTACCGGGCCCACTGCACGAGGAGGCAACGTGACCGACACCGCAAGGGCGCGCAAGCTCGCCGACCGCATCCAGGTGGTCGTCGCCCAGACCCTGGAACGACGGATCAAGGACCCGCGACTGGGGTTCGTGACCATCACCGACACCAGGGTGACCGGCGACCTGCGCGAGGCCACCGTCTTCTACACCGTCTTCGGTGACGAGACCGAGCGCGAGGCCACGGCCGCCGCGCTGGAGAGCGCCAAGGGCGTGATCCGCTCCGAGGTCGGCAAGATCGGGGTGCGCTTCACCCCGACGCTGACCTTCGTCGCGGACGCGCTGCCGGACAACGCCCGGAACATCGACGACCTGCTCGACCGGGCCAAGGCCATCGACGCGGCGGTGCGCACCACCGCCGCGGGGGCGGCCTACGCCGGCGACGCGGACCCGTACAAGGTTCCGGCGTCCGAGCGTGACGACGAGGACGAGTAGACATGGCGGGTGAGCCGGCGCAGGCCGCCTCGCGAGCCGGTTCGACCACGGGGGCGTCCTCCACCAGCACGGTGGAGGGTGCCCTCGCGGCGCTTCCGGGGCCGCGCGCCGAGGAGAGCGGCTTCGAGCTGCTCTGGCAGCAGGTGGTGGCGGAGATCGGGCGGGCGCGCTCGATCGACCTGATCTGCCACATCTGCCCGGACGGCGACGCGCTGGGCTCCTCGCTGGCGGCGGGGCTGGCGCTGCGCGGGCTCGGCAAGCAGGTGCGGGTCTCCTTCGGCGACGACCCGCAGATCGTGCCCGAGTCGCTGGCCTTCCTGCCCGGCCAGGAACTGATCGTGCCGGCGGCCGACGTCCCGGACGTCCCCGAGCTGGTGCTCTGCTTCGACGTCGCCGCGGAGAGCCGCCTCGGGCTGCTGCACGACAAGGCGTTCGCCGCGCCCGCCCTGGTGGTGATCGACCACCACGCCTCCAACCCGGGCTTCGGCACCCATCAGCTGATCGACCCGACCGCCCCGGCCACCGCCGTGCTGGTCGACGAACTGCTGCGCCGGCTCGGCGTCGAGCTCGACCAGGACCTGGCCACCTGCCTCTACACCGGCGTCGCCACCGACACCGGCTCGTTCAAGTACCGGGCCACCACGCCCGCGACCCACGAACTCGCCGGGCGGCTGCTGGCCACCGGCATCCGGCACGACCTGATCTCCCGGCAGCTGTGGGACACCTCCTCCTTCGGCTACCTCAAGGTGCTCGCGGGCGCGCTCGACCGGGCCGTCTACGAACCGGACGCGGCCGGAGGGCTGGGGCTGGTGTGGACCTGGGTGCCGTACCAGGACCTGGTGCTGTTCAGCGTCACGGTCGAGGAGATCGAGGGGCTGATCGACATCCTGCGCCGCCCCGCCGAGGCGGAGGTGGCGCTGGTGCTCAAGCAGGACCCGGACGGGACCCTGCGGGGCTCCTCGCGTTCCAAGGGCGCGGTGGACGTCGCCGCGGCCTGTGCCGAGCTGGGCGGCGGGGGGCACGTCTTCGCCGCCGGGTTCAGCGCGCGGGAGGACGTGCCCGCGGTGGTCGAACGGTTCCGGGCCGCGCTGCGGCCGGTACCTTGATCACCTCTTGACCGCTCCTGAGAGAAAGAACCCGATGAAGCGCAAAGGCACCGGCCCGGACGGCCTGGTGATCGTCGACAAGCCCGAGGGCATCACCTCGCACGGGGTCGTCGCCAAGATGCGGTGGCTGGCCGGGACGCGGAAGGTCGGGCACGCCGGCACGCTGGACCCGATGGCCACCGGCGTGCTGGTGATCGGCGTCGAGCGCGCCACCCGGCTGCTCGGCCACCTGATGCTGACCGCCAAGACCTACGAGGCGACCGTCCGGCTCGGCCAGACCACCGTCACCGACGACCGGGAGGGCGAGGTCACCTCCGCCACCCCGGCCGACGGGGTGACCCGGGAGGCGATCGACGCCGGGATCGCGGCGCTGACCGGCGAGATCATGCAGGTCCCGTCCAAGGTCAGCGCCATCAAGATCGACGGCAAGCGCTCGTACGCGCGGGTGCGCGAGGGCGAGGAGTTCGAGCTCGCCGCCCGGCCCACCACGATCCACTCCTTCACCGTGCACGGGCAGCGCGCGGCGGTGGCCGAGGACGGCACGCCGGTGATCGACCTGGACGTGACCGTGGAGTGCTCCTCCGGCACGTACATCCGGGCGCTGGCCCGCGACCTGGGCGCCGGGCTCGGCGTCGGCGGGCACCTGACCGCGCTGCGGCGCACCAGGGTCGGGCCCTACGCGGTGGAGTCGGCGCGCACGCTGGAGGAGCTGGAGGCCGCCGTCACCGGCGAGGCCGCCACCGGCCTGGAGGTGCTGCCGATCGGCGAGGCCGCCGCGGCCGCGTTCCCGCGCTGGGACCTGGACGAGGCGTCCGCGCAGAAGCTGTCGCACGGCGCCCGGCTGAAGGCGCCCGGGCTCGGCGTGGACGGGCCGATCGCGGTGTACGGGCCGGACGGGCGCTTCCTCGCGCTGGTCGAGGAGAAGGACGGCCAGGCGAAGCCGGTCGCGGTCTTCGTCGGCTGACGCGCCCCGCACGCCCCTGCTGTCACCCCCGTCGGGATCCGTCCCGGCGGGGGTTTCACTCGTGCGGGGGAGCGCGCGAGGTGAACGCCGGTGGTGAGCGGCGCGGGCGCGGTCGGGCCGCCGCCGCTCCGGGCAGGCTCCCCGGCGGGTCCGGAACCGGGCCCGAGGGCCTCGCGCGAGCAGGCCGAGGAGGCGCGCCGGTGC
Source organism: Kitasatospora sp. NPDC101176 (assembly GCF_044768035.1). Lineage (NCBI taxonomy): Bacteria > Bacillati > Actinomycetota > Actinomycetes > Kitasatosporales > Streptomycetaceae > Kitasatospora > Kitasatospora sp. NPDC101176. The sequence continues at coordinate 40,960 of NZ_JBIWPA010000043.1, forward strand.
CGCCGCGGACGGAGCGGGGCCGCCGGTGGGACGGGCCCCGCAGCGACGGCCGCGGGCACCCGGCGCGCCCCCGAGGCGGCCGGCGCCAGTCGAGGGGGCGGAGCACATGGCGGGCATGCCGGACGGCGACGGGGTGGCGGGGGACCCGGGGCGGTACCTGCTGCGGATCCGGGACCTCAACGGGCGGCTGCACGGCTTAGGGTTCGTCGCCGACCCGAGGGGCACCGTCCTCACCGCGCACGAGGCCGTCGCCGGCCTGGACCGCCTCGTGCTGCACACCCCCGGCGGGCAGACCCGGGTGCTCGGCCCCGACGCCGTCCTCGCGCTGCCCGGGCACGGACTCGCCCTGCTGCGCACCGACGCGGTCGGCGGGCTGCCCGTACCCGCGCTGCCGGTCGCCGCGCTCGCGGCCGGACACGAGGTGGTGGTGCCCGCGCTGGCCGGGGAGGACGGCCGGGCCGTGGCGCTGCGCTGCGGCCTGCTGGGCGTCACCGGCCTCGGGTACACCGGGCCGGACGGCCGCCACCTGCCGGGCGGCGTGCTGCTGCTGGACCCGCCGGTGGTCGCCGGGGCCTCGGTGCCGGCCGGCTCGCCGGTGCTCGACGCCCGCAGCGGCGCCGTGGTCGCGCTGGCCGCGCCCGCCCTGGGCGGCCCGCGGCACGGCGGCGCGCTCGCCGCGGTGCCGGCCGGCGGCGGCGCGGCGGCGGCCGCCCCCGCGCTGGCCGAACTCCTGGCGCGCAACGCCGCCGCGGTGCCCGCCTACGGGCCCGCCCTCAACCTGGCCGGGGTGCTGCGGCTGGCCGCCGTCCAGCTGGCCGCCGCCGGGGCCGGACCGGGCCGGGTGGCCGGGCTCGCCGCCGACCGGGTCGACCGGCCCGACGGCCTGACCGGGGACGAGCCGCGGGCCACCGTCACCGCCGTGGTCGGCGCCCCCGGCAGCGGGCGCACCACCGAACTCGCCGCCCTCGCCGCCCGCCGGGCCGACGGCGCCCGGCAACTGCCGACCCTGTGGCTGCGCGGCGCGGACCTACGGGCCGGGGACCGCTCGCTGGCCGAGCCGGTGGAGCGGGCCCTGGCCGCCGCCGCGGCCGAGCTGGGCACCCCCGCGCCCGCGCCGGAGCCGGTGGCGGCCCTGTGCGCGGCGGCCGGCCGCCCGCTGCTGGTGGTCCTGGACGGCCCGGAGGAGGCGCCCGCGCCGCTCGAGCCGCGCTGGCTGCGCGGCGCCGGGGACTGGCTCACCGGCTGCGGGGCGCGGCTGCTGACCGCCTGCGCCGAGGAGACCTGGGAACGGCTGGCGGCCGAGACGTGGGGCGGCGGCGCGGCCCGCGCCGGGTACGACGAGGAGCCGGCCCCGTACGGAGACCTGGCCAGCGCCCCCACCGTCCGGATGGACGGCGCCGGCCCGGGCGCCCCCAGCCTGGGTGGCCACCGGCTCGGGCCGCTGCCCGCCGAGGCGGCCGAACGCGTGCGCCGCCGCTACGGGCTGCCGCCGGGGTGGCCGGCCGCCGCCGACGCCCGGCACCCGCTGGCCGTGCGGCTGGCCGGCGAGCTGTGGGCGGAGGGCCTGCGCGGGGAGCCGGGTGGGCGGGCGGAGCTGTTCGGCGGCCACCTGGACCTGCAGTGCCTGCGGGTGGCCCGGCGGCTCGTCGAGGACCCCCGGCCCCGGCGCCCCGGCGCCCACCGGCGGGGCGCGCCGGCCGGTCCGGCGCAGGGGCGGGTGCGGCGGCTGGCGGCGGCGGTCGCCGGGCGGGTGCACGAGGCGGCCCGGCGGATGCTCGGCGCCGATCCGGGCGGGCTGGGCCGGGAGGCCTTCGAGGAGCTGTTCCCGGCGGCCGGCGGCTGGGCCACCGCGGTGCTCGCGGAGGGCCTGTTCGTCCCGGCCGGCACCGGCTTCCGGTTCGCGCACGGGGAGTTCGCCGACTGGCTGCAGGGCTCGCACCTGGATCTGGACGCCGCGCTGCGGCTGCTACTGGGCGAGGCCGAGGACACGCCCACCGGGCCGGCCGGGGGGCGCGTCCCGGCGGGCCGGGCGTGCGGTGTCCCCCGGCACCGGATCGGCCCGGTCGTCGCCGCGCTGCGCCAGCTGGCGGAGGCCTGGGGCGCGCCGGCGCTCGACCCGTGGCTGCACCGGATCGGGCGGGCGCTGGACCTGCGCCCGCCCGGCAGCGAACCCGCCTGGTGGGCCGGACGCCTGCTGACCGCCGGGCTGGCCGCCAGCCCGGACCCGGTCGAACACCTGGCGCTGCTGGAGCAGTTGGCCGATCGGGCCGTCGACCGGGCCGTCGACCGGGCGTCGGCCGCGGAGGGGGCGGGGGCCGGGGACGGTCCGGCGGGCGGCGGCGCGGCGGCCGGGGGAGCGGCGTTCGGTCCGGCCTTCTGGACCGGCCTCGGCCTGCCGGTCGAGGCCGAACTCGCCCTGCTGCGCCGCCTGGTGGTCGCGGACGGCCCCGGGCAGGGCCACCTGGCCGCGGTGGCCGGTCGGCTGCGCGCCGACCCGGTCGCGGTGTTCCCCCTGCTCTGCGGCTGGTTCGAGGACGGACGCGGGCTGCCGGGGCGCCCCGGTCACACCGTCGCCGACCTCGCCCACGACCTGCTGCACGCCCACCGCCGGCTCGCCCTGGACGAGTTGGCGGACGCGCTGGTCGACGCCGCGCACCCGCGGGCGGACGCGCTGCTCACCCTGCTCGCCGCCGAGGAGCCCTCCGCGCTCTGCCGGGCGGTCGACCGCTGGAGCCACGACCGGCGGCCCGAGCGGCACGTGGCGGCCGCCGTGCACGCCCTGCGGGTCGCCCCGCACGCCGTCGGCGCCGCCGCCGGGCTGCTGCGGTTCACCGCGCAGACCCTGCTCGCCCGCGAGGACGAGCCGGGCCTGCACGGAGCCGCCCTCGCCCTGCTGCTCGGCGATCCGGCGACGCGTGCCGGGCACCTCCCGGCCGCGCTGGCGCTGCACCGGGCGGGCGGCGACGCCTTCCTCACCGCCGCGGCGCTCGCACCGGCGCTGGAGAGCGACCCGGAGCCCGTCCTGGCCGCGCTGGCGGACCGGCTGGCCGCCCCCGGTGCGGCGGTCGCCGAGACCCTGCGGGTGCTCGCCGACGCGACGGCCCCGGTGGCCACCCGCCGCGGCGCCGAGCTGGCGGCCCGGCTGCTGCGCGAGCGGCCGGAGCTGGCCGGCCCGGTGGCCGTCGACTACCTGGGCCGGCGGCTGGCCCGCGCGGCGACCGGTGGCCCGGCGGCCCGGCTCGAGCTGCGGGTGCTGCTCGGCGGAGCCCTGGCGGCCCGGTCGCCCGCCGTGCGCCGCCCGTTCGCCCGGGTGCTGTCCGCCCCGGTGGCCGACCCGGCGGCGGACGCGTTGCGCTGCGAGCTGCTCGACACCCTGCTCGCCACCGAGGCCGACCCGGCGGTGCTGACCGCCGCGGTGGAGGGGCTGGCCGAGCACTGCACGGCCGAGCGGCCGGCCCGGGCCCGCGCGGTGCTGGCCCGGGCGGCGCCCGCGCTGGCGGCGGCGGACGAGGTGCTGGTGGGCTGCGCAGGACGCTCGGCGGCCTTCGCCCGGCTGCTCGCCGAGTGGCCGCAGGACGCCGCCCCGGCTCCGCCGGAGGGCCCCCGGCTGGCCCGGATGCGGGGCCTGGTGGCGGCCGGCCGGGATCCCCGCAGCGCCGCCGCGGAGGCGGAGCGGACCGCCGCCGGGCGGGCCGTACGGGCGCAGGTGCGGTCAACCCGTATTCCGGTGCCGGAGCAGGAGCAGGCGCATGGCACGCTATAGGGGTTCGGGTTTGAGCGTTTGAGCGTACAGAGGGTACGCGCCGTACGGAACAAGGAGCGGTCAGGGTGCAGCGCTGGCGTGGCCTGGAGGAGATCCCCGGTGACTGGGGACGCAGCGTCGTCACCATCGGTTCGTTCGACGGGGTGCACCGCGGGCATCAGCTGATCATCGGCCGGGCCGTCGAGCGCGCCCGCGAACTCGGCCTCCCCGCGGTCGTGGTGACCTTCGACCCGCACCCCCGCGAGGTCATCCGCCCGGGCAGCCACCCGGCGCTGCTCGCCCCGCAGGCGCGCCGCGCCGAGCTGATCGCGGGCCTCGGCGTGGACGCGGTGCTGGTGTTGCCGTTCACCCCGGAGCTCTCCCAGGAGTCGCCGGAGACCTTCGTGCAGCAGGTCCTGGTGGACGCGCTGCACGCACGGACCGTCATCGAGGGCCCCAACTTCCGCTTCGGGCACCGGGCCGCCGGGGACGTCGCGCTGCTCGCCGAACTGGGCCGGGCGGCCGGCTTCGACGTCGAGGTGGTCGACCTCCAGGTGAGCGGCAGCGCCGGGGACGGCCGGCCGTTCTCCTCCACGCTGACCCGCAGCCTGGTCGAGTCCGGCGACATGGCGGGCGCCGGAGAGGTCCTCGGCCGCCCGCACCGGGTTGAGGGCACGGTGGTGCGCGGCGCCCAGCGCGGCCGCGAGCTCGGGTTCCCGACCGCCAACGTGGAGACGGTGGCGCACAGCGCCATCCCGGCCGACGGCGTGTACGCGGGCTGGCTGACCGCCGACGGCGAGCGGATGCCCGCGGCCATCTCGGTGGGCACCAACCCGACCTTCGACGGCACCAGCCGCACCGTCGAGGCCTACGCCATCGACCGGGTCGGCCTGGACCTCTACGGGCTGCACGTGGCGGTGGACTTCCTGGCGTACCTGCGCGGGATGGAGAAGTTCGACTCCATCGAGGCGCTGCTCGACCGGATGGCCGACGACGTCAAGCAGGCCCGCGAGCTGACCGACGGCCGCTGACCGGCCGCTGACCGGCTGCTGAGCGCCGGCTGCTGAGCGCCGGCCGTCGAGTGCCGGCCGCCGAGCGCCGCACCGCCCGCGCGGAAGGGCCCGCCGACCACGAGGTCGGCGGGCCCTTCGGCGTCACTGCTGGGGCTGCGGCGGCGGGTAGCCGTACCCGGGCGGCGGCGGGTAGCCCTCCGGCTGGGCCGGTGGCTGGCCCTGGGCGGGCGGGTAGCCGTAGCCCGGGCCCGGCTGCGGGGCGGGGGGCTGCTGGCCGGGCTGCGGCCAGGCCGTCGGGGCGGGCTGCGGCGGCGGGTAGCCGTACCCGGCCGGCGGCGGGGTCTGGCCGGGCTGCGGCGCCCAGGGCGCCCCGGGGGCCGGCTGGGCGGCCTGGCCGGGCAGTCCCTGCTGTCCCGCGTACGGCTGCGGGGCCGGCTGGCCGCCCTGCGGCGGGTACGGGGCCGCCTGCGCCTGCTGCTGCCACCCGGCCTGCTGGGCGGCGGCCTGCTGGGCCCGGGCGATGTCCTCGCCGACCAGGGTGGCCAGCTCGAAGTAGGCCTCGCGGACCTTGGGCCGCATCATGTCGAGGTTGACCTCGGCGCCGGCCGCCAGGCTCTCGTCGAAGGGCACCACGACCACCCCGCGGCAGCGGGTCTGGAAGTGCGCGACGATGTCCTCGACCTTGATCATCTTGCTGGTCTCGCGCACTCCGGAGACCACCGTGATGCTGCGCTGCACGAGGTCCGCGTAGCCGTGCGCGGAGAGCCAGTCCAGGGTGGTCGAGGCACTGGAGGCACCGTCCACGCTGGGGGTGGAGACGATGATCAGCTGGTCGGCCAGGTCGAGCACCCCGCGCATCGCGCTGTACAGCAGACCCGTGCCGGAGTCGGTCAGGATGATCGGGTACTGGCGGCCCAGCACGTCGATGACCTGGCGGTAGTCCGAGTCGTTGAAGGTGGTCGAGACCGCCGGGTCGACGTCGTTCGCCAGGATCTCCAGGCCCGAGTTGAGGTCCTGCGAGGTGAACTGACGGATGTCCATGTAGCTGCGCAGGTGCGGGATGGCCGTCACCAGGTCGCGGATGGTCGCGCCGGTCTGCCGCTTCACCCGGCGGCCCAGGGTGCCGGCGTCCGGGTTGGCGTCGATCGCGATCACCTTGTCCTGGCGCTCGCTGGCCAGGGTCGCGCCGAGCGCGGTGGTGGTCGTGGTCTTGCCGACGCCGCCCTTGAGGCTGATCACGGCGATCCGGTAGCAGCTCAGCACCGGGGTGCGGATGATCTCCAGCTTCCGGGACTTCTCGGCGGCCGCCGCCTTGCCGCCGAACTGGAACCGCGGCTGCTGGCGCTGCTGCTTGGGCTGGCTGCGCAGCAGCCGGTCCGAGGACAGCTCGACCGCGGCGGTGTAGCCCAGCGGAGCGCCGTGCGCGACCTGCTGCGGCGCGGCGGCCTGCTGGAACGCGGCGGGCTGCGCCTGCGGCTGGCCGCCCTGCGGCGGCCACGGCTGCCCCGGGCCGGGCTGCTGCGGCTGGGCCGGCTGCTGGTAGGCGGCGGGCTGCGGCCAGCCTCCCTGGCGCGGGTCCACCGGCGCCGGCTGCGGGGCCGCGGGCTGCGGCTGGGCCGGGTCCGGCTGGAACGGGGCCTGCGGGGCGGCGCCCCACGCGGCGGCCTGCGGGTCCTGCGGCTGGTGGGCGGGGACCGGCTGCTGGTACGCCTGCGGCGCCACCGGCTGGGCGGGCGCCACCGGTTGGGCGGCCGGGGCCAGCTGGGCGGCCGGGACCGGGTACGGCTGCTGCGCGGCCGGGACGGGGCCGGGCTGCTGCAGCGGTGCGGGCTGCGGGTGCGGCTGTGCCGGGGCCTCGGCCGCCGGCCAGCCCGGGGCGACGGCCTGCGGGTACTCGGCGGCGGCGGGCTGCGGCTGCGGGGCGACCGGGGCGGGGACCGGCTGCGGGGTGACCGGCTGCGGGGCGACCGGGGCGGGGGCGGCCGGGTCCGGCGCCGGGGTGGCCACCGGGAACGGGACGTGCTGCGCCTCGGCCTGGACGGGTGGGACGGCCACGGGCGCCTGGGGCTGCGCCTGCGCGGGCACCGGAGCCGGCGCGGCCGGGTAGGGGCCGGCGGCGGGGCCCACCGGAGCCGGGCCGGTGGGGGCCGGGGCGGTCGGTGCCTGAGCGGCGGGTGCCTGAGCGGCGGGTGCCTGGCCTGCGGGGGCCGGGGCGGTCGGTGCCGACGGGGGGACGGGGGCCACCGGAGCGGCCGGAGCCACCGGGGCGGTCGGCCCGGCGGGGTTCGGGGCCGGGGTCGCCGGGGCCGCCGCGGCGTCCGTCTGCACGTACCAGGACGGGGGAGTGTAGTCAGGCGCGTCCGACCAGTCGTCGTCGTCCTCCGCCGCGTTGTCGCCGACGTAGACGCCGTCCCGATCGCTGCTCACTAGGGCTCCCTCGTGTTCGCCGCCGCTTGTTCAGCGGTGCCGTTGCCGCATCACAGACTAGGCCGTGCGGCAACCCCCCTTGAAGGCGGCGTCCGATCCCGACCGGGGCCCCGGCCGGGATCGGCGGCTCAGTCCATCCGGCGCGGCCCGCCGAGAACCTGCTGCTCGGCCGGCCCGGCGACGGCCCGCACGTACTGACGGCGCATCCGGGTGGTCCACAGGGTGAGGTCGTCGCCGAGGGCGGGCAGGGCGGCGACGTCCTCCGGGGGGAGCGAGAGCACCCGGCCGGTCAGTTCCGCCTCCTGCGGGGAGATCCGCTGCAGGCCCACCAGGTCGGCCGCGTTGAGCACCCGGGCCGCGTTGGGGCCCAGGTAGGGCAGCAGGGTCAGGGTGGTCTGCCAGGGGGCGGCGGAGAGCCGGCTGCGCGGCGGGCGGGCACCGAGGTCGCGGACGACGAGGACCGGCGAGGTCACCGAGGCGCCCTGCGGGCCGAGCCGGCCGACCTGGTGGACCGTCACGCACGGCTGTCCCCCGCCGGCGGCCTGCGCCAGCGGGCCCCAGAGCTGCCCGCGGGCGGTCTCCACCGCGACCCGGGCGCCGGTCGCGGCCGCGCGCAGCGCGATGACCTGGGCCGTCCACACGCCGCCGACCAGCACCAGGTCGTAGGCGCTGGGCCGGAACAGGCCGAGCACCGCGGGCTGACCCTGCGGGTCGGCGCCGATCACCACGCCGTCGTCGCCGACCGGGAAGGCCAGCGCCCCGAGGTCCGCGGGGTCGAGCACGTGCTTCTCCCGCCGGGGGCCGCGCAGCCCGAAGCCGGGCAGTATCCGCGCCCGCACCCGGGGCCGTTCGGCGCCGTGCTGCGGGCCGGGGGCCGGATAGGTCTGGTACGCCATCAGGACGCTCCTCCCAGCGGCAGGGTGGCGAGCACCCCGGGGGCCTGTTCCAGGTCGAGCCGGACGAGGCCGAGCCCGGCGCCCTGGGCCCGGGTCTCCACCTGGCGGCCGACCTGGACCACCTCGCTCTCGCTGCGCCCGGTGACCCGCAGGTGGCCGCTGACGGTGACCGAGCCGCCGGTGCCGTGCCCGGCGGTCAGGCTGAAGGTGCTGGCCAGCGCCGGGGTGCCGGTGATCAGGTTGACCAGGTCGGGGGCGGCGATCCGGCCGGGGGCGCCGCCGGGGCGGCTGAGCTGCGGCCAGCGGGAGATCCAGTAGGTGCTGTGCCAGCGGTCGTCGATCCGCCAGAACCGGTTGCCCTCCTGGGTGCGGCGGGTGGTGCCGCCGCCGCTGCCGGTGCCCTGGCGACCGGCCACCGCGATCGGATTGGCGCAGGTGGAGATGGCCAGGGCGGCGATCAGTTCGCGCTCGTCCAGCACGGTGGCGTTGAACCCGGCGCTGTTGAGCCGCCCGGCCAGCTGGTCGGTGACCCGCTGCAACGCCTTGCGGGCGCCTTCCTCGCCGCCGCCGCGGGCCCGGACGGCGGCCGCGGCCCGTTCGGGGTCGAGCTTGAGGGCGACCCAGGTCAGCCGGAGGCCCGGAGTGGCGGTGCCGTCCGGGAGTTCGCGGTAGGCGCGGGCGGCGAGGGACTGCTCGGGCAGGTGCGGGGCCGGGGCCGGCTGGGTGTGCTGGACGAGCTGCACCGACTCCAGGGTGATGTCGTCCACCGTCAGCGCGGAGCAGACCACGTCCAGCGGCAGCGGCAGTGCCGTCCGCACCGGGCGCAGCGGCTGGTCCTTGGCCTGGACGAGCAGGACGGAGCTGAGGAACGTCCCGTCGCCGACCATGCCGGTCTCGCGGCGCACCGGGCGGCCGCCGAGGTCGGCCTCGGTGGCGTGGGTGCAGGTGCGCAGCGCCGGTTCGAGCTCCAGGGCCGGCGCGAGCGCCGGGTCGGTGCCGGCCGGGGGGAGCGTGCTGCGGGCCTGCCGGCGGCGGGACTTGAGGGCGGCGCGCACCCGCAGCAGCTCGGCGACGGTGCGCCCGCGCAGCGGGACCGCGGCGCACACGACCAGGACCAGGGCGACCGCGCCGAACCCGGCGGCGACCGGCCGGCTGATCGTCCAGCCGACCGCGACCAGCGCGGCCGCGACCTCGACCAGGACGAGCTGTTGGAGCTTCAGCCGGCCGCCGAGCAGGCCGGGCCGGGGGTTGACCCGGACCGCGACGGGCCCGCCGCCACCGGGCCGCGGCGGTTCGGGAGCGGCCCCGGCGGCCGCGGTGCCGCGCTGCGCCCGGCCGGAGCGGCGCGACCTCCCGCCCGTTGCCGGGTCGCGGCGTCCTGGAGCGGTCTGGCTTGGCATCCCCCGGTGACCTCTCTGATCGGTTGTCGCGGCCCGGCTGGCTGGTTCGCGGACCCTACCCGTACGGTACTCACCGGCTGCTGCCGCATCGTAGAGGGTTCGCGCGGGTCGCCGCCCGGCGGGTGCGGGCGGCGGGGCAGGCCGGTCTGACCATGTCCGACGAGGGGGACGACGAGGATGGCATCGCGCCGGGACGAGCTGAACGCGTACACGTTCGCGCGCAAGCGCACGGTGGGGGCCTTCCTGCAGCCCGCCGGCGGCGGCAGCGACGAGGACGCGCCGCGGCCGGTCAAGGCGGTGCTGCCGAGCGTCCTGGTCGGGGCGCTGGTGGTCGCCGGGTTCGGCCTGTGGGGGGTGTTCAAACCGAGCGCGCCGCTGCACTGGGACGACGGCAAGAGCGTCATCCAGGGCAAGAAGTCGACCACCCGGTACGTGGTGCTGACGGATCCGGACGGCCGGACCAAGCGGCTGCACCAGGTGCTGAACATGTCCTCGGCGCGGCTGGTGCTGCCGGCCGACGCCAAGGTGGTCGTGGTGGACGACGGGGTGCTCGACGCCTACCCCAACCACGGGCCGACGATCGGCATCCCGTACGCGCCGGACAAGCTGCCGAGCAAGGACAACGCGGGCCGACCGATGAAGTGGTCGGTCTGCGACCGCCCGGGTTCGGACGACAAGCAGGAGACCGTCAACCAGGCCGTGTTCGTGGCGGCGGGCCAGGACGCGGCGGCCCTCTCGGCCAGGGACCGGATGCTCGGCCCGGACCAACTGCTGCTGGTGCAGCAGGCGGACGAGCAGCAGGTCTCGGTGCAGCCGGCGCCGGGCCAGCCGGGCGCCCGGCCGGGAGACGCGAAGGTGTTCCTGGTCGACGCGCAGGGGCGCAAGCACGAGATCGGGTCCCCGCAGGCGGACGACAAGGAGCGCAAGGCGCTGATCACCGCGGTCTTCGGGCCCAACGCGGTGCCGCAGCGGGTCAAGCGCGAGTGGCTGGACACCCTGGTGCCGGGCAGCCCGGTGGTCTTCCCGCAGATCGACGGGGTGGCGGACAGCCAGGGGCCGAACTCCTCGGTGGCGCTGGGCAACCAGGCCGACCGCCGGATCGGCCGGCTGGTGCACTACCAGGACCGGAACTACGTGGTCGGCAAGGACCGGCTGTACCTGGTGACGGCCTTCCAGGCGGAGCTGATCCGGCAGAACCCGGCCTACCAGGTCCTCTACAAGTACGACGCGGACAGGAAGCCGCGCAGCGACGAGATGACCCCGGCCGACCACGCCGCGTTCGGCGGCGACACCCGGCTGCCGAACGCCGGGGACGACTGGCCGCTGAAGGCCGCCGCGCCGGCCAACAACTGGCAGGACCGCCAGGACCCGCGCCCGGTGGTCTGCAGCACCTTCGACGGCGTCGGCGAGGACGGCCGCACGCCCAGGCGCAGCGTCTGGGCCGGCCCGGCGTACCCGGCGCCGTACAACAACGGTGCCGGCGCGGCCTACGTGACCCCCGGTCACGGCCTCTTCTACCGGGCGATGGACAACACCGCGGGCGGCTCCGGCACCGACTTCCTGATCACCGAGACCGGTCTGCGGTACTCCGTTCCGGCGAACGGCGACGGTGGCCGGGGTGCCGCCGCCGCGCCGTCCGCGGGTGCCACCGCGCCGCCCGGGGGGCAGTCGGGCGGGGGCGGTGCGACGAAGCCGCCGACCCCGCAGCCGGGTGCCACCACGCCGGACCAGCAGCCCCAGCAGCAGGACGAACCCGGCGCCAACCAGGCCCGGTTGGGCTACCAGGGGCTGCAACCGCTGCCGGTGCCGCGCGAGTGGTCCAACCTGGTGCCGGCCGGTCCGCCGCTGACCGCGAAGGGCGCCGTGCAGCCGCAGAACGCCTGACGGGCGGGGCCGGACAACGGATTCGGCCACCGTGTCATGGTCTGGTAACTACTCTGTGCTCGGTGTTGGGCGGGTTGCGCCCGCCGACTACAGTGCACGTGGGCATCACCAGGGTGATGCGGCGGCTCGGGCCGGGAGGCCCTCCGTACACACGGCTTGTCTCATGGGGGATGGTGGAACATGGCTCAGGGTCAGTTCACGATGACGGCACAGGAGATGCTGGCGTTCGCCAAGCGGATCGAGGAAGCGGTCGGCAAGATCGAGGCCGAGCGGCAGAAGCTGATCAGCACGGTCGACGGCGTCACCGGTGGCTGGCAGGGCCAGGCGGCCACCGCCTACAAGACCCTGCAGGAGCAGGTGAACACCGACATCGCGAAGCTGAAGGAGTCGCTGACGGCGATCCAGCACGCGATCGAGCTGACCACCAAGCACTACGCGAGCACCGAAGAGGAGCAGAAGGCGCTGTTCGCCTCCGCGCAGGGCTGATCACCGCACCGCGCTGACCACCCGCCTGTTCCGACCTTCCGCTCGGCGGGGCGCCCGCGGCCGATCGTGCGGCGCCCCGCATTCCTCGTCAAGGAGTCACCGTGTCCGACAACATCCTCGTCAACTTCGAGACCGTCCACCACGCGGCGGAGGAGGTGCGCGCCTCGGCCGGCCGCATCGACCACCTGCTGAACGACCTCAAGAGCGACGTCCAGAAGGTCTCCGGCAGCTGGCAGGGCGCGGCCCAGCAGGGCTACCAGACGTACCAGACCCAGTGGGACACCCGTGCCGCGGACCTGCAGAAGGTCTGCGCGCAGATCGCCACCTCGCTGGACAACGCGGCGACCAGCTACAAGACCACCGAGGACAACAACGCCAAGCTCTGGCAGTGACGACGCGTCCCCGGACGGGGACGTGAGGGGGCGGGTACCCGGGTTCCGGGTGCCCGCCCCCGGTGCGCGGCAGGGGTGGACGACATGAGGGGTGGCAGGGTGTCCGGACGCGGGTACCGGAAGGCGGCCGCGGTGCTGGCCGCGCTCGCGGTGCTGGGCGGCCCGCTCGCGGCCCCGGCGGCGGCGGACGGCGGCCCCGGGCTGGCCGCCGCGGGCGACTGCCCCAAGAACGCGCCCGACGTGCCGACCGTGCCGTGGTCGCTGCAGCGGCTGCTCCTGGACGAGCTGTGGCAGGGCGGGCGGACCACCGGCAGGGACGTGCTGGTCGCGGTCATCGACACCGGCGTGGACGACCAGAACCCGCAGCTGGCCGGCAAGGTCCTGGAGGGCCCCAGCCTGCTGGTCAACCGGGAGACCAAGGAGAAGGTCCCGGGCGGCTCCAAGGACGATCCGGTCGGCCACGGCACCAAGGTGGCCGGCATCATCGCGGCCGGGCGCAGCGACCGGACGGGCTTCGTCGGGCTCGCCCCCGACGCCCGGATCCTCTCGATCCGGCAGAACGACAGCGACGGCAACGGGGACGTCTCCACCCTCGTCCAGGCCGTCAACGAGGCGGTCCGGGCCAAGGCCAGGGTCATCAACATCTCCCAGGACGTCCGCGGCGCGGGCACCGCGGCGTTCGGCGGCTACAACGAGCTGAAGGCCGCGGTCCAGGCCGCCGAGGACGGCGGCGCCGTGGTGGTCGCCTCCACCGGCAACGACGGCAAGGAGGGCGACACCTATCCGGGCGCCTTCCCGACCGTGCTCGCCGTCGGCGCCTCCGACCGCAACAACGAGCGCGCCCCGTTCTCCCAGTACGGCTCCTTCGTGAAGGTCGCCGCGCCCGGGGTCGACATGCTCTCCACCGTCCCGCGCGGAGGCCAGTGCGTGGACAACGGCACCAGCTTCGCCGCGCCGTACGTGTCCGGGCTCGCCGCGCTGCTGGTCGGCGCCCACCCGGACTGGAAGCCGGCCCAGGTGCGGGCCTGGATCGAGCAGACCGCGCAGCGCACCGAACGCGGCCCGAACCGGTTCATCGGCTGGGGCGTGGTGGACCCGGTCCGGGCCGTCACCAAGGCGCCCGACGCCGCACCGGCGACCCCGGCCCCGGACGCCCCCGTCCAGCTGGCGGCGGCCCCGATCGTGCCGCAGCCGGTCGGCCTCGGCGAGACCCAGGCCGACCGCGACGGCCGCACCGCGACGTACGTGGTCGCCGCCGGGGCGCTGCTGGTCGCCCTGCTGATCGGCGGCGGCGTGGTGCTGCGGGACCACCGCCGCCGGTCCGCCGACTGACCGCTGCGCACGGCGGCCGACCGGTCCGTGTGCGCAGCACCCCTCCGGTGGTCGGAGGAGTCCCGTGGGCCGCCTGTAACACCGCGGGGCCCTCGGCGCATCCAAGAGGTGTCGGGGAGCGCGGGCAACGGGGGCGGTACGCATGGGGTGGACCAGGTCGGGCCGGGAGGCCAAGGACGCCGAGTTCCTGGAACTCGTCTCGGTCCGCACCGGCCACCTGTACCGCTCGGCCTGCCTGCTCACCAGCGGCGACACCCACTACGCGGAGGACCTCGTCCAGGAGGCCCTCAGCCGGATGTACGTGCTGTGGCGGCGCAGCGCCTGGACGGGCGGCCGGGACCGGATCGACAACCCGGCGGCCTACACCCACACCGTGATGGTGCGCACCTTCCTGGCCCAGCAGCGCCGCCGTTCCAGCTCCGAACGCCCCACCGGGGAGCTCCCCGAACCGGAGGGGCGGGAGACGGACAGCACCCTGCGGCTGACCCTGCTGGACGCCCTCGGCCGGCTGCCGGCCAAGGACCGGGCCGTCCTGGTGCTGCGCTACTGGGAGGACCGCAGCGTCGAGGAGACCGCCGAGGCGATGCGCGTCTCCTCCGGGGCGGTCCGCACCCGCACCACCCGGGCCCTGGCCCGGCTGCGCGCCCTGCTCGGCGACTCGCTGGCCGAGCTCGCCGCGCGCTGACACCTCCCGCACGCACCTCCCGCAGACCACGTCCCGCAGACCACTTCCCGCACACCACGTCCCGCAGACCGCGACGCAAGGAGACGGTGACCACGCATGTCCCGACCCGAAGAGTTCGAGGACGATCTTCTCTACGCCATGACCCGCACCGGTGAGGGCTTCCGCACCGAGCCGGCCGACCTGGTCGCGGGGGGCTACCGGCGCGGCCGGAGCCGCTGGCGCCGGCGCTCCACCGCCGCGGTGCTGGGCGGCGCGGCCGCGCTGGCCCTGGTGGGCACCGGCACGCTGTACCTCACCGGCTCCGCCGGCCCGGCGCCGGTGCGCGCGGCCGCCGCCCCGAGCCCGGCGGCCGGCAGCGGCACCGGTGCCCCCTCGGCGGCCCCCTCCGCGCCCGCCACCTCCGCCGCCTCCCCGGCGGTCAAGCCGGTCGGCGGCGACGAGGTGCTGGCCGCCTTCCAGGCCCTGCTGCCCAAGGGGCAGGTCACCGACGGGCGGGGCACCGGCACCGAGCCCCCCGACGGCAAGCCGTGGGGAGGCGGCGTCGCCGCCGGCGCCTCGCTGGTCTTCGACGACGGCAGGGGCAGGTCCGCGATGGGCATCTCGCTGGGCCGCCTGGGGGAGGGCGACCCGGGCCGGGCGGAGAACACCTGCCCGGACGGGAAGCTCGTCCCGTACGACGCCTGCACCACCACCACGCTGCCCGGCGGCGGCACGCTGACGGTGCTGCAGGGCTACGAGTACCCGGACAAGCGGGCCACCACCAAGTGGTGGAACGCCAAGCTGATCGGCGCGGACGGCCGCCAGATCGAACTGTCCGAGTGGAACTCCCCGGCGGAGAAGGACTCGCCGGACAGCCGCCCGCAGCCCCCGCTGTCGGCCGAGCAGCTCAAGGCGGTCGTCACCGACGCGTCCTGGGACCGGGTGATCGCCGCGATCCCGGTGCCCGCGCCGGTCAAGCCGCGGGACACCAGCCACGAGTACGGCCAGGAGGAGATCCTCGCGATCGCCGCGAAGCTGCTGCCCGCCGGGTTGACCGAGGCGAAGACCGGGGGCCAGCCGGGCTACGCGAACTTCGTGGTCGACGACGGCAGGGGAGAGTCCCTGGTGGAGATCAACGTGCAGGACTGGAGCGGCGGCAAGAGCCCGGCCGGGGAGATCTTCGACGGCGTCGCGCCCCAGCCGGACGGCACCAAGGTGGTCGTCCGCAAGCAGGCCGGCAACCCGGCGGGCTGGATCGTCGACACCCTGCACGCGGACGGCCTGCGGGTGGTGGTCGCCGCGTACAACAGCGGCAGCCAGCGGACCAAGGCGACCCGCAGCACCGCGGCGCTGAGCGACGACCAGCTGAAGGCGATCGCCACCGCGGCGGTCTGGAAGCTCAAGAAGTAGTGCCGGACACGGCAGTGCCCCGGGCGGGGGAGCCCGGGGCACTGCCGTGGGGGGTGGGGGAGGTGGGGGTCAGGACTGCTGGTCCTCGGGGAGGCTGATCACCCAGCGGGTGTCCTGCCGGGGGCGCAGGTAGAACAGCCAGTAGAGGGTGGCGACGGCCGTGATGCCGCCGGTCCACAGCAGGGGCTCGGCGTCGAGCTGGGTCATCACGTAGACCAGGACGGCGATCAGCACCACCGGGACGGCCGGCCACAGCGGCATCCGCCAGGCGGGGGCGTGCTTGTGGTGGGCGCGGCGGGAGAGCAGCGCGGCGATCGCGACCAGCAGGTACATCCCGGTGACGGCGACGCCGGTGATGTTGCTCAGCAGCTCGCCCTTGACGAAGCAGAGCGCGGCGCCGGGGAGGCCGACGGCCAGGGTGGCGATCCACGGGGAGCCGAACCGGCCCAGGGTGGCGAAGGCCTTGTTGACCGGCTCGGGCCAGGCCTTGTCGCGGGCGGAGGCGAACAGCACCCGGGAGTTCTGGATGACCATGACGATGCCGGCGTTGATGATGGCCAGCGCGACGCAGAGGCTGATGAAGGTGCCGACCGCGGAGTTGCTCCAGGCGGTGACCATGCCGGAGATGTCGCCGGAGGTGAGGGTCTGCAGGTCGGGGGCGCCGACGGTGATGGCGACGACCGGGACGAGGATGACCGCGGCGGAGATGCCGAGCGTCCAGAGCACG
Organism: Kitasatospora sp. NPDC101176; assembly: GCF_044768035.1. Classification (NCBI taxonomy): domain Bacteria; kingdom Bacillati; phylum Actinomycetota; class Actinomycetes; order Kitasatosporales; family Streptomycetaceae; genus Kitasatospora; species Kitasatospora sp. NPDC101176. The sequence continues at coordinate 57,333 of NZ_JBIWPA010000043.1, forward strand.
GTGCGCGAGACGTTGCGGCGGGGGTTCTCCAGCTCCTCGGAGAGGTAGACGGCGGTGGAGAAGCCCTGGGTGATGAACAGGGCGATGCCGAGCGCGCCGACGACGGCGCCGATGCTCACCGTGGTGGCGGTGCCGTCGTCCCCGCTGACGACGCCGTGCAGCAGGCTGGGGGCGCCGCTGTTGGCGTGGGCGAAGCCGAGGACCGAGACGACACCGGCGGCGATGACCTCCAGGACCAGGAAGATGCCGGTGATCCAGGCGTTGGCGCGCAGGTCGAGCAGGCCGGCCAGGGTGGCGGCGAGCATCACGGCGGCGCCGGTGATGGCCTTGTCGACGTGCAGCACGGGGGCGAGGTAGTCGGCGGTGCCGAGGGCGATGACCGAGGGGACGATCATCACCACGATCAGCGACAGCACGAAGACCAGCCAGCCCATCAGCCGGCCGGCCAGGGTGCCGACCATCGCGTACTCGCCGCCGGCGCTGGGGATCAGGGTGCCGAGCTCGGAGTAACAGAACGCGACGGCCACGCAGAGCACGGTGCCGATGGCGATGGCCAGGGCGGTGGCGCTGCCGATGCTGGAGAAGAGCTCCGGCACGATCACGAAGAGCGTGGAGGCCGGGGTGACGCACGACAGCGTGAGCAGCGTGCCGCCCACGACGCCGATCGAGCGCTTGAGCTGCTGGGGAGCGGCGCCCTCAGCCGCCGTGGCGGCTACGGTCTGTGGCGGGCGAAGCGTGTCGGTCATCTGGCTTCCGATCGGCTCTGTGCGGTCCTGGGGGTGGGAGCGGTATCGCCTCCGCTGGCTGGCTGCTCGGGTCCTTCGTCGGTCGCTCCCGGGGCGCAATGGAACCTTGGGCGTATTGATCGCGTCAACGCCGGAACTGCTTCGGAATCCGTTGCAGTGCGGGGCATAAACATGCGATCTGATGATCGCTTTCAGTCATTGCGAGGTTTGTCCGACTTGTTACCTCGGCCACATCGCGTGTGAATCCAAGGTGAACAGAGTGTTGAAGGCTGATATTCAAAGGCATCGACCCGGGTGGACAGTGGTACGCCCAGGCGCCTCCGACGTGTCCGGCGGCCCCCGCCCGGGGTGCGGGAACCGCAGCCCCGGCCCGGAAAGATCTAGGTAACGTTTCAGCACCTGGGACGCAGAGGGGCCGGACTCCCGGAGTCCGGCCCCTCTGTTCACCGTTCGTAGCCGGACCGCCGTCACGCCACCGGCAGCCAGCCGGTCTGGACCATCTGCCCGCCGGTCGCCCGGCGCGACACGAACACCCCGCGCCCCGGCGGCAGCGGCATCGGCCGGACCGCCCCCAGCAGCGCGCCCTCGTCCCGGTTCCCGGAGAGGATCACGCCCTGCCCGCCGAGCTCGCGCATCCGCTGCAGCACCGGCTCGTACAGCGAGCGGCCGGCGCCGCCCGCGCTGCGCGCCACGATCACCCGCAGGCCGATGTCCCGCGCGAACGGCAGGAACTCGGCCAGCGGCGCCAGCGGGTTGCCCGAGCTCGTCGCGACCAGCTCGTAGTCGTCCACGATCACGAACATGTCCTTGCCGCTGTACCAGCTGCGGTTGCGCAGCTGCTCGGCGGTCACGTCCGGGCCGGGCAGGCGGCGGGCGCAGGCCCCGCGCAGCATGTCCACGACGGACGCCATGGCCGGCTGCGCCGCCGCGTACTCCACCAGGTACTCCGACGGGACGGCGCCCAGCAGCGCGCGGCGGTAGTCACCGACCACGATGCCCGCCTGGTCCGGCGTGTACCGCTCGGTGATCTGCTTGACCAGCATCCGCAGCAGCGCCGACTTCCCGGACTCGGTGTCGCCGAAGACGATGAACAGCGGATCGGTCTCGAAGTTCACGAAGGCCGGTGCCAGCTCGGCCTCGTCCACGCCGAACGCGACGCCGCGCTCCGGGTGCTCGAAGCCCTTCGGGAGCGCGTGCCCGTCCAGGACGGCCGGCAGCATCCGGACCTGCGGGGCGCGCGGCCCGCTCCAGGCCCCGTCGACGGCGGCCACCAGGCCGGCCACCCCGTCCTGCAGGTCGTCCACCGTGGAGGACCCGTCCAGCCGCGGCAGGCCGGACAGGAAGTGCAGCCGCTCCGGGGTGATGCCGCGCCCGGCCAGCGGCGGCACGTTCTGCGCCACCCGGCGGTCCACCTCGGACTCCATCGCGTCGCCGAGCTTCAGCTCGGTGCGGTTCTGCAGCAGGTCCTTCAGCGCCGGACGCACCTCCGCGTACCGCGCCGCGGTGATGATCAGGTGGACGCCGTAGCCGAGGCCGCGCTGGGCGATGTCGCCGATCACCGGCTCCAGCACCTCGAACTCCTGCTTGAAGGTGTTCCAGCCGTCGATCACCAGGAACACGTCGCCGAACGCCTCGTCCGGCAGCTGCCCGGCCGCGCGGCGCGCCCGGTACGTCCCGATGGTGTCGATCCCGGCGGCCCGGAACAGCTCCTCGCGCCGGTTCAGCACCCCGTGCACCTCGGAGACCATCCGGCGCACCTTGTCGACGTCCAGGCGCCCGGCGACCCCGCCGACGTGCGGCAGCCCGGCCAGCGACCGGAAGCTGCCCGCGCCGAAGTCCAGCAGGTAGAACTGCACCTCCAGCGGGGTGTGGGTGAGCCCGAACGAGGCGACCGTGGTGCGCACCACCGTCGACTTGCCCGAGCGCGGGCCGCCCACCACCAGGCCGTGGCCGGCCGCCCCCGCGTAGTCCACCTCCAGGATGTCGGTCTTCTGCTCCCGGGGCTTGTCCACGATCCCGATCGGCGCCCGCAGCCGGCCCATCGGGAAGCCGGGCGCGGTCAGGCCGCGCTCCGGCACCACCTGCAGCGGCGGCAGCAGGTGGTCCATGCTCGGCGCCTCCTCCAGCGGCGGCAGCCACACCTGGTGCGCGGCCGGGCCCTGGCCCGTCATCCGCTGCACGAACACGTCGAGCACGGTGTCGACCAGCGCGTCGTCCTGCTCCGGGGTCTGCGGCACCTCCTGCTCGGCCGCCGGCTCCGGCAGCTCCACCCGGGCCGCGGTGAACAGCACCGGCCGCGCGTTCACCCGGTGCCCGCCGGTCGACCGCTGCTGCCCCGGCGCCCGGTAGGGCCCGGAGACGTACGCGGCCTTGAACCGCTCCATCACGTCCTCGCCGAACTTGAGGTACCCGACGCCGGGCACCGGCGGCAGGTGGTACGCGTCCGGCACCCCGATCGCCGCCCGCGACTCGGCCGCCGAGAAGGTGCGCAGACCGATCCGGTAGGAGAGATAGGTGTCCAGACCGCGCAGCTTGCCCTCCTCCAGACGCTGCGAGGCCAGCAGCAGGTGCACCCCGAGCGACCGGCCGATCCGGCCGATCTGGATGAACATCTCGATGAAGTCCGGCTTGGCGGTGAGCAGTTCGGAGAACTCGTCGATGATCAGCACCAGCGAGGGCAGCGGGTCCAGCGCCGCGCCGGCCGCTCGGGCCCGCTCGTACTCGTGGATGTTGGCGTAGTTGCCCGCCGAGCGCAGCAGCTCCTGGCGGCGGTGCAGCTCGCCCTCGATCGCGTCGCGCATGCGGTCGACCAGGGTGAGCTCGCCCTCCAGGTTGGTGATCACCGCGGAGGTGTGCGGCATGTCGGCCATGCCGGAGAAGGTCGCGCCGCCCTTGAAGTCGGCGAGGACGAAGTTGAGGATCTCCGAGGAGTGCGACATCGCCAGCGCCAGCACCAGGGTGCGCAGCAGCTCCGACTTGCCGGAGCCGGTCGCGCCGACGCACAGGCCGTGCGGGCCCATGCCCTCCAGCGCGGCCTCCTTGATGTCCAGGTACACGTGCTCGCCGTTGGCGCCGACGCCGATCGGCACCCGCATCCGCTCGTGCTGCGCGCGCGGGCGCCAGCTGCGGGTCACGTCGAAGGAGCCCGGGTCGCCCGAGTTCATCAGGTCGGTGAAGTCCAGGTTGGACAGCAGCGGCTCGTCGTCACCGCCGGCCGAGATCCGGTACGGCGCCAACTGGCGCGCCAGCGCCTCGGACTGCCAGACCGACAGGAGGTCCGGCTTGCCGGTGTACGTCGCCCCGGAGGCCGAGCGCAGCACCAGCTCCTGCGGGCCGACCGTCACCATCAGGTGCCCGCTCGGCTCGTCCAGGTCGCCCGGGACCACCTCGATGACGGTCACCCCCTGCACGCCCTCCGAGCCCGCCAGCAGCGAGTCGTGCGGCACCCCGGCACCGTCCATCACCACCACCAGGTGCGGCTGGTCGGCCACCGGGGAGGCGTCCCGGACGAACCGCTGGCGGCCGGCCAGCTCCTCCTGGAGCAGGTGCTCCAGCTCGCCCAGGTCGGTGGCGACCAGCCGGCGCGAGCCCGCGCCGTCGGCCTCCTTGCGGTGCTGGTTGTGCGGGAGCCACTTGGTCCACTCCCACTCCTCGGCGGCGCCCGGCGCCGCGGCCACCGCGACCAGCAGGTCGTCGGGGGAGTGCAGGGTGGTCAACTGGGCGACCATCGCGCGCACGTTGCCGTACACCGAGTCCGCGTCCCCGCAGACGGTGATGTGGTAGAAGGCGCGCAGCGACACCGCCAGCGGCAGGTCCTGCAGGGTGCCGTGCGCCTTGAGGAAGGAGTGCATGGCGGCCGAGGACAGCGGCTCCAGCTCGTCCATCGGCGCGGTCTGCGGGGCCACCAGCGGCGTGGACAGCTGCACCGGGCCCAGGCCCACCCGGATCTGGGCGAAGTCGCCGTCCCCGGTGCGGCGTTCCCAGAGCCGTCGGCCGTCCGCGACGATCGACCACAGCTGGTCCGGCGCGGGGTTCAGGAACAGCAGCGCGCCACGCTGGCGCTCCGCGGTGCGGCGCACCTGGCGGCGCATCTGCTGCAGGTACTTGAGGTAGTCGCGGCGCTCGTCCGCCAGCGCGGTCGAGCCGCCCTTGCGGGCCCGCACGATCTGCGCCAGCACCATGCCGACCGTCGAGGCGATCATCAGACCGCCCATGATCTTCATCGGGGCCGCGGCGCCGGGCGCGAAGAAGAACACCGCGGAGCCGCCCATGCCGAGCATCGGCAGGATGCTCATCAGCCAGTCCTCGCCGCCCTGCCGGGGCAGTTCGGGAGGGCTCACCAGCTCCACCGGCTCGTCCGGCACCGCCGGCGGATAGGCCCTGGCCGGGCGCTTGACCGTGATCACACCCATGTGTCATCCACCCCGCGGCGTCGATCGATCACTTCGGCATCAGCCCTCACGCAACTGGACCCGCACGGCTCGTACGGGTTTCACCACGGGTGAGGACGCGCCTGCACGGCGCCGCCCCCGCTCCGCCGACCGCAGGTACCGGGTCGGGCCCGCCGCCCCGTACCGTGCGCAGGCGCCGATCCTAACGGTCGTCGCCGCCGCCCCCGCCAGGCCCCGCACGGGCCGCCGGCCCCGGCCCCGCGCCGCCGCCGGGCACGGAGCGAGCGGGTAGGGTAACGCCGCGCCAACCGGCGGCCCGGCCGGGCCCGTTCACGGACGACCGGACGCCCGCGCAGCAGCCACACCGAGTGCCGCCGTGCCGCGGCACCGTCAACGAGGGGGAGCGCCCAGTGCGTCGAAGGATCGAGGTGCGGGCATGAGCGAGCAGCGCGGGCCCGTCGTCGGAGCACCCGCCGGGCGGAGCGGGGGGCGGGCATGAGCAGCGCCGCCGCGACCGGCTACTGCCGGGTCACCGTCGTCGCCCCGGACCGCCGGATCGACGTCGCCCTGCCCGAGGACGTCCCGCTCGCGGACGTCTACCCCGAGGTGCTCCGGCTGGCCAACCAGTCCCAGCCCGACGGCGCCCCCACCGGGTTCCACCTGGTCCGCCGGGACGGCACCGTCCTCGACAGCGGCCTGCCGCTCGCCGCCCAGCAGGTCCGCGACGGCGACCTGCTCGCGCTGCGCCCCTTCGCCGAGTCGCTCCCGCCGGCCGTCTACGACGACGTCGCCGACGCCATCGCCAGCGCCGTCGAGGCCGACCGCCGGTTCTGGAGCGCCGAGCTGATGCGGGCCTTCGGCCTGATCGGCGCCGGGCTCCTGCTCACCCTGCTGGGCTTCGCGCTCTGGTTCTCCGACCTGCGCCACGACATGCACGGCCTGCCCGGCGTCCTGGCCGGCGTCACCGCCGTCGTCCTCACCGCACTGGCCGGCGTCCGCGCCCGGGTCTACCAGGACGCCCACGCCGCCCTGGCGCTCGGCCTCGGCGCCCTGCCGCACGCCATGATCGGCGGCAGCGGGCTGATCGCCGTCACCCACCCGTGGGACGGCCCCGGCCGGCTCCAGTTCCTGGCCGGCTGCGTCACCGTCCTGGTCGTCGCCGTGCTGCTGGTCGGCCTGCTGCCCGAGCAGGACGCGGTGTTCGTCGCCGCCGCGCTGGTCGCCGCCGCCGGTGCGCTCGCCACCTTCGCCGCCGTCCTGCTGCCGGAGACCCCGGCGGGCCACATCGCCGCCGTCACCGGCGTCGCCGCGGTGGCCGCCGTCGGCTTCCTGCCCGGCCTGTCCGCCCGCTTCGCCCGGCTGCCCGTCGGCTTCAGCGCCCCCGGCCAGACCCGCACCCGCAGCCGCGACTACGACGAGGAGGCGGAGCGCGCCGAGGCCGTCCAGTACGAGCGGATCGCCCACCAGGCCCGCCGCGGCCACGAGGTGCTGGTCGGCCTGGTCGGCGGCTGCGCCGCGGTCGTGGTCGGCTCCTGCGCCGTGCTCGGCTTCACCGACCGGACCTTCCCCGAGCTGCTCGCGCTCGCCCTGGGGATCGCCACCATGCTGCGCGCCCGGCTGTTCCGCTACACCGCGCAGGTCTTCAGCCTCACCATCGCCGGGCTGCTCGGCCTCTCCCTGCTGATCGTCGGCCTGTCCCTGCACACCCCGCAGTACGTCCTGCGCGCCACCAGCGCCGCCCAGGTCGACCTGCGCACCGTCTGGCTGGCCGCCTCGATCGCGTTCGGTGCCGCGCTGCTCACCGCGATCGCCCTGGTGGTGCCCCGGCTGGGCGTCTCCCCGTTCTGGGGGCGCATCCTGGACCTGGTCGACAGCCTCACGCTGATCTCGCTGGTCCCGCTCGCGCTCGCCGTGCTGGACGTCTACCGGCTGGTCCGCGGCGCCACCGGCTGACCGGCCCGCACCCCCTCCGCTGCCGCCCGCCCCGGCCCGCCGACCGGTGGCGTGGGCGGCACTGGTACGCTTGGCCCTCGAGCGCAGCCGTGTGTCCGCCCCCGTGGGTCGCAGACCGCCGGCCGCGCCCGTACGACACCGAGTTCTCACTGAGTCCTGTGCTGTCGACCAGGACCGCTCGGTAGACCCCGAAGGAGTTGCAGTGGCTCTCGCCTCTGACGTCAAGAAGCAGATCATCGCCGAGTTCGGCACCAAGGAGGGCGACACCGGCTCCCCCGAGGTCCAGGTGGCCATGCTCTCCCGTCGCATCTCGGACCTGACCGAGCACCTGAAGTCCCACAAGCACGACCACCACTCGCGCCGCGGCCTGCTGATCCTGGTCGGCCAGCGTCGCCGCCTGCTGCAGTACCTGGCCAAGAAGGACATCGAGCGCTTCCGTACGCTCGTCGACCGCCTGGGCATCCGTCGTGGTGCCGCCGGCGGCGCCCGCTAAGACCGCCGCTCGGGGCGGCTCCCCACACCGGGGAGCCGCCCCTCGCGCGTATGCCGCGGTGTTCGAACCGCGGCGCCCGGACATAACAACTCGCGCGCACCTCCCCGGGTGCCCGAGGATTGCACCGTAGGGTTGTGGGCATGCCGGGTGATGGCGCACCAGCGCGCCACCCGGGCACAAGGACCCGAACCCCCGCGGGCCGAAGGCTTCAAACGGAAGCCGCCCGCATCCGAGAGAGCGTCCAGACGCGGACCGCCCGCCCCGGCCCGGCAGCCGTGAGGCGCCGGTCCTCGGTAGTGGCCCCCGGAAACCCCGCCGGACGAGCGGGGAGCCCCGGAGGCTTCGATCGAAGACCGGCCCGACTGCCGGCCTCCCTGACGGGAGGACCCGGTCGGCCGGCAGGCAGTACGCGGGGACGCTCTCCCGGAGACGTACGAAAGAGGAGATCTTCCAGGTGGAAGAGAACGTGTTCTACGCCGAGGCCGTGATCGACAACGGTTCCTTCGGCACCCGTACCATCCGCTTCGAGACCGGCCGCCTGGCCCGTCAGGCCGCCGGCTCCGCCGTGGCCTACCTGGACGACGACACCATGGTGCTGTCGGCCACCAGCGCGTCCAAGCAGCCGAAGGAGCACTTCGACTTCTTCCCGCTGACCGTGGACGTCGAGGAGCGGATGTACGCCGCGGGCCGCATCCCCGGCTCGTTCTTCCGTCGCGAGGGCCGGCCTTCCGAGGACGCGATCCTCACCTGCCGCCTGATCGACCGCCCGCTGCGCCCGTCCTTCGTCAAGGGCCTGCGCAACGAGGTCCAGGTCGTCGTCACCGTGATGGCGCTCAACCCCGACCACCTGTACGACGTGGTCGCGATCAACGCCGCCTCCGCCTCCACCCAGCTGGCGGGCCTGCCGTTCTCCGGCCCGATCGGTGGCGTCCGCGTCGCGCTGATCAAGGGCCAGTGGGTGGCCTTCCCGACCCACAGCGAGCTGGAGTCGGCCGTCTTCGACATGGTCGTCGCCGGTCGCGTCCTGCCGGACGGCGACGTCGCGATCATGATGGTCGAGGCCGAGGCCACCGACAAGACCATCAAGCTGGTCGGCGACGGTGCCGAGGCCCCGACCGAGGACGTCGTCGCGGCCGGTCTCGACGCCGCTAAGCCGTTCATCAAGGTCCTCTGCGCCGCCCAGTCGCAGCTCGCCGCCCAGGCCGCCAAGCCGACCGGCGAGTTCCCGGTCTTCCTGGACTACCAGGACGACGTCCTCGCCGCGCTGACCGCCGCCGTCAAGGACGAGCTCGCCCAGGCCCTGACCATCCCGGGCAAGCAGGAGCGCAACAACGAGCTGGACCGCGTCAAGGCGCTGGCCGCCGAGAAACTGCTCCCCGAGTTCGAGGGCCGCGAGAAGGAGATCAGCGCCGCCTACAACGCGCTGACCAAGAAGATCGTCCGCGAGCGCGTCATCAAGGACAAGGTCCGCATCGACGGCCGCGGTGTCACCGACATCCGCACCCTGGCCGCCGAGGTCGAGGCCATCCCGCGCGTGCACGGCTCGGCCCTGTTCGAGCGCGGCGAGACCCAGATCCTGGGCGTCACCACGCTGAACATGCTGCGCATGGAGCAGCAGCTGGACACGCTCTCCCCGGAGACGCGCCGCCGCTACATGCACAACTACAACTTCCCGCCGTACTCGGTCGGCGAGACCGGCCGCGTGGGTTCGCCCAAGCGCCGCGAGATCGGCCACGGCGCGCTGGCGGAGCGGGCGATCATCCCCGTCCTGCCCTCGCGCGAGGAGTTCCCGTACGCCATCCGCCAGGTCTCCGAGGCGCTCGGCTCCAACGGGTCCACCTCGATGGGCTCGGTCTGCGCCTCCACCATGTCGCTGCTGAACGCCGGTGTGCCGCTGAAGGCCGCCGTCGCCGGCATCGCCATGGGCCTGATCTCCCAGGAGATCGACGGTGAGACCCACTACGTCGCGCTGACCGACATCCTGGGTGCCGAGGACGCGTACGGCGACATGGACTTCAAGGTCGCCGGTACCCGCAACTTCATCACCGCCCTGCAGCTGGACACCAAGCTCAACGGCATCCCGGCGTCGGTGCTCGCCGCCGCGCTGAAGCAGGCCCGCGACGCCCGCCTGCACATCCTCGACGTGATGAACGAGGCCATCGACTCCCCGGACGAGATGTCCCCGAACGCGCCGCGCATCATCACCATCAAGATCCCGGTGGACAAGATCGGCGAGGTCATCGGCCCCAAGGGCAAGATGATCAACCAGATCCAGGAGGACACCGGCGCCGAGATCACGATCGAGGACGACGGCACCATCTACATCGGTGCCGCCGACGGCCCGGCCGCCGAGGCCGCCCGCACCACGATCAACCAGATCGCCAACCCGACCATGCCGGAGGTCGGCGAGCGCTACCTGGGCACCGTGGTGAAGACCACGACGTTCGGCGCGTTCGTCTCGCTCATGCCGGGCAAGGACGGCCTGCTGCACATCTCGCAGATCCGCAAGCTGGCCGGCGGCAAGCGCGTCGAGAACGTCGAGGACGTCCTCGGCGTCGGCGCCAAGGTGCAGGTCGAGATCGCCGAGATCGACCCGCGCGGCAAGCTCTCCCTGATCCCCGTCATCGAGGGCGAGGAGGGCGGCGAGGCCGCTTCCGAGTGAAGCGCCGCTAGCTGACCCCTTGCGGCCCGTACGCCTCCCGGCGTGCGGGCCGCACCCTGTTGCCCCCGCGTTCGTCCGCGCGTTCCCGCGCGCGTTTCCTCTGGAGGTACCCCCCGTGGCTCAGGCCCCGGCGGCGAAGCAGCGCCCCGGCACCACCCGGACCCTGCTCAAGGGCGTCGACGGCGCCGGCACGGTGCGCCGCACCGTCCTCCCCGGCGGCCTGCGGGTCGTCACCGAAACCCTGCCGACGGTGCGCTCCGCGACCTTCGGCATCTGGGTCGGCGTCGGCTCGCGGGACGAGACCCCGCAGCTCAACGGCGCCACCCACTACCTGGAGCACCTGCTCTTCAAGGGCACCGAGCGGCGCAGCGCGCTGGACATCTCGGCGGCCCTGGACGCGGTCGGCGGCGAGATGAACGCCTTCACCGCGAAGGAGAACACCTGCTACTACGCCCGGGTCCTGGACACCGACCTGCCGCTGGCCATCGACGTGGTCTGCGACATGCTCACCGGTTCGCTGATCCGCCCCGAGGACGTCGACGCCGAGCGCGGCGTCATCCTCGAGGAGATGGCGATGGCCGAGGACGACCCGGGCGACGTCGTGCACGACCTCTTTGCCAGGGTGATCTACGGCAGCGGCCCGCTCGGCCGCCCGATCCTCGGCACCCAGGAGACCATCAAGGCGCTCACCCGGGACCAGATCGCCGGCTTCTACCACCGCCGCTACCGGCCCGAGAACCTGGTCGTCTCGGCGGCCGGCAACCTCGACCACCGCAAGGTCGTCAAGCAGGTCGAGCAGGCCTTCGCGCCGGTGCTGGCCCGCTCGGAGGCGGCCCCCGCCGAGGCCCGCCGCGGCGTCAAGGCGCTGCGCACGGCCGGCAAGGTCGAGGTGCTCAACCGCTCCACCGAGCAGGCCCACCTGGTGCTGGGCGTGCCCGGGGTGCCCCGGCACGACGAGCGCCGCTGGGCGATGGGCGTGCTCAACGCCGCCCTCGGCGGCGGGATGAGCTCCCGGCTGTTCCAGGAGGTCCGGGAGAAGCGCGGCCTCGCCTACTCGGTGTACTCGTACTCCTCCTCCTACGCGGACAGCGGCCTGTTCGGCATCTACGCCGGCTGCCAGCCCAAGCGGGTCGAGGAGGTGCTGCGGATCTGCCGCGCCGAGCTGGCGAAGGTGGTCGCCGAGGGCATCACCGAGGAGGAGCTGCAGCGCGCGATCGGCCAGATCTCCGGTTCCACCGTGCTCGGCATGGAGGACACCGGCTCGCTGATGAACCGGATCGGCAAGGCCGAGCTCAGCTACGGCCACCACCTGTCGGTGGACGAGATGCTGGGCCGGATCGCGGCCGTGACCCTGGACGACGTGCACGAGGTGGCCCGTGATGTGCTGGGCGCGTACCGGCCGTCGCTGGCGCTGATCGGCCCGGTCAACGACAGGCGGGCGGCCAAGCTCGCCGACCTGCTGGTGTGAGAGGACTACCGCTATGACGCTGCGTGTCGCCGTGATCGGCGCCCGGGGACGGATCGGCTCCGAGGCGGTCAAGGCGGTGGAGGCCGCTCCGGACATGGAGCTGGTCGCCACCCTGGGCCGCGGGTCGAAGCCGCAGGAGCTGACCGAGGCCGGTGCCCAGGTCGCCGTCGAGCTGACCCACCCGGACTCGGTGATGGGAAACCTCGACTACTGCCTGAACCACGGCATCCACGTGGTCACCGGCACCACCGGCTGGACCGACGAGCGGCTCGACACCGTCCGCGGCCTGCTGGCCGGGGCGCCGGAGCTCGGTCTGCTGATCGCGCCGAACTTCTCCATCGGTGCGATCCTCGGCATGAAGTTCGCCCAGACGGCGGCCCGGTACTTCGAGTCGGTCGAGGTGGTCGAGCTGCACCACGACCGCAAGGCCGACGCCCCCAGCGGCACCGCCACCCGCACCGCGCAGCTGATCGCCGCGGCCCGCGCCGAGGCCGGCCGGCCGCCCCAGCAGGACCCGACCACCCACGGCCTGCCCGGCGCCCGCGGCGCCGACGTGGACGGGGTGCCGGTGCACGCCGTCCGGCTGCGCGGTCTGCTCGCGCACCAGCAGGTGATGTTCGGCGACACCGGTGAGACGCTGACCATCCGGCACGACTCGCTGCACCACAGCAGCTTCATGCCGGGCATCCTGCTGGGCGTCCGCAAGGTCGTCGACCACCCGGGGCTGACCTTCGGCCTCGAGCACTTCCTGGACCTGTGACCGTGCCGATCCCCAGGAGCGCGTCATGACCTCCCGTACCGGTTTCTTCGTCCTGTCCGGCGTGCTGCTGCTGGTCGCCCTGATCTGCGTGGGGGAGGGCGTCCAGCTGGTCGCCACCGGCAAGCCGCTCGGCATCGGCATCGGGGTGTGCGCCTTCGTGATCCCGGTGATCGGCGTCTGGTTCCTGCGCCAGACCGTCCGCTTCGGCCGGGCCAGCGAGCTGCTCGCCCGGCAGCTCGAGGCCGAGGGCGGCCTGCCCGTGGACGAGCTGGTGCGCACCGGGGGCGGGCGGATCGACCGTGCCTCGGCCGACGCGGTGTTCGCCCGGCGCCGGACGGAGGCGGAGGCCTCGCCGGCCGACTGGCGGGTCTGGTTCCGCCTCGCGGTGGCGTACGCCGACGCCGGTGACACCCCGCGGGCCCGCAAGACCATGCAGCACGCCATCAGGCTGCACAGCACCGATCCCGCAAGGAGCAACGCGTGAGCGACGAAGCGCCGGTCCCCGGCTTCCGCAGCGACGTCACGGTGGAGCTGGTCCGCAGTGCCGCCGCCGACTCGGACGTCATCTGGGCGGCCCGGGTCTCGACCGCGGGGGAGCAGTCCCTGGAGGCGGTGCGGGAGGACCCGGAGAAGTCCGCGGGCCTGATCAACTTCCTGATGCGGGACCGGCACGGCACGCCCTTCGAGCACAACTCGATGACCTTCTTCATCAGTGCGCCGATCTTCGTGTTCCGCGAGTTCCACCGGCACCGCAGCGGCTGGTCGTACAACGAGGAGTCCGGCCGCTACCGCGAGCTGCAGCCGGTCTTCTACGTCCCGGCGGAGGAGCGCAAGCTCGTCCAGCAGGGCCGCCCGGGCCGCTACGAGTTCGTCGAGGGCACCCCGGAGCAGCACCGGACCACCACGGAGGCGATGGAGGCGGCGTACCGCGAGTCCTACGCCCGCTACCGGGAGATGCTGGCGGCCGGCGTGGCCCGCGAGGTGGCCCGCGCGGTGCTGCCGGTCGGCCTGTTCTCCTCGATGTACGCGACCTGTAACTCCCGCTCGCTGATGCACTTCCTGTCGCTGCGGACCAAGCGGGAGAACTCGGCGGTGCCGTCCTTCCCGCAGCGCGAGATCGAGATGGTCGCCGAGCAGATGGAGCAGGAGTGGGCGAGGCTGATGCCGCTCACCCATGCGGCCTTCGAGAAGCACGGCCGGGTCGCCCCCTGACCTGGGGCGATGGGCATATGGGCTGAGTGTCTGGCATGTCTGGATTGCGGCTTTTCCGGCCGCTCCCTACATTCGTGAACACGGATCCCGGTGCTGCCCGAACCCCCGAGCGGGCAGCACCGGGATCCCACCCCTCCGCCGTTCCCCCCGCCCGGCCCCGTCCGGCCGCCGCCCGTTTCGGCCGCTCACGGCACCTGCCCGATGTCCGAACCCTGGACCGGTGTGGGTACCGCCCCACCGCCTACGAGTAGCTTTGGACGCATGGCTCCGACCTCCACCCCCCAGACGCCCTTCGGCCGGGTCCTGACCGCGATGGTCACCCCGTTCACCGCCGACGGCGGACTCGACCTCGACGGCGCCCAGCGCCTCGCCACGCACCTCGTCGACTCCGGCAACGACGGTCTCGTCGTCAACGGCACCACCGGTGAGTCCCCGACCACCAGCGACGCCGAGAAGGCCCAGCTCGTCCGCGCCGTGGTGGAGGCGGTCGGGGACCGTGCCCACGTGGTCGCGGGCGTCGGCACCAACGACACCCACCACAGCGCCGAACTGGCCCGCCAGGCCGAGGCCGCCGGAGCCCACGGCCTGCTGGTCGTCACCCCGTACTACAGCAAGCCCCCGCAGGAGGGCCTGTACCGGCACACCGTGCACATCGCCGACGCCACCGGCCTGCCGGTCATGCTCTACGACATCCCGGGCCGCAGCGGCGTGGCGCTCTCCCACGAGACGCTGGTCCGCCTCGGCGAGCACCCGCGGATCGTCGCCAACAAGGACGCCAAGGGGGACCTCGGCGCGGCCTCCTGGGCCATCGCCCGTTCCGGCCTCGCCTGGTACTCCGGCGACGACGTCCTCAACCTGCCGCTGCTCTCCGTCGGGGCCGCCGGTGTGGTCAGCGTCGTCGGGCACGTGGTGGCCGGCGAACTGCGTGCGATGATCGACGCGTACCTGTCCGGCGATGTGGCCAAGGCCACTGCGATCCACCAGAGCCTGCTCCCGGTGTTCAGCGGTATGTTCCGCACGCAGGGCGTCATCCTCACCAAGGCGGCACTGGGGCTCCAGGGCCTCCCGGCCGGCCCGCTGCGGCTGCCCCTGGTCGGTGCGACTCCCGAGGAGATCGCGCAATTGACGAAGGATCTCGCCGCCGGCGGGGTACACCTGTAGCAGACACAGACGTGCGCGCCCCGGCTCGCCGGACCCTCACGGGCCCGCCGCTGGACCGGACCGAAGGCGCGAGAGCACCGACCCGGTAGGAAAACGACACTGAGAACGCACGCCATATGTCTCCAGGGGAGGACCCCGGGCATATGGCGTGCGTCGTGAGGAGAGTCTTTTGAGTCACCCGCATCCCGAACTCGGCGCGCCCCCCGCCCTGAAGGAGGGCGCCCTCCGCATCACTCCGCTCGGCGGCCTCGGCGAGATCGGCCGCAACATGACGGTCTTCGAGTACGAGGACCGCATCCTGATCGTCGACTGCGGCGTCCTCTTCCCCGAGGACGAGCAGCCCGGTGTGGACCTGATCCTCCCGGACTTCAGCTACATCCGGGACCGCCTCGACAAGATCGACGGCATCGTCCTCACCCACGGCCACGAGGACCACATCGGCGCCGTACCGTTCCTCCTGCGGGAGAACCCGGACATCCCGCTGATCGGCTCGAAGCTGACCCTCGCCCTGATCGAGGCCAAGCTCGCCGAGCACCGCATCCGGCCGTACGTGCTGGAGGTGAAGGAGGGCCAGCGCGAGCGCATCGGTCCCTTCGACTGCGAGTTCATCGCGGTCAACCACTCCATCCCGGACGCCCTCGCGGTCGCGGTCCGCACCCCCGCGGGCATGGTCGTCGCCACCGGCGACTTCAAGATGGACCAGCTGCCGCTCGACGGCCGCCTCACCGACCTGCCGACCTTCGCCAAGCTGGCGGAGGAGGGCATGGACCTGCTGCTGGTGGACTCCACCAACGCCGAGGTCCCCGGCTTCATCCCGCACGAGCGGGACATCTCGGCCGCGCTGCGGAACGTGTTCGCCAACGCCGACAAGCGCATCATCGTCGCCTCCTTCGCCAGCCACGTGCACCGCATCCAGCAGGTGCTGGACGCCGCGCACGAGTACAAGCGCAAGGTCGCCTTCGTCGGCCGCTCGATGGTCCGCAACATGGGCATCGCCCGCGACCTCGGGTACCTCAAGGTCCCCGGCAACATGGTCGTCGACGTCAAGCAGCTGGACGACCTGCCGGACAAGGAGGTCGTGCTGATCTGTACCGGCTCGCAGGGCGAGCCGATGGCCGCGCTGTCCCGGATGGCCAACCGCGACCACCAGATCCGCATCGTCGAGGGCGACACCGTCGTCCTGGCCTCCTCGCTGATCCCGGGCAACGAGAACGCCGTCTACCGGGTCATCAACGGCCTGACCCGCTGGGGCGCCAAGGTCGTGCACAAGGGCAACGCCAAGGTGCACGTCTCGGGCCACGCCTCGGCCGGCGAGCTGCTGTACTTCTTCAACATCTGCAAGCCGCGCAACCTGATGCCCGTCCACGGCGAGTGGCGGCACCTGCGCGCCGCCGCCGACCTGGGCATCGCCACCGGTGTGCCGCGCAACCGCGTGGTCATCGCCGAGGACGGCGTCTGCGTCGACCTCGAGGGCGGCGTCGCCCGCATCGTCGGCAAGGTGCAGGCCGGGTACGTCTACGTGGACGGTGCCTCGGTCGGTGACATCACCGAGGCCTCGCTGAAGGACCGCAGAATCCTCGGCGAGGAGGGCTTCATCTCGGTCTTCGTCGCGGTCGACTCGACCAACGGCAAGATCGTGGGCGGCCCGACCATCCAGGCCCGCGGTTCCGGCATCGAGGACAGCGCGTTCGCGCCGGTCGTCGCCAAGCTCCAGGAGGCCCTGGACCGCTCGGCGAGCGACGGCGTCCTGGAGCCGCGCCAGGTCCAGCAGCTGGTCCGCCGGACCATCGGCAAGTGGGTGGCGGACAACTACCGCCGCCGGCCGATGATCCTCCCGGTCGTCGTCGAGGTCTGATGCCGTGAGGGCCTGGTCCAGGGCCCGGGCCGGCTCCTGAGGGGTGCCACCCCTCAGGAGCCGGCCCGGCCGGTCCCGGTTTGACGTGGGGCAGCCCGGTGCGTAATGTTCTCCGGGTTGCCCCACGGGACGGCCCCGCCGGAAGTTCTCGAATATGAATTCGGGAATGACCGCGGAAAACGGCCCGGAAAACTCTGGTAGAGTTCGGGAGCGCCGAAAGGCAAAAAGCCGGTCGGGTGAATGAAACTCCGGGAAAACGGAGCGGAAAACATCTGATAAGCTGGAAACACGAAAGAACGAAGCGCCCGGAGGGCCTGCTGGAAGGCAGACCGAA